>NZ_JAAABJ010000472.1 GCF_009904105.1 Elizabethkingia argenteiflava | reverse complement strand
GAAAGAACATTTGCTTGGTTTGATAACGATCGAAGACTATGCCGAATTTATGAACTGCTAATCGAAAATGCAGAAGAAATGGTTAAAGTGGCCGCTATAAAACATTTATTGAACAAAATTTAAACAGCCTCTAAAACTAAATATATTTTTTTTCGGAAACATCAGAAAGTTAAAAGGCAAAACTCTCCTGAAAGATAGAAGTTGGATTAAGCTGTTGTGCATGTAGGAATTAAAAAAAAATTGACCAACACCTGTAAACATCTTGCTACAGCTAAGCAAAATAGCATCAAAAATAACTTCTTTTACTATGATTCAATATCTTTTGTCTCAATAGAAGTCTGAATAGGTTAAAATTTAATGTACTCTAAATAAAAGCACAGGTAACACTCTATAAAATAACCGAATTTAGACAAGACATACCGACGATAAATGCTCATTTTAGCCTTATCACATCCTTTAGTATTCATATGTAAAAAACATCATAAAAAAGCCTCTAAATCCACACTGAGATTTAAAGGCTTTGAGGTACCTAGCGGATTCGAACCGCTGTGGATGGTTTTGCAGACCACTGCCTAACCGCTCGGCCAAGGTACCATTTTAGGTGTGCAAATATAGTATTTTTTTATTTAAATCATCTCACATTTAAGCAAAAATATCCTCTAATTTACATATAGCACTGCTTTTCAAAGCTATACAAAAGATAGATTTTTTTATAAGCTTCCATACCGAAGGCAAAAAGGACTATCTATGGTATTATTAACAAATATCTTTATTTTGGAGCTCGGCATTTTGACTATAGCTTTAGTTAATGCAGTTGCTCGGCATTTTTTTAATACTAATTGTTTAAAATTCTTTTTCCATCTCCAGACTTACCCCCTTCATTTCTCCCATCATGGGAGGTTGAAGTTTGGTTAATCTTATTTTAATAAAGCTTATTTGTGTAAATTTTTCAGCTATACTCCTGATCATTCTTCCAAGAACATGCTCTAAAAGTTGAGAAGGTATTTTCATCTCTTGATGGATGATAGCATTAACTTCTGCGTAATTAATCGTATCTTCAAGCCTATCGCTTTCTGATGCTTCCCATAAATCAGCCTGTATTTCAGCACTCACCAGGTAAAAGGTACCCAATACCCTCTCTTCTGGTAATACACCATGATAGGCATATATTTTTATATCTTCTAAAATAATTTTTGAATTCATCAACATGCTTATAAACTTAAAAAAGTTTTGTCAGCAGACCCCAAACAAAACTTTTATCCTAATTATGTCATAGTTTTCTTATTTTATATTGCGAGAGAGGTCCAGCATCTCTTCAATTGGTTTGAGCGCTTTTAAACGCAACTCTTCTTCAATTTCTATGTCTGGTAGTTCATACTTCATACACAAATAAAGTTTTTCCAAACTATTGCGCTTCATGTAAAAACATTCGGAACAATTACAACTCTCATCAAATACCAATGCTGGAATTAAAGTTTTATTTGGCGCACGCTTTCTCATTTCATGTAAAATACCTTCTTCAGTTGCAATGATAAATTCCTGAGCTTTACTTTCTACTACATAATCTAATAAGGCGGATGTAGATCCTACAAAATGTGCGAGTTCCAGTACTGCCGTTTCGCTCTCAGGATGAGCGATAAGCTTCGCATCGGGATGAGCCATTAATTGCTGAGCAATACGTTCCATGGAAAAAGCTTCGTGCACCACACAACTACCATCCCATAAAATCATTTCCCGTCCTGTTTTTTTGATCAGATATTTGCCTAAGTTTTTATCCGGTGCAAAGATAATAGGTCTATCTTTAGGCAATGCTTTAATAATGGTTTCAGCATTGGAACTGGTCACAATAATATCACTTTCTGCTTTTGTTTCAGCATTACAATTGATATAGGTGGCGACTAAAGCATTTGGGTATTTCTCTCTCATTTTACGAAGACCTTCTCCACTACAACCATCTGCCAACGAACAGCCTGCCAGCGTATCGGGCAAAACCACTTTTTTAGTGGGATTGAGAATTTTGGCAGCTTCCGCCATAAAATGAACACCACAAAAGGCAATCATATCTGCCTCTGTACCTTTGGCCTGACGTGCTAATTGTAGAGAATCGCCTAAAAAATCAGCAATATCTTGAATTTCTCCTGGCTGGTAGTAATGTGCTAGAATAACAGCATTTTTTTCTTTCTTTAAATCCAAAATTGCTTGTATCAGCTCAGTACCTTGAGGGATGATCAACTCTTTATATCTCAGAAATCCCTGAACGGGTAGATTGGCTTTTGCTTGTTCCAGCGTTTCGTTCATAACTTATTATATAATTAAAGATACTCATTTTATGCATTGATAAATGCTTCAATCAGTTGTTCTATTTGTGCTTTGGCCTGCTCGAGATCATCATTCACTATCACTTTATCAAAGTCATTTGCATACTTCATTTCTTCTTCAGCTTTAGCTATTCTCACCTCAATAGCCTTTGCATCGTCTGTCGCTCTATGGATTAATCTTTCTTTTAATGATTCCACGGAAGGGGGAGCAATAAAAATAGATAAGGCTTGTTCTCCAAAAATCTTCTTTAGGCTAACCCCTCCTTTTACATCTACATCAAATATAACAACATTTCCGGCTTTCCATATTTTCTCTACTTCTGTTTTTAAAGTACCATAATACCTGTCGGCATATACTTCTTCAAATTCTACAAAAGCATTTTCTTCTATTTTCTTTCTAAAATCTTCAGGCGTATGAAAGAAATAATCCTCGCCATGTTTTTCTTCACCCCTCGGTAAACGTGTTGTTGCTGAAATCGAAAACTGTAAAGTAGAAAACTTTTTCAAGCAATGTTTTACTAATGTCGTTTTACCACTCCCCGATGGCGCCGAAAATATAATTACCTTATTCATTCTATCTCTTCAACGGGCTCTTGAATAACCACCCATAAGCCCTGGTGCATTTTAATTATTAATATTTATCTATTTATATAGAAAGGCGTAGAAATATAATTTTATGAAAAATTATGTTTAGAAGTACAAATATAAAGTTTTTGATTCGCTACTCCTGCTTGAGGAAGTAATATAAAACCTCTATTATGAAAGTAGCCTTTTATAAAAATCATATGCGTTTTCGTATTCTTCACCACCCTCTCCATGCTCTGAGCATTTTAACAGGATATGCCCCCTAAAACAAGCTCTACTCAGACGGTCATCTTTACAATCTTTTCCATAATCGCTTACAAGGAGTTCATTGTTTAGCTCTAACCTCTATTTTTAAAGTACATTCAAACTCTGCTCTTTAATTTTTTCTAAATCATCCTTCATTTTGACCACCAGTTTCTGAATTTCCTGATGATTGGCTTTAGAACCTAATGTGTTGATTTCACGCCCTATTTCCTGTGCGATAAATCCTAATTTTTTCCCATTGTTTTCTTCTTCATTCAATACTTCTAAAAAGTACTTACAGTGTTGGGCCAATCGTACTTTTTCTTCTGAGAGATCTAGCTTTTCTATATAATATACAAGTTCTTGATAAAAACGCTGCTCATCTAAATCGCTAAAATCTTTTAGGTTGGTTTGCATTTTTTCGCGAATAGTTGCAATTCGGGATTCCTCAAAAGGCTCCACAGCAGCTAAATTAGCTTCGATATTTTTTATATAAGATTGGAGCTCTGTCTCTAGCGACTTCCCTTCGGTTATCCTAAAATCGACAAAATTATCGACTGCTTTATCTATAATTGCAAGCAAATCATGCCATTCTTCTTCAGCCAATTCGGAATTCGAAGAGCTAACGGCATCCGGAAGCTTAGTAGCAATTTTTAATAATTCTACCCTATCGGCGGCTGTCACAATATCAGAAAGCTCATCCATATAAGCCTTTATGACGTCTTTGTTAAGGGTCGTATCGGTTTTACCATCTATAATTTCGACATTCAAATAAAGATCTACTTTCCCTCTTACAACTCTCTCGCTGAGTACTTTACGGATATCAAACTCTTTTTCTTTATAACGCAGCGGAATTTTCATATTTAAATCGAACCCCTTACTATTGAGTGACTTCACATCAATAATTATCTTCTTACCTCCACAAATTCCCTCCGCTCGGCCGAAGCCTGTCATAGATAAAATCATATTTTTAGATTTTTGCAAATATACAAACGAATATAGGAATTTAGTAGCATCTGCGGCATTTCCTTTTTTCTCTTACAACGAAAGATTATCATTATTCGTCATAATCTTTTTAAATTGATTCTTCTTTACCCTCTAAATTTGAGGATAAATTTTTACTTTTGTAACTATGAAGAGATGGTACCTCTACCCTTTTTCTCTGGGTTATGGGTTAGTGATTGCTACCCGAAATCTATTCTTTAACGTAGGTTTACTTCGCAGTAAAAAATTTCGCACTCCCATAATAGGAGTGGGTAATCTTTCTGTAGGTGGAACGGGCAAGTCTCCGGTCGTTATGTATTTAGCGGATATTTTATCCAAAAATCAGAGGCGAACAGGTGTATTATCACGTGGTTATGGAAGAACTTCTACCGGCTATAAAATCGTCAATTACAAATCTACCTATAAAATGGTAGGAGACGAAGCTATGCAGTTGTTTGAGCGCTTTAAAAACCGTATTGTGATCGGAGTGTGTGAAGATCGCGCTTTTGGAGCTAAAAAAATTATTGATGATATGGATCTGGATGTCCTTTTACTGGATGACAGCTTTCAGCACCGCTATATAGAACCGGGCATGAATATTCTTTTAACAGACTATTCCGATCCTTTTTTTAAAGATTATATATTACCCGCAGGTGATCTCCGCGAGTCCAAATACGGTTATAAAAGAGCCCATATTATATTGGTGACCAAGTGTCCATCAAATCTCTCGGAAGAGAAAAAGCAATATTATATTTCTCGGATTAAACCCCAACAAGATCAAAAAATATTTTTCAGTTCTATTCATTACGCGGATAACATACGCTCTAAAGAAGAATATTTACCCCTCAATAACCTACACTACTACGATATTTTATTAATTACAGGCATTGCCTCTTCTAAGCACTTACTCAAAGAGCTTAACAAATATTCGCAGCGTATAAAACATATTAAGTTTAAGGACCATCATCCATTTAGTGATGAAGACATTGCGAAAATAGCTTCTGAATATAAGAATTTAGGAGAATACAAGCTTATCCTTACTACTGAAAAGGATTTTGTGAGGCTAAAAGCCTTTGGTTATATGCAGGAAAAGCTATATTACTGGCCTATTAATATCCTCATCGATAAGAAAAATGAATTTAATCAGCTCATCTTGGAGTATTCTTCTAAAGCTCAAAAATAAAGCTTAAACGAAGTATACTTGGCTTTAACAATTCGGTATAATCTGCTTCTTTAAAAAAAGAAGCCGTTTTTTTTATCCCTTTAACTACCTATGTTCAGCTGTTCTAGAGTAATGACAAAATACCTGAAAAACTTTAATTGTAGGGCTCCGAAAGATAAAATGTAGGGCTTTATGTCCTTTAATTTTTCTTTCAGCACCTGTTATGGGGTTTATACTTTACTACGGCATTGGCTCTATATGAGTTTCCCATTCTTTATTACTCTTTATATATCATCCGTATATTCGATTAAATAAATTCCTGTTTACCCTTAAGATCAGATCTCTCTCCTCATCTGCTGTTTACATGTGGACTTATGGGCTTAATAAATAGATGAATGTAAACTTTATTCAGGGAAAAACACAACAGAAGCAGAAAGTACAATGAAAAAAAATCATATATACTAACAATGGAATCGAGTGGACCCCTCCAGCATCAAAAATAAAGGGACTCCTCCTATCTTATTCCTTAGAAAATGGACTATAGCCATTCCGAATTGGAGATGGGCTATATCACAAAACTTCATATAAAATTTAGAGATGAATCTTTAAAAAAAATATTCTAAACCACTTTTAACCGGAAAATGTTCAGGAATCAAGCTTCTTTTATTTCTTGTTTATAAAAGTATCTTCAGAATTTTGCAATAAAAAAATCCGAAAATTTATTTTCGGATTTCACTTATTATTTAAACAAAATTTAATTCTTTTCTACTTGCATATAATTCAATTCTAATGGTGTTTTTCTACCAAAGATGAGCACCATAACTTCAAGCTTCTTCTTATCCTCATGTATTTTCTCAATAGTCCCATTAAAGCCATTAAAAGGTCCATCAATTACTTTTACATTTTCGCCAATAGTATATGGTATTGCGGTGTCCTGAGCAAATTCTGAAAGTTCGTCCATTCTTCCCAACATCTTATTGACCTCCGCTTTACGCATAGGAACAGGATCCCCTCCCTTGGTTAAACTCAAAAATGAAATAACACCTGGAATATTCTTAATAATATGAGGAATCTCACCGATAAGATTAGCTTCTACCATAATATATCCTGGATAATAAGGCCTTTCTTTAGGCACTTTTTTTCCATTTCTCATCTGGATCACCTTCTCCATAGGTATAACCACCTGTGCTACATCCTTCTCTAGATTAAGCCTCTTAACCTCAGTCTCAATGTAGTTTTTAACTTTATTTTCCTGACCACTGATAGCTTTTAGTACATACCATTTTAATTCGCTCATAGAAAATATTTTTTAGTTAAAAACGCCAATTAATAGAGTATAAATATTCTTGATAGCTTCACTGAAAAGTGTATCTACACCAAAAGTAAAAATGGCCAGTAAAATAGTTGCGATTGAGACTACTGTTGTAGAAGACTGCAACTGTAGCCACTTCGGCCATTCTACTTTATCTTTAAATTCGGTAAACGAATCTTTAAGAAAACTTACTAAACTCATTCTTATTAATTTGCACGGGCACTAGGATTCGAACCCAGATCAACGGTTTTGGAGACCGGTATCCTACCATTGGACGATGCCCGTATATAAAGCTTTCGCAAGTTTTCTTGCGCAAGCTTTACTATTTTATATCAGATCTTAGTCTATAATTTCTGTTACCTGACCTGCACCAACTGTTCTACCTCCTTCTCTGATCGCAAATCTAAGACCTACGTTAAGAGCGATAGGTTGCAATAGCTCTACAGTAATGGTTAAGTTATCACCAGGCATTACCATTTCCACACCTTCTGGTAAGAAGATCTCACCTGTAACGTCTGTTGTTCTTACATAGAACTGAGGACGATATTTGTTGTGGAAAGGAGTGTGACGTCCACCTTCTTCTTTAGAAAGGATATAAACCTCTGCTTTGAATTTTTTATGTGGCGTTACAGATCCTTGTTTAGCAATTACCATACCTCTCTTGATATCGGTTTTTTCAATACCTCTTAACAATAGACCTACGTTATCACCAGCTTCACCTCTATCTAGAATTTTTCTAAACATTTCAACTCCAGTTACAGTAGAAGTTAGCTTTTCATCACCCATACCTACGATATCAACAGCATCACCAGTATTAATAACACCTGCTTCAATTCTACCTGTAGCTACAGTACCTCTACCTGTAATAGAGAATACGTCTTCAATTGGCATTAAGAAAGGCTTATCAGAATCTCTTACTGGTTGTTCAATCCAAGTATCTACAGCATTCATTAATTCCTCTACAGTAGCTACCCATTTAGCATCTCCGTTAAGAGCACCAAGAGCAGAACCTTGAATTACTGGAGAGTTATCTCCATCATATTCATAAGTAGACAATAGATCTCTAAGTTCAAGCTCTACAAGCTCTAACAATTCTGGATCGTCTACCATATCAACTTTATTCATGAACACAACGATTCTAGGTACGTTTACCTGACGGCAAAGTAAGATGTGTTCTCTGGTTTGAGGCATAGGACCATCAGTAGCAGCACATACTAAGATCGCACCATCCATCTGAGCAGCACCAGTTACCATGTTTTTTACATAGTCGGCGTGACCAGGACAGTCTACGTGAGCGTAGTGTCTGTTTTCAGTTTCATACTCGATGTGAGCAGTATTGATAGTAATACCTCTTTCTTTTTCTTCAGGAGCAGAGTCAATTGCAGAGAAATCTTTTTTCTCAGCAAGACCTTTATCTGACAATACTTTACTGATAGCGGCAGTCAAAGTAGTTTTACCATGGTCAACGTGACCAATAGTACCAATGTTAAGGTGTGGTTTGTTACGATTAAACGTTTCCTTTGCCATGATCTTAATGTTTAATTATTAACTAATTGATTTTTTTCAGTGTGCAAATATAGTCATTTTTTAAATAACAAAAATGTTTTTGATTTTTTTCCCTCCCATTTAAACATTCAAAAACACAAAAAACATCTTCAAACATTCTTAGAAAAAGACCCACTAAATTTCCAACAAAAAATCTTCCCATGGGAGAGAAGACTTTTGATCTTTGCACTGAGCCAATATCGGGATTTGAACCCGAGACCTCTTCCTTACCAAGGAAGCGCTCTACCCCTGAGCTATATCGGCAGGTAAAAAAAAATCACATTCCGCTAGGGTTTGTGATTTTTTGAGCGGAAGACGGGGGTCGAACCCGCGACATTCAGCTTGGAAGGCTGACGCTCTACCAACTGAGCTACTTCCGCTTATTTAAATTTTGAATCATCCCACTGTTGGTAAGCGTTTGCAAATATACAATAAAAATTCAAAATTGCAATTTTTTTAAAAAAAAATGTGGGGAGAGCAGGATTCGAACCTGCGAAGTCTCACGACAACGGAGTTACAGTCCGTCCCATTTGGCCGCTCTGGTATCTCCCCAGTTTATTTTTAAAAATGAGCCTCCAGAGGGATTCGAACCCACGACCCCGAGATTACAAATCACGTGCTCTGGCCAACTGAGCTATGGAGGCAAAAGATTTCAAAAGAACAACTAATCTTTGTTTCTGTTTTGCGAGTGCAAATATAGGGTGTTTTTTTGAAATCTTCAAAATTATTTTAAACTTTTTTTTAATCTATTTTCTATACAGTTTCTTTTTTCTTGATTAACAGTTTTTTAGCTACATCAACGCAAACATCAATACTTTCCTCAAAACTGAGCGTTGTTTTCTTTACCACTATATCGTCCCCAGGAATATCTAAAATCAGCTCAGCCGTTTTATTTTCTTTATCCGCCGTATTCTCGAGCTTCAAAAGAACTCTACAAAACTGTATTCTATCATAAAAAGTTTCTAATTTATTCACCTTTTTCTGAATATGTTCTTCTAAGGGTGGGTGAGGGGTCAGTCCAAATGACTGTACAGTAATTTTCATAATTCATCTTTTTTTTGGGCTCGCGGATGAGCCTGGTTAATTACTTTTTTTAACTGTTCAATACTTGCATCGGTATAAATCTGAGTACTAGCAAGGCTAGCATGACCTAATATTTCTTTCACCGCAAATATCTCACCACCATTATTTAAAACGTGGGTGGCAAAACTATGGCGAAGCATATGAGGACTTTTCTTTCTCTTGTTACTAACGTAACTAAGGTAAAATTTTACTTTGGAATAAACAAACTTTTCAGTGAGTTTATTCCCCCTCTGATTAACAAAAAAAAAGTGTTCAAACGCTTCTAATGGCTGTCTTTCAGAAAGGTAATCCTGTAGTTTTTTTTTAAGATCTGGCGCCATCGGAACATGCCGCTGTTTATTACCTTTTCCTTTAATTTTAAAAAGTTCGGAATTGAAATCAACATCCTGCATGCGCAGATTACACAACTCTGACTTCCGCATACCCGTCTGATAAAGAGTCTCGATTATCGCTTCCCCCAATCTATCAGATTTTACCGAAAAAACAGACTGTAAATCCTCCATCTCTTCCGGAGAGATGGGGATCTGCTTCTCAGCATAAAACTTTAAAGAATCAAGCGTTTCAACTGGAGAAAGCTTTAATTCTCCTATTTTTAGCAAAAACAAATAATAACCTCGCAGACTGGATATTTTCCTGTTAATACTCCTATTAGAGAGCCCTTTTTCATTCAAACATACGATAAAATTCCTGACCATCTTCTTAGTGACCTTCAAGGTATCTTCTATGCTTTCCGTATCCATTAAAAAAATGAGAAAATCGTCGAGGTCTTTTTTATAACTGACAAGTGTGTGCTCTGAATACCGCTTCTCTACCCTAATATATTCTAAAAATTTTGCTATTAACTTCATATATTGATACCAAATAAAATCGCTTCCCAAATATAAACATTCGGGAAGCGATTATATGTAATAAACCGAGAAAAATAATTAAGCTTGTTCTTCTTGGCTAATGTTTCTTTGCTTGTGAGCTGCTTTTTGAATCTTTTGTCTCTGTACTACAGAAGGTTTAATAAATTGCTGTCTTGATCTCAGGGCTCTTACTACACCTGTTCTATCAAATTTTCTTTTGTACTTCTTTAGAGCTCTATCGATAGATTCTCCGTCTTTTACTGGAATTATTAACATATTTTACATCTCATTTTCGGTTGCAAAAATAAATATTTTTTTTTAAAAGCACAAATTTATTTTTAATTTTATGCTTTAATTTTCAATTCATTAATGAATACCTATACCCTTATTAATGCTTCTGCGGGCTCTGGAAAAACTTATAGCCTGATTAAGAATCTTCTAAAAATCTGTTTACGCCATAACAAGCCCGATATTATACGCAATATTCTAGCTTTAACCTTCACCAACAAAGCAGCAAATGAAATGAAGGAAAGAATTTTATCCTGGCTCGGTGAGTTCACCTCTCCATATTATATGCACAATCAAGCGCTACAAGATATTCAAAATGAATTGAAAGCGGAAAAGATACCCCTAGCACTAGAAGAGCTGCATCAGCGCGCTAAAAATCTTCTGGATTATATTCTACACCACTATTCAGCCCTTAATATCAGTACAATAGATAAATTCAACACCCGATTAATACGCTCCTTTGCTTATGAATTGGGACTACCTCAAAATTTCAATTTGGAAATAGATGCTGCTCCTTTTATCTTAGAGGCGGTAGATCAGACACTGGATAAAATAGGAGAACATCCCGAGCTTTCTGAAGCCTTTATGGATTACATCAATTACAATCTAGATCACCAAAAGAGAGAAAATCTCCCTAAGACCCTTTTCAATACGGCTAAGGCTTTCAATAATGACATCCACTATTTTACTTTAGAGAAAAATAGAAACTTTGATTGGGAGAGCTATTCTCAAGAAAAAGAAAAATTCAGAACAGAGATTAAACAGCTTTTAAAAGACGCTACACAGAGGGCTTTATCCTCTCTCGAACTAATAAAATCTCAAGATCTATGTATTGAAGACTTTGCCGGAAAAAAAGTAAATAGTATTGCCGTCTTTTTTGAGAAGTACCTTAATACCGGAGTACCTTCTCTCCCTACCAATTCTGAAGAAAAAGCGCAAGAACTTTTCGAAAAACTAAGCAGTGCGAAGGCTAAAAACCGTGCTGATGACATCGCGGTAATCCTTCCTGTGCTACTAGAGAATAGAAAAAAAATCATTTACAATCATCTACAAGTAGAAAAGAAGAGAAAAATTCACGCAGCACTTCTCCCGCTAAAGGTAAACAAAGAAATACAAGATCAACTTAAATTTATTGAAGATGACAACGACCTGCTATTGCTTTCGCGCTTCAATGTAATGATCAACCAACAGCTTTGCAATGAACCCTCGGCCTTTATCTATGAAAAAGTAGGAGAGCAGTACCAACATTATTTTTTCGATGAATTTCAGGATACTTCTTTTTTACAATGGCAAAATTTTCTTCCCCTGCGCGACCACGTTTTATCAGAAGAACATACCAGCTTTACCCTTGTAGGCGATCCTAAACAAAGTATTTACAGATTTAGAGGAGGAGATGCTCAATTAATGTTAGATATTATCAATAAGAAAGAGTTCGCTCCGAAATATGCAGACATTCAGCATCTTGAACACAATTATAGGAGCAGCTATCATATTGTTAACTTCAATAATCAGCTATACCAGTATCTTTCAAATTTTGTTCAAGAAGATTACCGGGAAATCTTTGGTGAGTTGGCTCTGCAAAAACCCTACTCCTCGGATCCGGGACTCGTTAAAATCAATTTAATATCCAACCAAAACAACGTCGACCTTTTCTTCGAAGAAACGATCGAAAAAATGAAAATTGACATTCAAAAATGTATCAATCAAGGCTTTAAATTCTCCGACATTGCTATTCTTTGCCGTGGAAACAAAGATATTTTAAAATTTTCTCAACTGCTTTCTACGTTAGAAGTGGAGTATAAAAGCGAAAAAACTTTCATCAAAACCCTTTCCGAAAAAGGATTAACCTTAGACCTCTCCCCCACCCTGAATGCACTTATCCAATATCTACTGTGGTATTCTTTTCCCAAAAACAGGAGATATCTGGTACTATGCCTTTACTATCTGAACAAAGCTAAGCGAATTGACATACAAGATTTTAGCGGAGAACTTTCAGATATTCTCAAAGAGGATTGTAATGAGCAATTGCTTAAGAAGATAGAAAAAAAATACTTACTAAAACTCGTCCCACAGAATACCCACCTTAATACCTATAGCTTTATAGAAAGTATTTTACAGGAGTTTTCGGTGGAAGGTAAAGAAACAGATTATCTGATCAACTTTTTAGAACTATTATATGGATTCTTCCAAAACACTTCTGCTACACTTAAAGATTTCCTTCGATATTGGCAAGAAGAAGGAGGCTCTGTGAGTATTCAGGCCTCGGAGAATACGGATGCTATTCAGCTGATGACCATACATAAAGCGAAAGGCTTAGAATTTCCGATCGTATTTATTCCTATGAAAAACAGCCATAAAGATAGCCTATTTAGTGAGTGGTATCATGTTTATGACACACAACAAAACGCTTTACAAATGGTAAATCTAAGCTCTTTTAATAAGGATTTAACCAACTATGATCCAGAGATGAGGGATTTTAACACCAAAAACACTTATAAAAATAAGATAGACCGCTTCTGTATTCAGTATGTCGCTACTACAAGAGCTGTAAAACAGATGTTTTTATATATCCAAAAACCCGGAAAATCAGTAAATCATCTCGAAATTTACGATTTCATTGCCAGCCACAAACATACAGACGAAGATTCTTTTAATTTTTATGAAGTAGACGAAAAATTGCTCGAAAAACCTTATAGTGATTTGACAGATACTTCCACCCGAAATCTGCATATCAGTTCCCTACGCTCTCCTTCGGCAAGTCTTCCCACCCAAATTAAGATCGCTACACCATCCAAGAGTTATCAGGAGCGAAATCAAAGTGTAAAAACAGGAATTTTCACCCATGAGATACTGGAAAAAATTATCACCCGTGAAGATGCACCTAAAGTTCTAAAACAATACCTACTGGAAGGTAACATCACCCATGAAGAATTTTCAGCAATCCAAATCAGACTCAACTACCTTTTTGATCTATACCCAGATTTCTTTAATGCCACCTATACCGTAATGACTGAGCGGGATCTATTATTTTCTGATGGGATAACACACCAATTATTGAGAGCAGATCGCTTATTAAAAGCACAAGAGGGATGGATTATCATAGATTTCAAAACTGGAGCTGAACACGAAAAATATGAAAATCAGATTGAAATTTACAAAAAAGCATTGGAGAAAGCAGGAGAAAAAGTATGGAAAATAGAAGTTATCTACATATAAATAAGGTGAACCCAAAATTTAAACTAAGCTCTTTTTTGTAATTTTACACCGTGAATTCGAATTTAGAACTTCAGCTCAAGACATTACCACAAGATCCGGGGGTATATCGTTATTATGACAAAGATAACCACCTGTTATACGTGGGTAAAGCCAAAAATCTAAAAAAACGCGTACTCTCCTATTTTAACAAAAAACATGGAGGCTATCGTACCCGCATCATGGTTTCTAAAATAGCACGATTGGAAACCACCATCGTGAACAGTGAGTACGATGCTCTTTTACTAGAAAACAATCTTATTAAGGAACTCGATCCTTACTACAATGTCATGCTAAAGGATGACAAAAGTTATCCTTGGATCTGTATTAAAAACGAAGCTTTCCCTAGAGTATTTCTCACCCGAAATGTCATAAAAGATGGCTCCGAATATTATGGTCCCTATGCCAAACCGCGTCAAGCCAAAATACTGATTGATACTATAAAAAAAATTTACAAACTCAGGACTTGCCCACTCAACTTAAACCCTACTAAAATTGAAGAAGGCAAATACAAAGTCTGTCTTGAATACCACATTAAGAATTGCCTGGGACCCTGTGAAAACCAAGAATCGGAAGAAGAATACAACGAAAAAATAAAAGCAATTCGTGGAATTATTAAAGGTCATTATAAAATTGCTCGACAATATCTGACCGACCAAATGATGCGTTTTGCCGAAAAAATGGAATTTGAAAACGCTCAGATCGTTAAAGAAAATCTAGAAATTTTAGAGGATTACCAAACCCACAGTATGGTGGTAAATGCATATATAGATGATGTCGATGTGTTTGGTATTTTTTCGGACGAATCAGCCGCATACATCAACTATTTTAAAATTAACGAAGGTTCTATCGTTCAATCCTTCACCACTGAAATAAAGAAGGTTTTGGAAGAAAGCGATACCGAGATTATGGAAGAGGTTTTGGTAGAAATCCGACAGAAATTCAACTCTAAATCCAAAGAAATTTTTTTACCCTTTCCTCTTTCAGTAGAAATTCCAGGGGTTAAAATTACCGTGCCCAAAGTGGGAGATAAAAAGCGTATTGTAGAACTTTCAGAAAAAAATGCTAGAGAATACCGTGTAGAGAAACTTAAACAAGTCCAAATTCTAGACCCCGACAGGCATACTAATCGTATCATGGCTGAGATGCAAAAAAACCTACATATGCCTGTAGAGCCAAGGCATATTGAAGGTTTTGACAATTCTAATATTCAAGGTACCAACCCTGTTTCCGCCTGTGTAGTCTTCAAGGATGGAAAACCCAGCAAAAAAGACTATCGCATTTTTCATGTCAAAACAGTAGAGGGTCCCAATGACTTTGCCACTATGGAGGAGGTGATCTTCCGCCGTTACAGGCGCTTATTGGACGAAGGCTCAGATCTACCTCAACTCATACTCATAGACGGTGGAAAAGGCCAATTAAGCTCTGCAGTAAAAAGCCTAAAAAGCTTAGGACTCTATGGTAAAATTACCATAGTGGGAATTGCTAAAAGATTGGAAGAGATTTTTTTTCCAGAGGATCCTATACCTTTATATCTGGATAAAAAATCGGAAACATTAAAAATTCTGCAGCGCGTACGAGATGAGGCTCACAGGTTTGGAGTAAAACACCACCGGACCCGACGTAAAAACACCACCATAAAATCCGAATTAGAAAATATTCCAGGCCTGGGGCCTAAAAGTATAAACTTGCTTTTATCTAAATTAAAATCGGTGCAACGTATACGCGAAGCAAACATGGAAATACTAGAAGAAATTTTAGGAAAAAGTAAAGCCAGTGCAATATTCCACTATTTTAATACTGACGAAAACACCTAAAAGAACCGTGCGATATGGACTTTGCCTTCAACAATTTTTTTTGTATAAGACATTTTAATCATTAGAAACTCTCCTTATCGCTTTTCTTTTTTTCCGGGACTTTACTATAGCGTTGACTACAATAGCCATAATCATAAAGGCAGAAGCAATATAGAAAACAGGGGTCATTTGCTCCGATTTACCAAAAATAAAGAATGCCAATATAATTCCGTAAACAGGTTCCAGATTAACGGTAAGAGCAAGTGTAAAGGGTGAAATATGTTTCATTAACCGAACGGATTCCAGCATAGGATAAGCTGTAAATAAACTGGCTAAAAGCATGAGTAAGAAGAAATTTTTTCTATCAATATGAACGATAGACTCCATATGCCCAGACCCCAACAAAAACAAACTCACCAGTAGCCACCCCCCGAAGATTTCATAAAAAATAATATTTTCAGAAGAGGTTCTACCATATAATTTGCCATTAAAAACAGTAAATAAAGCTCCTAAAAAAGCACATAAAACCCCAAAAATAATCCCCCTTGTATGCTGCCATTCAACCTTAAAAATAAGGCTGATGGATGCCACCACCACCAAACCTAACACCAACTCTGTTGCGTCTGGTTTTCTACGATACACCATAGGCTCTAAAACCGACACAAATAAGGTTACAGTGGCAAGGCATGATAGCGCAATGGAGACATTGGAAATTTTAATCGCATAAAAAAAGCACATCCAATGGGCGCCCATGAATCCTCCAATCCCTATTAGAGACCCAAAAAGTTTAAGCTCCACTTTTAGAGACTTTCGCTTAACAAACTTAATGAATATAAAAAGGAAAATAGCGGCGAACATCATCCTAAAAAACACCAATTCTAGGGCATTAACCGTTATCATTTTGCCTAAAATAGCAGTAAATCCCCATAAAAAAACAATAAAATGGAGCCGAAATTGAGCAGGTGAAAGCATGATGAACGATATATCGCCTCAAATGTAGTAAAAAATATATTTTAAGACCATAAGATATACTCCATACGGCTTGTTTTTATTATCAACTTTAGGGCTATATCTTGTTGTATTGCTAACAAAAAACCCCGGATACCTTAACGGTATTCGGGATCTTTCAAATAATAAACTATTAAAAAAAATAAACTTAGGAATTGATCTCTATAAAGATGCAACTCTTGAATTACTGGATTAAGGTAATTCCGTTCTTTGTTACAAATCTATTCAAAAGATATTCCAAATGCAAGATTATTTAAGTTAAAATATATTAAAATAAAATATTGTTTATCAATTATTTAAAGTGTAAAAATCTATCGTTCAAAAATAGCCTTAAAAAAGCTTATATTTAAGGCCTAAAACAAGCGCATGGATTTAGAATTCAATAAAAGGGAAGATCTAAATAGATTAAAACTTTCAGAACTAAACCAACTCCTCGAACAGGTAAAAAATGGAGGAGGAAAAGAACGGATTCAAAAACTAAAAAATACAGGCAAAATGTCTGCTCGTGAAAGGATTACCTATCTACTGGATCCAGACAGAGACAGCCTTGAAATAGGCGCTTTGGCTGGCCACGAAATGTATACGGAACACGGAGGCTGCCCTAGTGGAGGCGTCGTCGTCATCATTGGATACATCTCCGGAAAACAATGTATTATAGTAGCCAATGATGCTTCTGTAAAAGCAGGTGCATGGTTTCCTATCACGGGAAAGAAAAATATCCGCGCTCAGGAAATAGCGATGGAGAACCGGCTCCCTATTATTTATTTAGTGGACTCTGCTGGCGTATACCTCCCCTTGCAAGATGAAATTTTCCCGGACAAAGAACACTTTGGTCGGATTTTCCGCAACAATGCTAAAATGAGTGCCATGGGAATCGTTCAAATAGCGGCAGTTATGGGCAGTTGCGTGGCTGGGGGCGCCTATCTGCCTATTATGAGTGATGAAGCCATCATCGTCAACAAAACGGGAAGTATCTTTTTGGCAGGCAGCTACCTTGTAAAAGCCGCTATAGGCGAAAATATCGATAACGAATCACTGGGAGGAGCGACTACCCATTGTTCAATATCGGGCGTAACCGACTATAAAGCTTTAGACGACAAAGATGCCTTGGATCGCATTAAAAATATTATGAAATCTCTAGGAGACTTCAATAAAGCCGGATTTAATAGAATTGCAACCCAACCTCCACAACATAATCCCCAAGAAATTTTCGGGATTATCCCCGCAAGCAGAGTAGAGCAATATGACACGCTTGAAATTATTAAGCGCTTAGTGGACAATAGTGAATATGAAGAATATAAACCCGATTATGGCAAAACGATTATTTGTGCGAACGCAAGAATCGATGGCTGGTCTGTAGGTATTGTAGCCAACCAAAGAAAACTGGTGAAGAGTGGTAAAGGCGAAGCTCAATTCGGAGGAGTTATCTACTCGGACAGTGCAGATAAAGCAACTCGATTTATTGCAAATTGCAATCAGAGAAAAATTCCTTTGGTTTTTCTACAAGATGTTACTGGTTTTATGGTAGGCTCAAAATCAGAATACGGGGGTATTATAAAAGATGGCGCTAAAATGGTGAATGCTGTGGCCAATTCTGTGGTTCCAAAATTCACTATTATCACGGGTAATTCTTTTGGCGCAGGTAATTATGCCATGTGTGGAAAAGCTTACGATCCTCGCTTCATTGTAGCCTGGCCCTGGGCTGAATTAGCCGTTATGGGGGGCCCTCAGGCAGCTAAAGTCTTGGCTCAAATTCAGGAAGCTACTCTTACGAAACAGGGAAAAAAACTTACGACAGAAGAACATCAGGAACTTTTAAACCGCATCACCCAGAACTATAACCGACAAACACAGGCCAGCTATTCGGCAGCTCGGCTCTGGACGGATGCTATTATCAACCCTCTGGATACCCGAAAGTGGATTAGCATGGGCATTGAAGCCGCAAATCATGCTCCCATTACTGAGGAATTTAACTTGGGCGTTATTCAAGTATAGAATAAAAAAAAGGAGGTTATTTGATAACCTCCTTTTTTTTATTCTTATATGTCTACATTAAACTTCCGATCCCGGATTAAAGCTGCAATAGCTAATATATCCTCCCCTATCTGACGATCATCTTCTAGTTTGCTCACTTTAGAGCGAATCAGACTATGAGCCTCTTCTAAGATCTGAGATGTTCTTAAAGGCCTCCTGAATTCGAGACCTTGAGCTGCCAACATTAACTCGATGGCTAATATGTTCTCCAGATTATTTAAGACTTGATTAAACTTTCTTGCGCTAATACTCCCCATGGATACATGATCTTCTTGACCTAAAGAGGTAGGAACACTATCGGCAGAGGCCGGAAAGCATAAGGTTTTGTTTTCGGTTACCAAAGCTGCAGAAGTATATTGGGGAATCATAAATCCTGAATTAAGTCCAGAACTGGCTACTAATAATTTAGGTAAGCCATATTTACCTTCCAGTAATAAAAAACTTCTCCTGTCGGATATATTCCCCAGCTCTGCGGCTGCAAATGTCGCGTAATCTAAAGGCAAAGCTATAAGCTGCCCATGGAAATTACCCCCAGAAATAGCTTCCTCATGACTGATGATAATAGGATTATCGGTTACCGAATTTAATTCAATTTCTATAGCCTTCTTAAGATGCGACCACGCATTTCTACTGGCTCCATGCACTTGTGGGACACAGCGGAAAGAATAAGGATCCTGAACACGATCACAACCTTGATGGCTCTCATGAATTTCTGATCCTTGTATAAAATTGGTCATTCTATACGCTACCGTTTGGCTACCTTCAAAAGGTCGAATCTCATGAAGTTCTTTTTTAAAGGGAGTCATCGAGCCCTGAAAAGCTTCTAAACTTAAAGCCGCTGCTAGATCTGCCAAATCGAGTAAGTACTTCATTTTATCCAGGCCCGCTATACCGTGGGCTAACATAAACTGCGTGCCATTAATTAATGCCAGCCCTTCTTTAGGCCCTAGTTTTAAAGGTAAAAGATGATGCCGTTGCAGGGCTTCTTTACTTTCTTCAATCTTAGACCCCCTCCACACTTTTCCCAGCCCTAAAAGCGGTAACACCATATGTGCTAAGGGTGCTAAATCTCCCGAAGCGCCCACTGAACCCTGCTCTGGTATAGCAGGAATAATATCTTTCTCCACCATCATCTGTAAGCGCTCAATTACCTGAGGAGATGCTCCCGAAAATCCCTTTGCTAAAGCATGAATTTTTGCGATCATCATCATCTTAGATAGCTTTTTATCAATAGGATTGCCCACGCCCACACTGTGGCTAATAATAAGATTGTGTTGCAATTGTTCCAGCTCGGATTCCGATATTTTTGTATCACATAAAGGACCAAACCCCGTGTTGATACCGTATACAGTTTTTTGGTCGGCTATGATTTTTCTGACATTCCCATAAGACCTCTCAATTTGTAACATGGCCTCTTCTGATATGTGTACAAGCTTCGGGTTACGGGCTATCTTCACAACATCTCCATATTGGAGATAATCTATTCCATAAATTTTCATATATGTGTTTTTCCTTAAATATAAAAGAAATAACCAATATAAAAAATAACCACCTTAAGGCGGTTATTGAGCTGTGTTTAAAACCCTTTTCCCTAATTCTTGATCGAAGAGATAAAGCGCAGAAGGGTTATCTTTAACCATTTTAATTTTAGACACATGTTGAGAAGCGGTAGCCTCCTCTTCTACTTGCTCGTTTACAAACCATTGTAAAAATGAGGTTGTGGCAAAATCGTTTTCCTCAGTAGCTACTTTTACAATATTGAAAATATTTTGAGTCACTTCTTTTTCATGTGCTAGGGCCTTTTCAAAAATTTCCAAGGCATCTGCAAAATCACCAGGTGGTGCTGGTATAGCTTCCAATATTACTTTTCCTCCCACATCATTAAGATAATCAAACATTTTATCAGCATGCATGAGTTCTTCTTTGGACTGAACTCTGAAATAATTTGCCAGACCTTCTAAGTCCTGCGCTTCAAACCATGCGGACATCGCAAGATAATACTGTGCTGCATATTGCTCTCCAGCAATTTGTTTATTAATTAAAGTTTCGACATTTTTACTAACCATAATGTTTGAATTTTACTCAAAAATAATGAAAATAAAATGAAATTTAAAAGATTCTGTACTACAGGAGTTAAAATCCTTTTTAGATTAGCATTTTTGTAAAATCCTAAGGTTAAAATACTTGTATTAACCTGTTGTTCATTTAGCATTTAAAAAAGAAAAAAATTGTTCATTTGATTAAAAAACACACATTAAGCTGATTAACAATTCATTAAACATATAAAACAATCTCATTAAAAACTATAAATTTATTTTAAAAAGAATGAACAAAACCCCTGTAAACATATTACTACAGCTAAGCACATTGGAACTCCCAAATGATGAACTTGTTTAAACTATTAGTTTTCTGAGGAACAAAATAACAAAAGCAATATAATGCAAATAATTCCAAGTTATTACAGAAGTTTCAAATCGTATTAATAATGCTTTGAAACTATCCAACCAAGCATTTGCTTTCTCTATATTGAACCTTCGTTTATATAATTCTTCATCAAAACAATAATAATTCTTGGCTGTTTTATTATTCCTGAGATTGGTTTTAATATTGGCGATTATTTCTTCTTTTTCTAAGATTTGTCTTAAATTCTCACTGTCAAATCCTGCATCAGCATTCAGAAACAATTCTTTATGATCTATTTCTACTTCGCTTAGAAG
>NZ_JAAABJ010000471.1 GCF_009904105.1 Elizabethkingia argenteiflava | reverse complement strand
TTATTTATTTGTGTTTATTTTATCGATATATTAGATATATAGTTTGATAGTGTATTGAAATAAATTATAATTTATATTTTTATTTATATAATATTAAATATTATTTTCTTATTGTATTCATAAACCATAGCTATTGAGCCTACATATTTCCATAAATTTTTATAATATTGTATTTTAAATGCCTTGATAATGGAATTAAAAAAGTCCTCTTCTGTATATTTTATATTGAAGAGTGTAAAATAATTTATATTATAAACCACAGTAATAACTAAAAACATCGAAAAAAAAACTACTAAAAAAATGTATAATTAACTTTTTTATTACG
>NZ_JAAABJ010000470.1 GCF_009904105.1 Elizabethkingia argenteiflava | reverse complement strand
AGAAAGGTTTGGATAGGTCTTTTGCTCCTTAATAAAAGAAAATTGGATATATCAAGCGTTCAGTTGGACGGCATCCACACCCCAAGCCGAATGGGAGGTGAAAAGCTAGGCTATCAGGGTAGAAAAAAGGCAAAAACCACCAACAGCATTTTTCTGTGTGATAACCAGGGACAAATGTTGGCAATGGGAAGTCCAAAAAGT
>NZ_JAAABJ010000469.1 GCF_009904105.1 Elizabethkingia argenteiflava | reverse complement strand
CACTTTTTGGACTTCCCATTGCCAACATTTGTCCCTGGTTATCACACAGAAAAATGCTGTTGGTGGTTTTTGCCTTTTTCTACCCTGATAGCCTAGCTTTTCACCTCCCATTCGGCTTGGGGTGTGGATGCCGTCCAACTGAACGCTTGATATATCCAATTTTCTTTTATTAAGGAGCAAAAGACCTATCCAAACCTTTCT
>NZ_JAAABJ010000468.1 GCF_009904105.1 Elizabethkingia argenteiflava | reverse complement strand
TTTTTTCCTGCGATATCAACCCCGAGGATATTATAGATCGCACGGGTGTCAACAGCACCATTCACCCTTACCTTGAAAAACATACAATCCAGAAATATAAATGGATAGACGGTTTCAAGAGGACGGTGTCTCCATTCTTGAACCTCGGGTAGTACACTATCGGTAATACGGGATATCTCTGCAGGAGAAATCTCCATAGCATACATTTGCTGAACATAATCCCGCATTGCTCGGGTACTCACTCCCATAGCGTACATCGATAAGATATTACC
>NZ_JAAABJ010000467.1 GCF_009904105.1 Elizabethkingia argenteiflava | reverse complement strand
AATAAATTTCTCTTTCTTACTTTGTGTTTTTTACTATTTCAAATGAATAATATCTATTCCAATTTTTCACTTAAATACCTTATTTAAAGAAGGCTTAGTGCACATAGCAAAAAGTAATCCAAAAAAACAGACTCTAAATATAAAATCACACATATCAATAAAATCAATTAACTTATAGCCTAAAAAGCTTATTATTTCACTTGATCTTATTTTCTTTACCCCTGAATTATAATTTATATTATAGAGAATCTTGCAATTT
>NZ_JAAABJ010000466.1 GCF_009904105.1 Elizabethkingia argenteiflava | reverse complement strand
CACTTTTTGGACTTCCCATTGCCAACATTTGTCCCTGGTTATCACACAGAAAAATGCTGTTGGTGGTTTTTGCCTTTTTCTACCCTGATAGCCTAGCTTTTCACCTCCCATTCGGCTTGGGGTGTGGCTGCCGTCCAACTGAACGCTTGACATATCCAATTTTCTTTTATTAAGAAGCAAAAGACCTATCCAAACCTTTCT
>NZ_JAAABJ010000465.1 GCF_009904105.1 Elizabethkingia argenteiflava | reverse complement strand
TTTTACTCCCTATACAAGTGTGCATTTGATCTAACTCTACCACTTTTATTTCCTTAGATTCACACTGCAATGATTGTATTTCTTGACCGAAACTACTAATCCAATTCAATATAGTGACATTGCAAACGTCTAAAATCCAGCCGAATTATCTAAAGACCAAGACTACAAGATAAAGTAGAAGCGCTTTTTTTTGATTGTTTTTTAATATTCAAACCATATTTTATATACCGTAAAAATAAATCCACAATATTTAAAATTGTATATTTGATTATTCCTGACTATACATTTTTTTATTTTTTCAGACTCATGAAATTTTGTACAAGTAATTGGTTTTTTTTGTTATGTTAAAAAAAATTTACCTAAT
>NZ_JAAABJ010000004.1 GCF_009904105.1 Elizabethkingia argenteiflava | reverse complement strand
TGCTATGGAGATTTCTCCTGCAGAGATATCCCGTCTTACCGGTAGTGTACTACCCGCGGTTCGAGAAAGGAGAAACCGTACTCTAGAAACCGTCTATCCATTTGGAGGGCGGGAATTTATGTTGTTCAGGGTAAGGGTGAATGGTGTTGTTGAAACCCGTGCGATCTATAATATCCTCGGGGTTGATATCGCAAGAAAAAAGTATGTAATTGGGCTTTATAGTTCAGAAAATCAAGGGGCCAAATTCTGGCTTGGAGTTCTCACTGATCTGAAGAAACGCGGTGTGGAAGATATTATGATTGCCTGCATAGACGGCCTGAAAGGTTTCCCCGAAG
>NZ_JAAABJ010000464.1 GCF_009904105.1 Elizabethkingia argenteiflava | reverse complement strand
TGAAAGGTTTTTATTTAAAATAATTTTATAGATTTGAATGAAATGATTCATGTATTTGTAGGCTTCCCTTTTTTAGTACGATTTAAAATTAGACAATTTTACATATTGTACCCAATTTATTTACTGTTAAATTATAACAGCAAGTATCAGTATATCCTTATCTCTGTATTACACAGGAGACAATCACTCTAATGAAACATGAGGCCTCTCATCATTGTAATCTTTAACAAAATCATCAGATATCTCTCGAACATCATCTAATGATTCAAATATATAATAAACAAGAACATTCTCACTATAAGTCCTGTAAAATATTTCTATATATAAATTTTGCATAGGTTTGCCAGGATCTATATATTGAAAGTTAAT
>NZ_JAAABJ010000463.1 GCF_009904105.1 Elizabethkingia argenteiflava | reverse complement strand
CCAATTGCCATTTCGGAAAGTTCTTTGGCAGCATACGCCATTGACAGTCTGTTTTTATCAGGTACATTAACGCATTCCAAATCAGGATCAAAGGATGTTTTCGCTTTCTATCTTTCAGATTCAGCGCTTTCTTTATATATTGACATTGGTTTTCAGTTAGATCAGTTGGGTATTTCATTCCTTTTTTTACAAATATACAACTTCTGAAAACCTTCCTAACAAAATTTTCTACACAAATTTAAACAGCCTCTTAAATTTTGAAGATATTCTAAAAACAAATTACACTAAAATTTCATCGGTTTCTAATAACATCCCACAATCTT
>NZ_JAAABJ010000462.1 GCF_009904105.1 Elizabethkingia argenteiflava | reverse complement strand
TGTAATCCAAGATATCCAACAACACGAATTGAAAAAAAGAACAATGTTTTATATACATATCAAAATATTGTTACAATCCAAGATAAATCAACTAGAAATTATGAACATAATAAATAAAAATATAAAAAAAAAAAAACAAAAGAAAATAATTTATAAAATAAAAACCGACCACAACACCCCAAAAAAAACACAAATATTTTTTTGTGTTGGAGGAGGGGGAGTAAAAAATCAAAAAAAAAAAAAAAAAAAAAAAAAAATTCAAAAAAAAAAATTATACTATCAAAAACAAAAAAAAAAAAAATCAATCCTCTACCATAACCAAACAAATCCAAACCCAACCCAAAAAACAACAAACCCCCCCCCCCCCCCCC
>NZ_JAAABJ010000047.1 GCF_009904105.1 Elizabethkingia argenteiflava | reverse complement strand
ATTTTTTATTTTAATTTTTAAATAGATAAATTTTAATTTATTTTTTGTTTATTTTTTTAATTTTATTTATAAAAAAACATTTGTTTTTCTTTTAAAATATTTTAAAATAAAAAAAAAATTACCCGACTCTGTACGTAATGCTGTAGGAAAAAATAATGGTTTAGAAATCGTAGTTTCTTGCATGGATATTTCTTTTATAGGTGGATAGATGGGAACACTGATGGGGGAGAAGAACAGTCGAGCAATTGATTATGCACTCGATCACGAACTGCCTTTAATGATCATTTGTCATTCAGTAGGCTCT
>NZ_JAAABJ010000461.1 GCF_009904105.1 Elizabethkingia argenteiflava | reverse complement strand
CAGTTCCTCGTAATCTTCGCCTTGGGCTTCGGGCAATAAACCGCCTAATGCTTCAATCAAACCGTCTTCGTGCTTGTCAGTAGTTAAGAAGTCGAACAAATGGTGTGGTTCTTCCGCAGGAAGATCTACATCATTTGATGTGGATAGCTTGGGTTGTAAAACGGCAGGTTCTTTAATATCCGGTTTGATGTTATTATTCCAATAATCATTAAAGGTGTTGGCAGAAAGTTCTGTTGCCAAACGTGAGCCGCTCCATACCGCTTTGGAATTGTGGTCTATAAATGTGATACCATAAATACGTCCTGTATCATTCCGGCGCACGACTACGTTAATGCCCTGTTCCGCTAACTGCTTTTTAAAAGCCTGTCCATCACTTGTGGTTTTCAGAGCAATGGTAACGGCAGATTTCAAGGTCTGTTTGGTTGGGCTGTCTTTCAAGGCGGTTTTGCATTTCGCAAAATGCAATTCCAAAGCCGGAAGTCCTGCGCTCTTTCCGAACAGCGAAGCCTTGAACGGATGCCCGGCTCTTTTGCCTTTTTCATTTAGCGGAATATATAATAAGCCCTGCTGCATTTTCCCCTGTAATTCGCCCTCGATTTTCTCGGTGGTAATATTGAACAGGGAAAGCAAGGCGTTGTATTCGCCCAACGTTTGGTATTGGTAACAGTTCGGCAGGTGGCGAACGACCGAAGCGATTTGGCTTTTTACATCACCTGCCCGATAATCTACCGGACGGAAAACCTTTTCATTTTGGTTGCGCTCCTTGTCCGTTGCGGGTATCAATCCGTGTTTTCTTTCCAGTGCACGGCATACATTCATAGACCGCATTTTCTCGAATTTGTCCGAAATCTTTTTGCCCTGCTCATCCACGCAAACCGATACAATGTGTATATGGCTGCGGTCAATATCGGTATGTTTGAATACAATACAAGGCTGTTCGCCGTAGCCCATTTCCCGCATATACTGTTCTGCCATTTCCCGAAATTTATCATCGCTTACCTTATCATTCGGGTCGGGATTGAGCGAGATATGCAGGGTATGTTTCTCGGTATTGCGGTTCGCTATCAGGTAAGGAGCAAAAGACTGGGCTAATTGTGCTACGGAATAATGACCACTTGCATTTTCAATCATCTTATTGGCAAACAAAATCTGCCCGTTTTCATTCTCTACTTTAAGCTGATTGTATGCCAACGCCCCGTATAAATTTGCACTTCTCCCGATTTTTGCTATCATTGCTACCGCTATTTTTTCAGGTGTTCTTCCTCAAATTTTTCGGTAATCTGAATGATTTTCTGACATAGCATTGCCATTTCAGCCGTCTGCTTTTCCAGTTTGTACAGGAATGCCGCCGCCTTTTTCTCGGAAAAATTCTTGTACAGCAGCTTTACAATTTGGTTATAGTTTACACCTATGGAACGGAACTGGCTGTGAAAAGAGGTCAGCCGCATATAAAAATCAACCGTTCCTTTATCAATCTGAATGGTCTTTATGGTCTTGTCAAAGATGCAGGACGTTATGAAATGCGCCTTTACCTGCATACCTGATTTATCAAAAAGGCAATAAAGCGGGCGTGTTCCTGCTCGTTAAAGGAAATCGTATAGCGGATTGTCGCCGGGTCTTCCTTGGGGAGGCGTCCGGTCTTTTTCAATTCCTTTTTGTTGTTATCGTTCATCACTAATCCATTTTAAAATCCATACAAAACCCTGACTTCGGAAGGTGTTTTTTGCCCCCTGCAAAGGGCAAGTTGTTTTGAGCATCGGAAATCATTCCGAGATGCTCAAAACACAACTTGCCGTGTTCCGATGAACACAAAAATCCGCCCTGCGGGACGGATTGAATGTAACAGGGAAAAACGGCTTTATGCCGCCCGTGTTACCCCTCGATATGTCAAAAGACTTTTGCATAAATCCGTTAATAAAAATCACAATACAAAGTAAAGCCCTGTTCCACAGTGCCAAACAGTGCCTCTGACCACCAAACAATGCCACAGGCGTATAATCGAATGAATTTGATTGGTTCTTTGCCCTTGAATGATGGCAGGAAGACAGGCAGCACGTACTTCAGGAAAAGCAGACGGCGCACATTTAGGAATGCAGGCAATTCTGCCTGCCTGATTGCAGGAATGCAAGAAAGCAAGATTGCACGACTGCCGGAAAGCGTGAACGCTTGCTATCCAACTATCCGGCTCGCCTGAATGATTGGTTGATTGGCGGAATGAAAGAATGACGGCAAGCCTGCCTGATAAGCTACCGGAATGATTGCAAGGCTGCTGTACTGCAAGGAAGCAGGCAATCAAGTATGAACGCAGGCAATCAGAACGGCTTGCCGGAACGCCTGCAAGCCTGAAAACAGGAATTTGAAAACTTTAAATTTTAAAAATATGGACACAAAAAAGAAACCTCTGTTTATCGCTTTTTCTTCACAAAAAGGCGGTGTTGGCAAAAGCACATTTACCACGCTTGTGGCAAGTACGATGCACTATCGGTTGGGCTACAACGTAGCCGTATTTGATGCGGATTTTCCGCAGCATAGTTTAATGAAAATGAAAGCCCGTGATTTGGCAATGGTAATGGAAAATGAGGCATTGAAAAAACGGGCCTATAAGCAATTTACCACTATCAACAAGAAAGCCTATCCTATCATGCAGTACAAAGCGGATAGCGTATTGGATGCTGCACACGAATATGTAACGGCTTCTGCCGTTCCAGTTGATGTGGTATTTTTGACCTGCCCGGAACTGTGAACACGCCCGGCATTCTGAAAGCACTGGAAGGAATGCACCACATTTTTACGCCCATTACCGCAGACCGTGTAGTAATGGAAAGTACGCTCATTTTCACGCAGCTTTTGCGGGATGTGATTATGAAAAAAGGCGAAACGTCCATAGAAACCATTAACCTGTTTTGGAACCATGTGGACGGCAGGGAAAGCACACCCTTATATGACGTGTACAATCAGCTTATAGCCCAACTGGGTTTAAGCCTCATGCAAAGCCAAGTGAAGAACAGCACCCGTTTTCGCAAAGAAAGCGAAGCGAACAGTAAGATGGTTTTCCGTTCTACCGTACTGCCGCCTGATGAACGTTTGATGAAAGCCTGCCAGTTAGACCTGTTCATTAATGAATTTCTAAAAATCATTCAATTATAGTCCTATGGAAAAAGATAACAAAAGAAAAGTCACGCCCGACATCTACGAAGAATTAATGATGGACCTGATGGTGTACGGCGTTAAAAAAGAGGACTTACAGCTTCCACCTGAACTGCCTGAATAGCAGGAAAAGGAAACTGTAAAAGACGAAGTGAAACAGGAAGAATTGCCACAAAGCAAATCTGTACAAAGGGAACGTAACCGCACCAAGAAAAATTTTGACGGCAGCTACGGCGAACATTTTTTGAAAACGCACTCTATGACAAAGCGGGGCGATAAAAGCATTTATATCCGGCAGGAATACCACGAACGCTTATCCCGTATTGTGCAGGTTATTGGTAAAGCTGCCATACCCCTTTATGCCTACCTTGACAATATACTGGAACATCATTTTGAAATGTTTGAGAAAGCAATCACAGATGATTTCAACGAAAAATTTAAACCCATTTTTTAAAGCATTCGATTATGGAAATAATAATTGTGATTTGCCTGCTGATAGTCATTGCACTACTGTTACAGGATAAGATTGTCATTAAGAAATGGGTGTAGCAAAAGCCAAAGCAGGAAAAAGTTAACCCGAACTTGTACGATATTATGGGTCAGCCTAAGCCGGTGAGAAGCCTATCAGTGCCAAACACTGCCAATGAAAGCCAAATAGCTGAACAGGAGATAAACCCTGATAATTTAGACATAGAATACGACGAAAATGAAAACGTTGGCATTCAAATTCCGCAGGAAGAACTGGAGGAAGTTTTCAGCAATAAGCCTGATTTGGAAGATGAGGAAGAAGAATGGAACAGATACAGAATATCCGGTGGTAATGACATTCTTGCCCAGGGGGTTACCTACGACGAACTAAGCTCCGTAGGGGCATTGCTCCAAAAAGAAAATTTGGAACAGGCTCAAAAGGAAACAGCGGTAGCCATAGTTCAAAAATTACAGGGAACGGAATTATTCAGCCTACTAGAAAATTCCATTGAGGGTGCTTCCCGAAAAATTGCCGAGCTTTTGGATAGCACACTTTCGGCTGAAATCGACAACAGTTCTTCCACTCTGCGGAAAAGTGATTTGAGTGATTTTGACATTGGGGAGTTTGTATAAGCAAACTCCCTTTTGTTTTTATAACAAAACTAATCCAACATACTAATCATCGTACTAAAATAATTACAAGTACCCCAAAGCTTCTTGTTTCCAATTACATAAAACCGTTTTTTAGCCCTGGTTAATGCTACATTCAACATATTAGGCTTTTGTGATGCCCAGTTTCTTGCACCCGAGGATTTTGGGTCACTGCCTAAAACTAAAAATACAATATCTGCCTCTTTTCCTTGAAATTTATGAATGGTTCCGCAAAGTACTTTTTTATCTCCCCTAAATGTGTTAGAGCAATATGAAGCAACAGATTTGAAAGGGGAAATTACATAAATGACACCATCATAACCGCTATTTCGTAACTCATTAATCTTGTGAGAAAGAAAAGTTATTTCTTGCTTAACGACATGCTTATTGACTAGCGAAACCACATCAGTATTTGAACTAAACCAACAGGAGTTGCCAATAAATGCTCCTTTAGAATTTGTAGTTACAGCTTTTACCATCTGATTGCTGTATGCAATTCTATTTGCAATAGAGAACATAGGGTCATCACAACGTCGATGTGTTCGGAGTGGAAAGCCTGTCCAGATTTTCTCGTCAGTATTGCCAACATTCATATATGTTCCCGATAAAGAAACTCTATCAGCTAATTGTTGTACCGACACGCTGTATGGCGACCAATCAACACTAACATTATGTTCATTTCTCAACATGGTTACTAATTTCTCGGGAATCGTAACAACAGGCTCAACTTGCAATGGGTCTCCAACAATTACACATCTTTTTGAACGATGAATAAGACCTGTTGCCGATTGAGGCGTTGCCTGACCTGCTTCATCTATTAGTAGCCAACCTATTTGTTGTTGGTTTTGATTAGGAAAAAGTTGGCTTGCGGAAGCTAAAGAGGTAGATACAACTGGTACACAAAGGAAAAAGGTATCCCATAAATTCTGCGATATATTATTTTCAAACTTTCCCCATCCAAAAGTCATTTCAAAATAAGCAGTCAAATTGTTCTTGATACTTTTTGCGTTTGATAATATGGCATCACGATGCAATTGTAGCGCAACAAGAAATATATCGCTTCTTAGTTTAGCAATTTTTGCAGAATGATAAGGGTTTGAAAGATGAATATCAGTTAAATCTTTTTCATAGAAATCTATATCAAAAATATTGTTGATATCAATATCATAGTTTTTTATTAGCTCGTTTTGTAATTTTTGATAAGAAGTAAAAAATGATTTAATTTGAAACAATTGAGGTTTATATTCGGTTTGCCTATCTAACAGCGTCTTGGTTTTCTTCTCATTATTTTCCAATTGTTGTTTCAAATCATTTAAATTGCCTTGAATAGATTTAAGATTGATGATGATTCCTTCAGCTTCTAAATTCCATTTCTGAAAACTTTTGGTATTGAATAGTTTTTGAAAAAAGAAAAATGATGGCTTACGTTGTTCTTGCAAACTCAATAAAGACTGCACACGCTCTGCATCCTTTTTTACGCTACTCTCTTTATCTAAAAGAATTCGTTTTTCATTACTTAACTTTAGTAAATCCTTTTCAATTTTCTTTAATTCAATAGATATCTGTTTTTCTTGCTTCTTATTTTTTATAAAAGTAGGTAACTGTGTATGAAAAGAACTTGCAGCTTTTTTGAATATATCAAAATCTCTCAATAATGATTTGAATTTTTGATTAGACAGCTCAAACGATTTATAGTGAGTGTAGGTTTCATCATTTTCTGTGTCTTTATAAACTTCATATAATAAATCGTGAAAGTAAATTGTACCGTCTTTATTTTTAAATTGCCAAAATGATTCTTTAAAATTTTTTCGATTTTTAAAATTGCCTAAGGCTGCAGCGAGCGCACCCCAGCTTTGCTCATCTATAAGTTTAGTAGAGCATTCACCAAAATAATTAGCCTCTGGAAAATTAGCTACATCTATTTTACTTTTAAGTGGCAGTTCTTTACTGATATTTTCGACCGCAGCATTGTTATTACTGGCTACAACTATTCCGAAGTTCTTTGCAAGGGCTGGGTTAATGGTATAATTGAACATCTTAAAACCATTCTCCTTTTCACCTATAGGGTATCCTTTCTGAAATATTTTATCACACCCTAATCCAGAAATCACTTTAGCTCTTTCTACAATTATTTCAGCAATTACATCAAACAATAAAGTAGTCTTTCCGGTACCTGGAGGACCATTCACTCCTTGTAATCCTTCATTATTCCTTAAATTAGAAAAGATGGTGTTTATTGCTCCGGTTTGGGCGGTGTATAAGCCGTATTCTACTTTTGACGGCCATCTCCCGGCTGTTAAGTGAATTGGACTCATAGCATCGAAAAGATGTTGTTTATCTTCTATTAAGTCTTTTCTCTCACTTATAACTGGTTGTAATTGAAGATATTCTTTAAGCGTTGTACTAAAATTCTTTTCCTCTATACGAGATAAATAATTTAAATCGTCCAAGTAAAAGCTATTCATAAAGCTCGGATTTGGTTCACTATCTTTTGAACCTTTGTCAACAAGCAAAAAAACATTAATATCTTCTTTCCACCAAGATGTAAGTCTTTTCAAGTATTCAACCTCCCGTTTTAAGTGCAAAGATTTTATAACATCACCTTTAGGAGCAGGCTCGTTTTCATTAAGAATTTCTGGGACGTTATATCTTTCTAAAAAATCTTCCCTTACCTTATCCAAATCTTGGGATACAGAAGAAATATTTTTATTTTTCTCTAAAGCACTTATACCAAATACATAGCTTGCCACTATGTAACTATCGTTTTGCGGACGACCTTTTTCATCTAAAATTAATCTAGAAAAACAGCTGAAACCTTTTACTGGTTCTTCCCAATCATTTGTTACATCGACTTTCAATAAAGTGTTAACATGTTCAAGGATAAACTTCTTATCTATTTTTCCGAATAAAAGAGTAAAACGCCATTTATCGTGCTCTTCTGCCTCTCTTAATTCTTGAAGCCAAGGCAGGGCATCATTTGTATCTATCAGTGTAGCATTTTTATTTAAGTCAGGAAGGTCAAATATTTCAATGTCTCTCCAGAATTGTATTATGTCTTGTTTTTTCAATCTTTTCGGTATATTTAGTGAAACCTGTATTTTTTTTCTCTCATCATAAATGCATCCTTGCCTCCTTCAACTATATCAGCTATGTGTTGTCTAATTCCCATAGATTTCAACAAATCGGTTTCTGAAACTCTTTTATCGAACGAATTTTCGATAGCCCCATTTATATAGTCGAACTTAAAAACACTGGTTGATTGTTCTTCATTTTGTCCTTTCTGATTAGCTATAATAACATTTTCAGCATCTGCGTTTACCACAATATTAGCGTTATGTGTTACAATTATAATCTGCCTCTCCAGCTTTTTACTTCTTAAATAGTTAACTAAATCAGTTGTTATCGACCTATTGTCAAGATTATCTTCCGGCTGGTCTATCAAAATTGGTGCTTTAGATTTGCTTAGACCAATGATTAGCATTAAGATGACAAAACTTGCTTTACCTGTTGACATTTCTCCTAGTTTATCATTCTTGTAGTTTATATCCCAGTAATCAAAGAAATAATCATCTAAAATAATTTTTATAGCAGCTTGAACAGAAGTTCTATTTGTAAGAGCGTATTTTTTAGTTATTAAATCATCAAAAAGTTTTGTTATATCTTGTAGAATTAAATCAAAATCGGCAGTATCAGTGGCTTTTTTATTAGCCCCCAAAATAGTATAATCATTGTAGGAAGCACTTCTGCGATCGCTTATAGCATAAATTTTTTCCCAAAGTTTTGAGTAATTAAACTGTGCCTTACCATCAATTCCTAAACCGTCCTTTTCTAATTCAACAGTCCTAACTTTCAAAGCTGTTATTATATCAGGATAATGTTGGTAGCTATTTTTATAAATTGTAAAAATCTCTTCTTTAGTTTCGGCAAGTAACTTTTTCTTGTCTTGTATTTTTTTCGAAAGAGTATCGATATCTGACAACGATTTTTTGTCGTTTGCAATAGATTGGTTAAGCACTTCTATAGACTTCTTAACTTGTTCATCTTTCAAATACGGTTGGATAGCAGTATTTGTAATTTTTTGCTCTTTATTAATTGCCAAAAGAACATCTCTAAATTTGCAGTCTTTTGTAAAAGAACGTGTTCCTTTGTCATTTACTTGAACTTCTATTGACGTGTTCAATTCATCTATTTTCGCAAGAAGAGCATCCAAAGCTGCATATTCTGTTTCATAAAAAGACTTAATTTCTTGCAATTGCAATTGACTAACTATTGTATCTTTTTTCTGTTTAAGGCTTTTAAGATTTTGAGCTAATTCCGAATTGAGACTTTGAATTGCCGAAAAATCATCTTTGAAATTTTGCAATTTAGTGTTGTTGCCTTCTAACTTAGTTTGTAAAGCATTATATTTTGCAACTTGTTCCGGCGTAAGTCCAGTACTGTTATTTAATTCCTCGACCTTACTTGTATTCGTTTCAATATTCTTGTCTAATACAGCTTTGCTCGATTTAGTCTTTAAATCAGCTTCTAGTGTATCAATTTCATCTTGAGTTTCGAAATATAAATCAATTTTTGTGTTTCTCAATTTATCATTTTGAGAAACCTTTGTTATGAAATCTTGATACCATTCCTTTGAAGTGTCATCTTCGGTAATAAGGTCACGGACAAGTTTATTTAATGATTTACCTTTCTTATTAAGCTCTGGCTCTGCAAGTTTTACCAGATAATTTTGCGGAATATATTTAATTTCAGGTAAAATTGAATTTTCATCTTTCAGGCGGATGAGTTTTTGAGTAAAACCGCCTTTGGTTGTTATTTGAAAATCAAACCCATCATCAATTTTGTTTAAATCATATTTGTCTGTGCCATCATCATTTTGAAGTACAGTCTGGTCTGCAGAAAGTGTTTTGGCTATAGCATAAAGTAAAATAGATTTACCTGAAGATTTTCCGCCTATAACGACATTAAGATTGGGATTAAGATAAATTTGGACATTAGAAAATGTATTTTTTGGAGAAATAAAAGAAACTTGTTCAATTATTAATTTTTCTTCTTTAAAATCTGGTTCTTCAATCTGAATTTTAACTCTGCTTTCAGGTTCAAAACAGATTTGTCTCAATCCTTCAAAATTCAAATTACCCTTTACCCACGTGAACTTAGAGAACAAGTCGTCCTCAATATGAGCATCACAGCCAACGATGCAAGGTTTTAATGACCCTCTATGCAGAATAACGTTTTCAACTTCTTTTTTATAAATAGTTTCATTATAGCCATCTGTTCCTTCTAATCTTTTTCCAATAAAATACTTAACATCTTTAGGGTTTGCTGAAAATATACCATCTGAAATATAATAAATAGATCTTCTAAGACCATCTAAGTTACCACTCTCATTCTCAAATAAATCGTAATGTTTCTGTGTGCCAGAAGCGCCATCATTGTTTGAATTACTTACAATAAGCAACGTGTTATCTTTAAATCTTTTATTTGTTGATATAAGTTCTCTTAACGACTTAAGGTCAATGACAAAATTTTCAATTCCTTTCTCGTATTGCTTATGAAGTTCATTGATATTTGGGTCTAACGATTTCCCATAGCTTGTTATACCGTGTCGGTTCATTTTTACACCATCTTGATTTGCTATATGAGAAAAAAAATCGTTCTCTAAATCTCCAACATATTCAGGATTAAAGACACAATGAATATTTATCAAACGCCCTTTATCAGTTGCTGGTAACATTCTCAATTCTACATTTGGAAATATGAAGATGCTTTTAATAAAAGTTATTTCATCTGGTGAGAAGAGTTTTTCGCCTTTTTCATCAACCTTGTTTTCAATATTACTTCTGTATTCAATTGCTTCAAGATATCTTTCAATTGAAAAATAATCTGTTATAGCTATTGCCGAAATCCGATGCTCAAAAGCTTTTTTGAAAAACAAACAAAAGAAATCATCCATTGTGGGTGATGAAAATTTGTCATTTTTATTCGTCCCTTTAGTATGAATGTGAAAGTCCCACTTTCTCCACTCAGACCCCTTGTTTGCCATATTAATAATCTGTTTATAGTTACAATAGTTGTAGCCGAATTAATACTCTCCTTTATATTGCTAAGATAACAATTATTAAATTAGTAGCCACTCACCGCCAAACAATTCCTCTGACTGCCAATTTGTTATCATGCCTCAATTTCTGAAACACCTTTGTTTCGAAAGCCCACAAGGTGTGGGATAATAGTAACAAATTAATGTGTTTCTATTATGGAAAAACAAAGAAAAAAGTTTTGCTGGCAGCCTTGGCAATGCTGTCAGGAATTGGTGCGTTTGCATAGGGAAATGTACAAGCAGGTATCAACGAGGCTACCGAAATGGTAACAAGTTATTTCGATCCCGCCACTCAGCTCATCTACGCCATCGGTGCGGTGGTTGGGCTCATCGGAGACGTTAAGGTGTACAACAAGTTCAGCTCCGGCGACCCTGATACATCGAAGACTGCGGCTTCGTGGTTCGGTGCGTGTATTTTTCTAATCGTTGCCGCTACTATCCTGCGTTCATTCTTCCTTTAATCCCTTGCCTTATGAATTGTCTGTACACAGTTCAAAGGCTTTTTGGCTCTTTAGCTTTGCCGTACTACCTATTACAATAGATTGTAGTTTCGCTTCGCCGTCTCTGTAATTGCGTACATTCTGAAAGTAGCCTGTAACAGCGTTGTAAGCCCCGAATCATGTGCCTTTGGTAGTCGCCATTTGTTGGGTGTCGCTTATCATAGCGTATTCAAAGGCATCATCTACGGTGTTTTTGAACACGGTGGAAACTTCATCTTCCGCACCTTTTTTGAGCAGGTTAAGCGTTTCTT
>NZ_JAAABJ010000460.1 GCF_009904105.1 Elizabethkingia argenteiflava | reverse complement strand
GATAACCAGGGACAAATGTTGGCAATGGGAAGTCCAAAAAGTGGCCATCATCACGATTTATACCAAATAGAAGGTAGTTTGAAAGAAATTCTGTCCCTTCTAAGCGAAGCAGAAATAGATCATAAAGAATTGTTTCTGAATGCTGATGCAGGATTTGACAGTGAAAATTTAAGACAAATGTTAGAAAAAGAAAAAATAATCGCCAATATTAAAACCAATCTCAGGAATAATAAAACAGCCAAGAATTATTATTAT
>NZ_JAAABJ010000459.1 GCF_009904105.1 Elizabethkingia argenteiflava | reverse complement strand
GATAACCAGGGACAAATGTTGGCAATGGGAAGTCCAAAAAGTGGCCATCATCACGATTTATACCAAATAGAAGGTAGTTTGAAAGAAATTCTGTCCCTTCTAAGCGAAGCAGAAATAGATCATAAAGGATTGTTTATCAATGCTGATGCAGGATTTGACAGTGAGAATTTAAGACAAATGTTAGAAAAAGAAAAAATAATTGCCAATATTAAAACCCATCTTAGGAATAATAAAACAGCCAAGAATTATATAAACGAAGGTTCAATATAGAGAAAGCAAATGCTTGGCGGGATAGTTTTAAAGCATTATTAATATGAATTAGTCAATACTTAATCTGACAGTTGTAATCAAATTAAATAACTTTAAAACAGATTAAGTATTATGACAACACAACAAAAAATCATCAAAAACAAGTTAGTTGTAATTGAATTAGCACAACATTTAGGAAATGTATCCAAAGCCTGTAAAGTAATGGGCTATTCCCGAGACCGTTTTTATCGATTCAAAGAACTGTATGAGCAAGGAGCTGAATTAGCATTACAGGAAATCTC
>NZ_JAAABJ010000458.1 GCF_009904105.1 Elizabethkingia argenteiflava | reverse complement strand
GGTTATTGCCCCAGCGAATATTCTGGCTGTCCATAATACCAAGCGATGGCTCTGATTTTTGTCCTAGTTTTACTCGAAATTTGCCTCGTAAATGTTCCAACACTAGTTCGAATTGCCCCATATCTGCCCACTTTTTATAATAATAGTACACCCGTTGCCACTTGGGGAAATCTTGGGGAAGCATACGCCATTGACAACCTGTTTTAACAAGGTAAAGAATACTGTTCCAAATAATCCGTAG
>NZ_JAAABJ010000457.1 GCF_009904105.1 Elizabethkingia argenteiflava | reverse complement strand
TCCTTTTAATGACCGGTTATTGCCCCAGCGAATATTCTGGCTGTCCATAATACCAAGCGATGGCTCTGATTTTTGTCCTAGTTTTACTCGAAATTTGCCTCGTAAATGTTCCAACACTAGTTCGAATAGCCCCATATCTGCCCACTTTTTATAATAATAGTACACCCGTTGCCACTTGGGGAAATCTTGGGGAAGCATACGCCATTGACAACCTGTTTTAACAAGGTAAAGAATACTGTTCCAAATAATCCGTAG
>NZ_JAAABJ010000456.1 GCF_009904105.1 Elizabethkingia argenteiflava | reverse complement strand
TTTAGTTTTAGTTTACTTTTTTTATTTTAGATTTCATTTATTAAAAATTAAATTTATATTATTTTAATTTTTTTTTTTGATTTTTGATTTTAAAAATTTTTTTTTTTTTTTTTTTTTTTATTTTTTATTTTTTTTTTTTTTTTTTATTTTATATTTTTTTTTTTTAATTTTTTTTTTTTTTTTTTTTTTTTTTTTTTATATTTTTTTTTTTTTTTTTTTTTTTTTTTTTTTATTATTTTATTTTTGGGTTTAAAATCTTTTTCTTTATCATATTAAAAAAAAAAACCACGACTCTTTAGTTTAACTTATTTATTAATATAATATTTTTTTTTT
>NZ_JAAABJ010000455.1 GCF_009904105.1 Elizabethkingia argenteiflava | reverse complement strand
TAAATTGCATGCAGTGTTTACTACTGATGGGATTTTTATCGATTTTGATGTAACACAAGCTTCTGTACATGATATTCATTATCTCAAAGATATTAAGCACTTGTATCAAAATTGTACAATATTAGGAGACAAAGGTTATCTGAGTATTGATTATCAAAGAGACTTATTTACTTACAACCAGATTAATATGGAAGTACCTATGCGAAAAAATCAACATGGATATAAGCC
>NZ_JAAABJ010000454.1 GCF_009904105.1 Elizabethkingia argenteiflava | reverse complement strand
GGCGAACTTGGCCTTGAGCCAGTCGACAATCGGCTCCCGGCTGCGGTCGAACATCCACAGCGCCAGACCCAGCGTCCACATGTTCTTGCAGCGCAGCGCGTCCTTGTTGCCAAGCCCGAACGGCTTGACCGCCTCGACCGTCAGCGCCGAGTTATCGAAGGCCAGCACCTGCCACTTGGCGAGGCTGCCATCCTCGATCGGGCTGACCTCGTACTTGGCCTTCTCCAGGTTGCGCTTGGTGAACTCACCCGTATCGGCGATGATCAGCCCGCCGGGCTTCAATGCGCCGACATTGGTCTTGAGCGCCGCCGGG
>NZ_JAAABJ010000453.1 GCF_009904105.1 Elizabethkingia argenteiflava | reverse complement strand
GCATATTTTCTATACTGTGTTCTTGTTCGTCGGTGGTAGGTGTAGGTGAGAGTAAGATAGGTAATCAGCAACCTTCACTATCCAATTCGCGTTGGGAAGTGATAGTTAATTTTAAGAACAATTCTAGACCTTATTTCAGTTTTGACCCTGAAACGGTAATTAATGGAAACGGCTGATTTAACAGGATTTTTAGTCAGAATTTGATCATAAAATCTCAACATTGTGACTTTTCTATTAAAAATATATGTATTACCCTAATGTCTTTTCCGAGTATGGATATGAATTTCGAAACGAACTTTGTTAAGATGTTG
>NZ_JAAABJ010000452.1 GCF_009904105.1 Elizabethkingia argenteiflava | reverse complement strand
TATTTACACAAAAAGAGTTCCGAGAAAATTAGCAATTTTGTATTGCAAATCAAATAACTAATAATCTGGAACTCATCAGCAAAGATGAAATAGAAAATATAAAAGCTGCAAATAAAATATGTTTATCAATAATTACACCCTAATTGACAATTTGCGGATGGCTGAATTACTTGATATAACAAATTGTCATTAATTATAAAGTTTTTAAACCTTTCTACAACTTTTTTCAACTCATCTGTTTCTATATTTGTAACAAATTCATATTCAATAAGCTTGTTCATTATAGAATCATCGACTTCATTAAAGTTTCCGTTTTGAATAAGTGAAACAACATTTTTATCTAAAGCTAAAATTTTATTAGACAGGGTCGAGTAAACTATGTGGTACTTTAATGAAATAGTATTTTTTGTAAAAACTAAATATCTAGAAAGTTTATATTTATTCATCAAATTTTATTTTGCAATTTCAATAGTGTTATTTGTCTCTTGATACAATTTTTTATTTATTCTTTCTTGGCTTTTAATCATGTCACCAATCGTAACATCAGACCCTGGCATTTTTTGGCTTAATAACTGAGGAGTTAACATTTGTCTAACACTACCAAAAGTATCCTTTTTATAATTTTCAAAAATAGTATTGAATTTTTTTTTGGGCATTTCATGTATAGTTAAATCTGATCTCTGAGTAATTTTTTCAGCGTAAGAGATTTCACTAAAATTATCAATCCTTTTATTTCCCTTGATCTCCCACAAAAAATTACCCTCACTGTCCTCAATTTTTACTATTAAACCAGGAAGGCCATAAAATTTATATGGGCCGTCAGAGAAAGGCAAATCAGTACAAAACCACGCAGTCCACTTTCTACCTCCAAATTCAGTACTCGCCTTCTGTGTGTTATATTCCCCAATTTTTTCCTTATCACTTGAAATTTTCCAATTAAAGTTAATATTGTCCGAATAAGCAATATTGGTATACTTAAAACCGACACCCATAATATTTTCTACATGTTGGATCTTCATAGAAGGGTAACTTTTATATATTTTATATGAAATTTTATTCATTCGCACCGACCTTGTTAAATCTACAAAAACCCCTGATTTTTTCATCTTTTCAAAACTTGACTCTATAATTGAGTCTTGAGAGGTTAATGTATAATCTCTAAAAACAGATTTTTCCTTAGTTATATCTAAAATAGTCATAACTTTCTCGATGCGTGAAGAGTCTTTTTGGGGTTTATAACTAAATTCATAAAAAAATCTATTAGAAGAAATTTGGGCTTGAATTGCTGAAAAAGCTACAACCAGAAGAAATATAAGTGTTTTTTTCATAATAATTAAAAAATATATATCAATAAACTACCCCTAGGCAAGTTTCGAAGTATTCTCTTCGAATAAATCAATTAGGTAATATCCAAAGATATAATTTAAAATTAAAAAAACAACACTTTATTTAAAAATACAAATTTATCTTATTTTTTAATACTTAAATTTACAATATATCAAACCAAAATTATATTTTTTTTATAAATTAAGCATTTATGTATAAGATGTCGCAAATTTAATGAAACCTTATTTAGTTTGCTATATTGATAAATTTATCAGATATATTTTTCGGATTATTTGGAGTGTATGCAAATGCAAAAAACAAAAATATACAATGTTATTATTACATCCCAAGGGCAGAAGTTGTCTTCCCTCTATACATATAAATGTTATTTAGAAAATCCGGAAATTGCTCTAGCATCATCGCTACATTTTGTTTGCCTATAGCTCCATTCCCTCTAATCTGGTGTTTCTAGAACTACTTATGTGGGATGGGAAAATGAAAATTCTGATGTTAAATCTGAATATATCCCAAAATTAACCGAAATTTTTAATGTCGATATTAAAGAACTTTTTTCTCATTCTAAAGGTATTCAGATTATTAATAACGTTGATAATAAGGATAACGCCACTAGCCATATTATTATCAATGTTACCTATAAAGATACTGCTGAAGCTTTTACTAAGCAGATGCTTGAATTCATTAAATTTATGAAAAAATAAAACGGTAGTAAATTTTATTAATTTTTTACTCGCCGGTGGGAGTGTCACCCGAACTGTGTCAGGTTCTAAATTAATGCTCCTCAAAAGCTGTTTTTTTCCTTGAGAATTCTCTCTCCAAATTTAACATAAAGTTGTGATAATGCGATACCCCAGTTATG
>NZ_JAAABJ010000451.1 GCF_009904105.1 Elizabethkingia argenteiflava | reverse complement strand
TCTGATTAGGGGGCTTCCAGCCCCTATAAGGGGTTTTAACGTTATCATTTTTCTGTTTTTAACATTGATACTTACTGAATAGATCCGGAAACTATTTCAGATGTAATTATTCATCACGTTCATCTTCCTCATTAAAAAAGCGATCCCAATTCGTTTAGCTTTCTTCAGATTCTTCCTGTTCTTTCACCTTAAAACCAACCATTTGGCTTCGTTTTTTTTTGTTTGGCGGTCCATCCCCTTTCTGTTGATATTAATCCTGGGTTAGTTTACGCGACTCTAACAACGCATACTGCTCTGGAGATGTCATATCTT
>NZ_JAAABJ010000450.1 GCF_009904105.1 Elizabethkingia argenteiflava | reverse complement strand
ACTTCTAATCTAAGCATAAATAGATAATAAATGTTTGTTTATCAATGCTGATGCATGATTTGACAGTGATAATTTAAGACACATGTTAGAAAAATAAAAAATAATCGCCAATATTAAAAACAATCTCAGTAATAATAAAACAGCCAATAATTATTATTATTTTGATTAAGAATTATATAAACTAAGGTTCAAAATAGAGAAAGCAAATACTTGGCTTGATAGTTTCAAAGCATTATTAATAAGATTTGAAACTTCTGTAATAACATGGTATTCTATGAATTATATTGCTTATGTTATTTTCTTTATCAGGAATTAGTCAATCTTGAATATTAAATTCAGAATTGCTAATTAAAAATAGATAGTATGTTATTACGATGGTGCGTTAAGAGAAGTATCGCTCATCTGAGCATTTCTATTTTTTTAGAATAGCATTTGGACTTTCTTCTCATTCTTGCTAAAAAATGCCTAAACAAACTATTATAAGCTTCTAGGGTAATTTTGTCTGAAGATGTT
>NZ_JAAABJ010000449.1 GCF_009904105.1 Elizabethkingia argenteiflava | reverse complement strand
CCCATAAGAAAACAAGTTGCGCTTGGTGCGATTGTAAACACTACGTTCAATCCTAGAGGATAAATTGAAAGGTAATTTTCTGAATAAATTCCGCTCTGAATCAATACTCATAAATTCTGAAGTTAAGCCTATGGAGATTAACTCAAGATCTGACAATTGGGGATTGCGGATTTGATTTAAAAAATTCATTTTACTTTCAATTGTTATCAGTATCTCTAATATTTTTTCATAATTTGCGGTAAAACTGTTCATATT
>NZ_JAAABJ010000448.1 GCF_009904105.1 Elizabethkingia argenteiflava | reverse complement strand
GGCTTCATATCTTCCATAACCGCTTTTTTATCCCTGTCAGGAACATATCGCATGGAGGAGCGGATTTGATGAACCACGCAAAGTTGTACCCTGGTTTTATGAAATACAGCCTCAACCGCTACGGGGAAACCTGTCAGGCCGTCTATGCAGGCAATCATAATATCTTCCACACCGCGTTACTTCAGATCAGTGAGAACTCCAAGCCAGAATTTGGCCACTTCATTTTCTGAACTATAAATCCCATGTACATCCTTTTTTCCTGCGATATCAACCACGAGGATATTATAGATCGCACGGGTGTCAACAGCACCATTCACCCTTACCTTGAAAAACATACAATCCAGAAATATAAATGGATAGACGGTTTCAAGAGGACGGTTTCTCTATTCTTGAACCGCGG
>NZ_JAAABJ010000046.1 GCF_009904105.1 Elizabethkingia argenteiflava | reverse complement strand
TTTAAATTTGTAATAGGATCCCTTGCGGTAAGCATCCTGATTTCCTCGGGGCTTAATGGTCTAGAGTCTCCGACTACGCTTTGGTTTCCTCTGTATACGGGGATCTGTATTCCCTCAACAGGAGAAATAGGAAGTGTTCGGGCTCTACCATTTATAGTAATCGCTTCTAGATTACAATCCCGTCCATTTGCCTCTGAAGCTTCCATCGATGGCTCTGAGAAGCATCTTAAATCACGCGAGTATAGATAACCCGAAGATGAATTATTTTTTGTATCGCTGATATTAGAATTCTCAGGAACTAAAAATTTAATTTTATCGTATTTAATTTCAAAAGCTTTTTTTATTGCTTCATTTTCTACAGGATTTAACTGGTTAAATTTAACAAATTTTTCATCTTTACTTAAAGTCGCTAATACCAGTCCCTTTACGTTATGATCTTTAACCAAAGGAAAGACTAAACCTCTTTCTCCATTTTTATATTTAAGAATTTGAGATGATAATCCAAAGTCAATATCATTTCCAAACTTATTAATCCCCTTATTACTTAAATAATTTCTATAAGATTTATATACCGTTAATTTTAAATCCTTATCAAGAATTTTTTGTTGTGAAATCGCTTCTGATGTACTGATTTCGTGATTACCATCTTCTGTTCTACAAGCCTGTAAACAAAAAAGGGTTAATAATAAATAGAATAATGTTTTTTTCATAATTTGTGTTTTTTATTAAATTTTTTATATGTAAAAAATACCACTTAAATATATACATTTTAATTTAATATACCCTTTTTGTAAAAAAAATTACTTTTTATCTTGAAAATACTTTATATATATCTTTTAATGTCCTAGTAAATGGGATTGAACGGAAGCCTGAATGATGAAGAGAACTTCCATAGATCTGTCAATCACATGATTATAATATTATTCCAAAAGAAAAAAAAACTTTTGGAGTTCATTGAAATTAGAAAGCAGCATTTGACTATACGATTTTAAATTTTACTTGTTTTAAGGCTTCATTTTCTCTTTTCTTTTTTCCAACGGTGTAAACCTTGGTGATGGAATCAGTTCGGTGGCTGGC
>NZ_JAAABJ010000447.1 GCF_009904105.1 Elizabethkingia argenteiflava | reverse complement strand
TGCGATATCAACCCCGAGGATATTATAGATCGCACGGGTTTCAACAGCACCATTCACCCTTACCTTGAAAAACATACAATACAGAAATACAAATGGATAGACGGTTTCAAGAGGACGGTTTCTCCATTCTTGAACCGCGGGTAGTACACTATCGGTAATACGGGATATCTCTGCAGGAGAAATCTCCATAGCATACATTT
>NZ_JAAABJ010000446.1 GCF_009904105.1 Elizabethkingia argenteiflava | reverse complement strand
GAAAAGCACCTTTAGTTTTGGTGATTTTGCGTATCTGGCGATGTACCCCTTGAATTGGATTGGTAGTATATATGATTTTTCGTACTACCTCATCGTACTCGAAGAATGATGAGAGATTTAACCAATTATCCAGCCAGGATTTGCAGGTCAGGGGATATTTTTTTGCCCACTTTTCTTCAAAGGCAAGCAGCCTTTGATATCCCTGCTCTTCATTATTAGCCTTGTAGATTGGTTTCATATCCTCCATAACCGCTTTTTTATCCCTGTCGGGAACATAGCGCATGGAGGAGCGGATTTGATGAACCACGCAAAGTTGTACCCTGGTTTTAGGAAATACAGCCTCAACCGCTTCGGGGAAACCTTTCAGGACGTCTATGCAGGCACTCATAATATCTTCCACAACGCGTTTCTTAAGATCAGTGAGAGCTCCAAGCCAGAATTTGGGCCCTTGATTTT
>NZ_JAAABJ010000445.1 GCF_009904105.1 Elizabethkingia argenteiflava | reverse complement strand
CATTACTGCTATTAGAAAGCCATTCTTGTCTACTACCACATGACGCTTTATACCTTTTATCTTCTTATTACCGTCTACTCCGTGAAGCCCTCTGTTATTACCCCAACGTACACTTTGACTATCCATAATCCCTAAACTAGCTTCAGCCTTTTGCCCCATTTTTATACGTACCCTCATGCGTAGTTTTTCCAAAATTAAGT
>NZ_JAAABJ010000444.1 GCF_009904105.1 Elizabethkingia argenteiflava | reverse complement strand
TTCCTTCAGAACAGGCACTGATGAAGCTAATGTATCTGGTAATACAGAATATCAGTAAAAAATGGACAATGCCTATCCATAACTGGGGTATGGCATTATCACAACTTTATGTTAAATTTGGAGAGAATTCTCAAGGAAAAAAACAGCTTTTGAGGAGCATTAATTTAGAACCTGACACAGTTCGGGTGACACTCCCGAAAATTACAAAATTGATAAAAAATTTCTTTTAACTGATGTGTTTTCTTTTTTTACAATTAAAAGAGATCCTATTATTTTTGAATCTTTGGATGGTAGTTTTTTGAAAATTGATTAACCAATCTGCGTTATCGCAAGCTTCTTGTTGGTTATGGAGCCTCTTGCAGAGCAAACGTCCAACTGGTCGCGGTACATCTATGCCTTTAATAACTCGGTAAGGTTAATAGATCCTACGGGGATGATGCCAGAAAAAGAATTCCCAGACTCTTACAAAGGTACCCTCGGAAAAGGAGATTGGCGTAAATCTGACAGAGAAAACAAGATAAGTGTATGGCAAAAAGCTAATGGAAGTAATGAATATGTTGATTTAGACCAAAGAGCAGATTTTATAGATGGTTTCAGTCAGCCAACTGATGAAAAAGTATTCCAAACTAAATGGGTTGATGCAGTTGCATATAATAAACTTAGTCCCGCTTCGGTTAAGATTCTAAATAGCAATTTAAGTTGAGTTACTTCTTTTAAGGGAAATGTTATGAACTTAAATAATAGATAGGTGTATTGAATGACCTCAGTGGGATATACTATAAAATGGGAAAAAGGAGTTAAAATAAATACAAATGTTAATACCCGATAAAAAATCAAATGGCATTATATCGGCAATTTTCTTAATAATATTTGCTGTTATATATTATTTCTTTGTCATAAGTCAAAATCATGATATTTTTATTGGCTTATGAAATAGGACTTATATTGTTTTATAGTTATAAAATACACAAAGCAATAATTTATATCATATTAGCAATATCCCTTTTGATACATTTCATTACTATTATTTGTATTGTTTTTAAAATAAAAGGAGCAGGTATCTTATCTTAACTTCCTCGCTTTTGCGAGGAAGTTGCTGCTTTTTAAAAAGCAGCAATATTTTTAAGTTTAAACAAGTTCTAATTTTTGCTATTCATTAAGCGCTTTTTGATAGCGTCTATTCCAGGCAACAAAAACAGGTTTTAGTGTGTGTATTTTAGTTGTGAACTTTTGATAGATGCTTTTTTGTATTTCCATTATTTTTTTGAAATCATTAATCTATTGAGATCGTCGTCTTTTTATCAAGATTTCATTTTTACAGGGATTGTTATTTCGTGTCTTTTTAATGAAAATAAGCATAATTTCAGTCGAAATATTAGGTAAAAAAACGTAAATTAGCCCGTTGTTTAAAGTCTAAACTTCCAGAAGTGTGAAAATCAGTTTTTTTAATGGTTTTCCCCATTTATTTTAAATATAAAGAATGAATACAGAAGGAGAAAAGCTAATTCCTATCAACATTGTTGATGAAATGAAATCCTCTTACATCGACTATTCAATGTCGGTAATTGTTTCCCGAGCCTTACCAGATGTAAGAGATGGTCTTAAACCGGTGCACAGAAGAGTCCTTTACGGGATGTATGGTTTGGGTGTTTTTTCTAACAGAAAATATTTAAAGTCTGCCAGAATTGTCGGTGATGTATTGGGTAAGTATCACCCGCATGGAGATAGTTCTGTTTACGATGCAATGGTGAGGATGGCCCAGTCATGGTCCCTTCGTTATCCCCAGGTAGACGGGCAGGGAAACTATGGTTCTATGGATGGCGACCCCCCTGCAGCGATGCGTTATACAGAGGCCAGGCTTAAAAAGATTTCTGATGAAATTCTTTCAGATCTTGATAAGGAGACGGTAGATTTTCAGAATAACTTTGATGACTCTTTACAGGAGCCTAAAGTGCTTCCTACCAGAATACCTACTCTTTTGGTAAACGGTACATCTGGAATAGCAGTGGGTATGGCGACTAATATGGCGCCTCATAATCTCACCGAAGCTATTAATGCAATTTGTGCCTACATAGAAAATAATGAGATTAGCATAGATGAATTAATGCAACATATTATCGCTCCAGATTTTCCTACTGGAGGGATAATCTATGGTTATGATGGGGTTCGCGATGCTTTTCATACCGGGAGAGGGAGAATTGTATTACGCGCTAAAGTGAGTTTTGAACAAATAGGCAATCGCGATGCGATTGTTGTTAGCGAAATTCCTTATCAGGTTAATAAAGCTGAGATGATAGCCCGGACAGCAGAATTGGTAAAAGATGATAAAATACCGGGTATTCATGAAATTAGGGATGAATCTGACAGAAAGGGGCTTAGGATTGTTTATGAACTAAAAATGGATGCTATTCCGAATGTCGTCCTCAATCTCTTATACAAATATACAGCGCTGCAGACTTCTTTTAGCGTTAATAATATTGCTTTGGTGGCGGGGCGCCCTCAGCAATTAAATTTAAAGGAGATTATCCATCACTTTGTAGAGCATCGTCACGAGGTAGTTATCAGAAGGACAGAATATGAGCTGAAAAAAGCCAAAGAGCGTGCCCATATTTTAGAAGGTTTTATGAAGGTGATTGGCACTCAGGACGCTCTGGATAAGGCCATATCCATTATACGCCATTCTTCTAACCCTCAGGAAGCCAAGCTTGGATTGATTGCAGAATTTGAACTGTCCGATATTCAGGCGCAAGCGGTCTTAGACTTGAGATTGGCGAGACTGACAGGAATGGAGTTGGATAAAATTAGAGAAGAGTATGAGGAAATCATGAAATTGATTCAGCACTTGCAGGATATTTTGGAGACTCCAGCTTTACAATATGAGATTATTAAAAATGAGCTTATTGAAGTTAGGGATAAATATGGTGACGAAAGGCGAACCGAGATAGATTACTCTGGAGGAGAGATGAGCATAGAGGATATTATCCCAAATGAGCAGGTTGTCCTTACTATTTCCCATGCTGGTTATATCAAGAGAACGTCGGTGAATGAATACAAAGTGCAGTCTAGAGGAGGAGTGGGTAACCGTGGAGCGACGACCAGGGATTCCGATTTCTTGGAGTATATCGTAGCTGCTACCAACCACCAATATATGCTGTTCTTTACAGAAAAAGGTAAATGTTACTGGTTACGGGTATTCGAAATTCCAGAAGGCTCCAAAACCGCTAAAGGTAGAGCGATCCAAAATCTAATAAATATAGAGCCAGACGACAAAATTAAGGCCTATCTAAGAACCGATGATCTTAAGAATTCCGATTATGTGCAGCAGATGAATGTGGTGATGATCACCAAAAACGGAACCATTAAGAAAACCTCATTAGAAGCTTATTCTAGACCTCGTATCAATGGAATTAACGCTATTGAAATTCGAGAAGACGATCAGCTTTTAGGTGCGAGGCTAACCGATGGTACCTCACAAATTATGATTGCCACAAAGAGCGGTAAATGTATACGTTTTCCGGAAGAAAAAGTTAGATCTGTAGGACGTACTTCTATTGGTGTAAAAGCGATTACATTAGAAGAAAATGATGAAGTAATCGGTATGATTGCAGTAAATGATCTAGAAAGTGAAACCGTATTGGTGGTTTCCGAAAAAGGTTATGGTAAGCGTACAGCTATAGAAGATTATAGAATTACCAACCGTGGAGGAAAAGGTGTTATTACCTTAAATATTACGGATAAAACAGGACAATTAATTGCCATAAATAACGTTACTAATGAACACGATTTGATGATTATTAATAAATCAGGGGTGGCGATTCGAATGAAAGTAGAAGATATGCGTGTAATGGGTAGAAATACTCAAGGGGTACGTTTAATCAATTTGAAAGGTAATGATGAAATCGCTGCAATTGCGAAAATAGAAGTAGACCAATCGGTAGAAGAATCGAATGCCGAGGAGGGAGATCCGGGTGTGGAAGCGACCCACCATATTGATGTATCTTCACAGGAGAATGACACAGAAAATAATGAAGCGTAAAAAGTATTAATAATAGAAATATGAAAAAAATCCTTTTAAACGTAGCATTGGCATCAGCATCGCTGGTTTTTGCACAGAAAAAAGAAATTCAAAATGCTGTAAAGGCAACCAAAGATGGCAATTATTCTGAAGCTTTATCTCAAATATCAAATGCAGACAATTCCTTACAAGGCAAATTTTACTTTCTTGAGCCTTCACTACAAGAGCAGTATTATTATGCCAAAGGTTTGGCTTTGCTAAAATCGGGAAAAACTTCTCAAGGCGCCACTGTATTATCAAAAATATCTGATCTTAAAAAAAATAAAATATTTACAGGTAAAGACAATACCAAGAAAAAAGTTTATTTTGTTGGGAAGGCAGAGGCCGATAAATACGGTAGTGGACTTCAATTACGCGAAGAATCCTATAGTCCATCTTTAGTAGAGAATATAGGGGCTACTATCAATCCTATGCTTAATGAGGTCAGTACAGAAGCCCAAAAGGAATACGATGCTAAAAACTATGCATCTGCTGCTGAAAAATTCCTTCAGGTAAATGATTTATTATCGGCAGCTGGGCAGCCTGATAATACCTATAAGTATTATGCGGGTATTAGCTACGCTTTGGCGAATAAGAAAGCCGAAGCTATAGCACTGTATAAGGATTTGATTGACTCGGGGTATACAGGGGTGAAAAACATTTATTCAGCGGTAAATAAAAAAACGAATCAGCGAGAGAATTTAGATAAAAATTCTTTTGAACTCTTAAAAAAGACCTCTGATTATACTGATTTTAAAACGGAAACTACTAAAAATGTGGAAGAGGAGCTCTACGAAACTGCTATAGCCCTCATGCTAGATGATAACAAAAATGAAGAGGCGGTAGATCTGATAGAGAAAGGGCTGGTTAAATTTCCAGATAATAAGAAGTTAAATGACTTTAAATTATCAGCCTATTCTAGAACCGGCGATACCACTAAATTGGAACAAACAATAAAAGAGGCTATTGCTAAAAACCCAAAAGATAAGCTCAATTGGTCTAATTTGGGGGTGATTCAGTCCAATCAACCTTCCAGTCTGACTCAAGCTGAAGATTCCTTTAAAAAAGCGTTGGATATAGATCCTAGTTATGTTCCCGCTCTACAAGGTTTGGTATTTAATCTTTACTTAAACAGTAAAGCCGATGCAAGTATAGTGGATGCTTATAATGCAGCGAGAAAAGCAGGAAAAATTGAAGAGGCTAATAAAATTATAGCTGAAAGAAAGATGAGGTTTACCAAAGCTTTACCTTATTTGGAGAAACTACATAGTTTAACCCCTGAGGATGCCGATGTGGTAGAGACCCTCAGAACTATCTATAGTAGTTTAGGGAAATACGATAAAGCCAAAGCACTTAAAACTCTAAAAAAATAAATTTTGAAAATAAAAAAATAGGCCTTTCGAAAAGAGAAAGGCCTATTTTTTATTTTTACTTTCTCACCAATATCTTTTCCAAAACAAACTGACTCAAGTTTTCTTCTCCTTTATCATAAGCAACCTTCTTACTACCATCGAAAGCTTCTTCTTCTAAAATAGTAATATAGGTTCCCAAGGATAGTTTTTTATTATTGAGAAACTTTAAAAAATCTTCAGAAGAATAGCTAAGAGCCACAAACTCTACAGTATCGCCCATCTTGCACTCACTCAGCTTAAAATAGTGGTTTTCGATGATATTTCCCTCTTTATCCGGAATAGGAGACCCATGAGGATCGGTTTTAGGATAGTTTAGTATTTCATCGATTTTATCAAAGAACTTAGGGGATTGGATGTGTTCGATTTCCTCTGCAATTTCATGAACTTCTTCCCATCCAAATTGCATTTTCTCTACCAGAAACATCTCTGTTAAGCGGTGCTTTCTAACAATTAAAGCGGCTTTTCTTCTTCCTTTTTCTGTAAGAATAATAGGTTTATAGCTTTCGTAAATTACCCAGGCTTCAGCCGAAAATTTTTTCATCATACTGTTAACACTGGGCATACGTATACCAAGATGATCACTTAGGTCTTTCACCGAAATTTCATTCTCATCATTAGCTAAATGGAAGAGCGCCTTAAGATAATTTTCTTTAGTTAAGGAATTCATATTCCAAATTTACTCTAAAAAAAAAAACAATGAACTATTTCGTTTAAATTTGTGATAGTAAAACTTTTTTAATGAAGATAAGATCTTAGTACACAAATGTGTAAATAAATCGTATATATGGAAGAAATAAGATGTGCTTGGTGCAAAAAGGACACTCTCTATCAACAATATCACGATCAAGAATGGGGGAGACTGGTAACAAATGATGCTATCTTGTTTGAGTTTTTGGTGTTGGAAAGTTTTCAGTGTGGTCTCAGTTGGATCACCATTTTACATAAGAGAGAAAACTTTAGAAAAGCTTTTGATGATTTTAATTATCATAAAATTGCAGAATATGGTGAATTAAAAGTGAATATGCTCGTACAAGATGCAGGTATTATAAGAAACCGGACTAAAATAGTAGCGACGATTAATAATGCACAGCAATTTATACAATTAAGAAACGAGTTTGGATGTTTTTATAAATACCTTTCCAGATACACGGGAGGGGAGAGGATTATTAATCAATGGAACCGGCAATCAGAAGTCCCCGCTAAAACAGCCCTGTCGGATAGCATTAGTAAAGACCTCAAAAAAAGAGGTTTTAAATATTTAGGATCCACAGTCGTATATGCTTACTTACAGGCAGTAGGCATAGTAGATGATCATCTTGAGAATTGTTTTATCAGGACGCAGATGAATGAAAAGATCTCGCAGTCTATACCAAAAGCTTGAGTTTTTTGTACGATCATTTAGGTCAGATTAATAATACAACAATAGCCCCTATAATAGGGGCTATTGTTAAAAAAAAATTATTTAATAATTCTATCCAGCACCCACTGAATCGTCATTTTTTCAGAAGCCTGGTGGTCGGTAGAGAATTCTCCACGGCGTCTGTTAGCGATAATACAGTTTGCTGTAATAGCTTTATGGCCTAGCAGTTTCGAGAGTCCATATATTGCTGAGGTTTCCATTTCAAAGTTGGTAATGCCCAATTTATTTAACTTTTCCAAAAACTGGTCGTCCAGTGCTTTTAGTCTTAGCTGTCTACCCTGTGGCGCATAGAAACCTGGAAAAGTGGCAGTATTGCCAATATATTTAGCATCTGCATAATAGTGAGAAATATCGGAGGCCCAGTCTGAGAAATAAAGCAAAGGTTTGATCTTCTGATAAGGGAATTGCGCCAAGAAATTTCTGGAAAATTCGTTTTCGAAGTGATAGTCTTCATAAAAATGAAGCAGTCCATCTAATCCAACGACGTTTTGAGAGACCAGTATGTTGTCTACTTCCACCTCTGGATTTACACTTCCACAGGTTCCAAGACGAAAGAGCTGCAGTGAGGTGTGTGTAGGTTTTAGAGTCTTTTGCTTAAGATCAATATTCACCAGAGCATCTAACTCATTCATCACGATGTCTATGTTTTCTGTCCCAATACCGGTGGACATTACTGTGATCCTTTCTCCCCGTAATACTCCCGTATGGGTATAAAATTCTCGTTTATTTTTCTTGATTTCAATTTTATCAAAATAACAAGATACTTTTGATACCCTATCAGGGTCTCCCACCAGTATGATTTTTTCGGCAAGATCCTCCGGATGAAGGTTAAGGTGATATATACTTCCATCACCATTTAATACCAGCTCTGAGGCTGCAAGTTTATTCATAGCACATTATATTAAGAGTTATTTATCCGCCTACACGCTTGGTTTTATAGCCCATATCCTGTAATAATTTGATGATTTTATCCCTGTTATCACCTTGGATGATAATAAGACCTTCCTTTTCAGAACCACCGATTCCTAACGTAGTCTTTATTGTTTTTGAAAGCTCTTTAAGCTCAGGCTCACTCCCTTCAAAGCCCTCAATAAGAGTCACAGGTTTGCCCTTACGTCCTTTTTTTTCGTATTTACAAATAAGAGCGCCTTTCTGCTCAAATTTTTCTTGTGGCATTTCAAAATCCTGTTCCTGATGATGAGGGAAAAGATTTTTCAACTGATCTCTTAAATCCATTTTAGCTTTTATACAGGTAGCAAATTTAAGAAAAATTTAATTTTTCAAAACCTTATTTATATGCAATATACATAGAATTTATTAGGCTTTCAACCATTGTTTTGTATCTTTGTTACATTCTTATATAAATAAAATTGTATAATGTCTAAAAAAGCAATATTAGCCATCTTAGATGGTTGGGGATTGGGTTTGGATCCCAAAATTTCTGCTATCGCGCAGGCAAAAACACCTTTTATTGATCAATGTTTAAAAGAATATCCTCATAGTAAACTGGAGGCTAGTGGACTTGCGGTAGGTTTACCCGAGGGGCAAATGGGGAATTCTGAAGTCGGGCATATGAATTTGGGTGCCGGTCGCGTTATTTATCAGAATCTGGTTAAAATAAACATGGCGGTTGAAAATAAAACATTAGGTAATGAAGCTGAAGTTATGGCTGCCTTTAAATATGCAAAAGATAATCATAAAAAGGTGCACTTTATCGGTTTGGTATCAGATGGTGGGGTACATTCTCATATTAATCATTTAAAAGGGCTTATAGAAGCTGCCAATGATTATGGATTAGAAGAAGTTTATGTGCATGCTTTTACAGATGGTCGTGATTGTGATCCGCATTCAGCAAAAACCTTTATTCAGGACCTCATACACTATATGAGCGACAAAATTGGAAGATTAGCGAGTGTTACAGGTCGTTATTACGCTATGGATAGAGATAAGCGGTGGGAGCGTGTAAGAGTTGCTTACGATGCTATGGTTAATGGAGTTGGGCTGATGACGCAGAATCCGATTGAAGCTATACAAAAATCTTACGATGAAAATATAACCGATGAATTCCTAAAGCCTATTATTTGTACAGAAAACAATAGGCCTGTAGCCAAAATAGAAGAGCACGATGTGGTGTTCTGTTTCAATTTCCGTACCGACAGAGGACGTGAAATTACCATGGCTCTTTCTCAGGAAGATTTTCCAGATTACGAAATGAGAAAATTACCACTATATTACGTAACGTTAACCAATTATGATAAGACTTTCCAAAATGTAAATGTGGTGTATAATGAAGAGGTCATTAGTCATACCTTAGGCGAAGTGTTAGAAGATCATAACAAGTCTCAGATTCGTATTGCGGAGACAGAAAAATATCCACATGTTACTTTCTTTTTCTCTGGAGGAAGAGAGGAGGAGTTTAGAGGAGAAAAACGTATTTTGTGTCCAAGTCCTAAAGATGTGCCGACCTATGACTTTAAGCCTGAAATGTCGGCCTATGATATCACCGAAGCTATCGTCTCTGAGTTAGAACAAGGCAGCGTTGATTTTGTTTGTCTTAACTTTGCCAATACAGATATGGTGGGACATACAGGAGTATTCCAGGCGGCGGTACAAGCTGCTGAAACAGTAGATCAGTGTATTCAGAAGGTCGCTTCTGTAGGTTATGCGCAGGGATATACTGTCTTTATTCTGGCGGATCACGGTAATTCAGATGTGATGATTAATTCAGATGGATCTCCCAATACACAGCATTCGACAAACTTGGTTCCCTTTATCGTTATGGATAAAGACCATACCTGGAATCTTAAAGATGGAAAATTAGGAGATGTAGCCCCTACTATTTTGAAAGTAATGGGGATAGAGCCACCTGCAGAAATGACTGGGGATATTTTAGTTTTTTAGTGAGATACATAAGCAATATCTTGCCAAATAATAGTGAGGAGTTAGCTACGGGGCATTGCCCTATCTATGTTGTATAGCATTATCTGATAGAAGTACACTTATATTTACAAAAACTGTAAAAGCTCAAAAGCTGCTGCTTTCATATGAAATGTCTGTAGATAAGCCCCTAGCTTTTGTCAGGAGATGTAAGCGCTATTCGATAAATATCGATAAACATGTTTTTAGACTATATAACTATAAAAATAATTATAATAAAAAATAATGTACAGTATTATGTGTAAAATAATTTAATATTAATATATTTTCTGTAAATACTTTACATAACTAAGTTGGTTTTTTTTTATATTTGCCAGTAAATTTTTAACATATGATAAACAAAAAATTAGCGATAGACTTTGATGGAACCATCGTAGAAGATGCATACCCAGGTATAGGACGTGCAAAAATATTTGCTTTTGAAACTTTATCTAAATTACAATCAGAAGGGTATCGTTTGATTTTATGGACATATAGAAGCGGAAAATCTTTGCAAGAAGCTATCGATTTCTGTAGAAAAAATGGATTAGAGTTTTATGCGGTTAATTCCAGTTTTGAAGGAGAAGTTTTTGACGCTGCAAAGCAAAGCCGTAAGATTGATGCTGATTTGTTTATCGATGATAGAAATCTAGGAGGTTTCCCAGGTTGGGGCGAAGTCTATAATATTATCAAGGGAGAGATTGAGTTTCGCGTAGCTGGAGGAGAGGTATTGCCTTATTCTAAGCTAAGGAAAGAAAAAAAGAAAGGCCTTTTTTGGTAGAAATAAACAAGGGCGAACAAAAATATAACCGATTTTTCTATAGAAAAATCGGTTATATTTTTGTTTTTATCGGGATCGTTAATTTATCATTTGGACATCAATAAATAAAGATCTTTAATCGATTTATAAGAGTTGTAAGCATAGTCTTTGACGGCTTAATATATGGGATTTTATAGCGAGAATCACCGATTTAGTTCGCTGCCAAATTTTTTTGAGTAATAGAGGAGCATAGTGTTTGTAATCGAATAAATAGAAGGCTTTCTTTAAAAAAGTGATAAAATACGCATCAAATTAGCTCAACATTTTTCTAATTCACAGGAAATTTCCAGAAGAAAACCTGTATTAAAGAATCGTGTAGACGAGTCAATTGAGAAAGCTGTAATTGATATAGCCATTGATAATCCCGCTTTAGGACAGCTTAGAGTAAGCAATGAGCTTAGAAAGAAAGGTTTTATTGTTTCACCTGGTGGAGTTAGAAGTATTTGGCTCAGACATGATCTGCATACTTTTAAATTGAGATTAAAAGCGTTGGAATCAAAATCTGCTCAGGATGGTATTGTTCTTACTAAATTTCAACTTTCAGTATTAGAAAGATCCAAGGAAGAGAAAAAAGCTCATGGAGAAATTGAAACTCATCATTCTGGATATTTAGGATCTCAAGACACTTATTACGTAGGCCATATCAAAGGAGTTGGCCATATTTATCAACAAACTTTTATTGACACGTATTCCAAAGTAGTATTAGCAAAACTATATGACCGTAAAAATGCTCTTATTGCTGCTGATATGCTTAATGATCAGGTACTCCCTTTCTTTGATCAGCAGGAACTTCGTTTACTCAGAATTTTAACAGACAGAGGAACCGAATACTGTGGAATAAGAGAACAGCATGAATACCAGCTTTATTTAGCCATTGAAGATATTGATCACACAAAGACCAAGGCTAAAAGTCCTCAGACCAATGGCATTTGTGAACGTTTTCACAGGACGA
>NZ_JAAABJ010000443.1 GCF_009904105.1 Elizabethkingia argenteiflava | reverse complement strand
TACGTATAAAAATGGGGCAAAAGGCTGAAGCTAGTTTAGGGATTATGGATAGTCAAAGTGTACGTTGGGGTAATAACAGAGGGCTTCACGGAGTAGACGGTAATAAGAAGATAAAAGGTATAAAGCTTCATGTGGTAGTAGACAAGAATGGCTTTCTAATAGCAGTAATGCTATGTGTTGCCAATATTCATGACAGTAAGGCTGGACTACTTTTACTTAGAATGATAAATGAAGGACTTATGAAGTTTAAATGTATCCTTGCTGATGCTGGGTATAGAGGAGAATTTATAGAGAAAGCCGATAAGCTTTATTCCTATCTGATAAAAGTAGTAAGCAGGGAC
>NZ_JAAABJ010000442.1 GCF_009904105.1 Elizabethkingia argenteiflava | reverse complement strand
TAACAAATGCTCCCGCTATAGCAAATGAATTAATATCCACTCCTATAAGTTTTAATATATTATCTCCTATAAATAGGAAAGATATCATAAGGCCTCCGGCTACCACCGTCGCTTTTTAAGCGTCGATTTCAACAAAATTATGCTTTAAGCCCAACACAACAGGGACAGATACAATAAAATAAATCACAGCAAACAACACCAAAAATGAGGTTAAAACCTCTTTAATAGAAAAAATCTAAAACATACATTTAGAAATAATTAGTGTGCAAAAGTAGGAAATAAAATCATTTATTCCTCAATTTTTATATACACCTCATAAATCTGCGTAAACAACTGTTGCATAATGGATTCCTCTTGCAAAGGAG
>NZ_JAAABJ010000441.1 GCF_009904105.1 Elizabethkingia argenteiflava | reverse complement strand
CAACATGCCAGCACCTGCGCCTTTTCCTGCAACCTTCTTGACAGGACAACCGAAGTTGAGGTCAATCAGATCTGGACCAGCTTGTTCTACAATCTTTGCAGCATCGACCATAGCATCAATGTCGCGGCCGTATATCTGTATGCCAACGGGACGTTCCTCGTCTGCAATCGTTAGTTTTTGTACCGTCGATTTGATATCGCGCACCAAAGCTTCGGCAGATACAAACTCTGTATATACCATTGATGCACCAAACCGCTTGCAGAGCAGACGGAAACCGATATCGGTCACGTCTTCCATTGGTGCCAGAAACACCGGGCGTTCGCCCAATTCTATATTTCCTATTT
>NZ_JAAABJ010000045.1 GCF_009904105.1 Elizabethkingia argenteiflava | reverse complement strand
CAATACTCAGATAACCTTTGTCTCCTAATATTGTACAATTTTGAAACAAGTGCTTAATATCTTTGAGATAATGAATATCCTGTACAGAAGCTTGTGTTAGATCAAAATCGGTAAAAATCCCATCAGAAGTACACAATGCATGCAAATTCTAACCATAATAAACACTATTTAGCCCAGCACAAAAACCTTTATCCGGGCTGGTAAAGTAATTTTCTCTACAAACAGTACTTCTGCAACTTCTGCTTAATTTGCATATTTCTAATGGCATGCTATCTACAATGTAATAATCACTGACAGATAT
>NZ_JAAABJ010000440.1 GCF_009904105.1 Elizabethkingia argenteiflava | reverse complement strand
TTCAATAATCCATCTTTTATGGATAGGCTGAAAATTATTTTTTTGCTTATCAGGCCTTAAAACAACCTGAATAATGTATCCAAACCCCTTTTTTACCATATCTACTATTTCCCCACGATAACCACCATCAGCCAGAATAACTATAATGCCACAAAGCATTTCTTTTAACACGCGCATAATTAAAATAACAGCCTTACTATCATGTATATTAGCCATTGTAACCATGATAGCAATTAAAAAACCATTTTTATCAACGACCACATGACGTTTTATGCCCTTAATCTTTTTATAGCCATCAAATCTTTTTAATGACCGGATATTGCCACACCGAATATTCTGGCTGTCCATAATACCAAGCGATGGCTCTGATTTTTGTCCTAGTTTTACTCGAAATTTGCCTCGTACATGTTCCAACACTAGTACGAATTGCCCCATATCTGCTACTAGTACACCAGGTGCCACTTGGGGAAATCTTGGGGAAGCA
>NZ_JAAABJ010000439.1 GCF_009904105.1 Elizabethkingia argenteiflava | reverse complement strand
TCCACAGCCTATAAAAAGGCTAAGAATTAGAATTAATAGAGCTCTCTTCATCTTTTAACAGGTTTTTTAATTGGAAGGTGATCATCCGTCGCACGGGGCGAATGAAGTATTTTACAAAATCACTGGAACCGCCTATCGCTTCCATATTCTCGAAGATGGAGACCACCTCGATATAAACCATGATATATAGCAACAAATCGCCGAATAGCCAAGAATATTCCGAAGCAAAGTGGGCATCTTTATCTCCTACGATATTGAGCAATACCATCCCTACAATGATACTTCCCCCATATTGTAGAAATTTGTTAAAGCTCTTGCGAAAGCCTTGTGAAGTTCTGCGAACACCCAAAACCGTAGCCTTCCATACCCCAAAAACAAAGTCTAAGGAAAATAATACCAATAAGCCTATTAATAGGGTAATGTTAGGGTAATAGGAAAGAATATCGTTCATGGTTATTTTAACATATTATAAATCTCCGTTATTTCTGTATTGTTAAGAATACGGTCATATACCACCATTTTTGTTAGAATACTATTTGGGGCTATGAACTCTGAATATTGAGGAGTTAAAAGCGATGGAAGAAAATTTAAAACAGAATCAACTGCGGTGTTATCTATAGGAAGCTCAGAAAAAGAACCATTAAAAAATACTTTACCGGTTGTTCTGTTCAATGAAAATGCTGTAACGTTTACGTCTTTTATTGAGACATCCGATAGAGCTGACTTCACAATAACCTGTCCTCCTTTTTGTTTGCGAATCCAAAGCTTCCCCGTGGTTCCATCTAACATTTCCACCCCTCCAACGTAGCCCCCTCGTTCCTTGGTTGTAGCAGCATCAAAAAGAAGTATATTTTTCGCTAAACTTACAGGGGATAATGTTAAGTTTCCTCCATCAAATTTTACCGTCTTTAGAAACACGGTAATTTCAGAGTTGGTAAAAAAGCCTGGAACCACTTGAGTTACGTCTTGTGTCTTTTGAGCAACAAGGGATGCTGTTTGGGGTCTTGATAAATCTATACCATAGGGAGAAGTTACTTTAGAGACCTGAACGTAACTCGGAGATCCCGAAACAGTAGCCTTAATACTCGTTTTAGCCTGAGCATGTTTTAACATTAGTGGTCTTCCTTCCGTCGCAACTCCTGAGACATCTCCTGAGATGCTTACCGAGCCATTTCCAACGACCTGCACATAAAGAAAAAATTTACGTTCTATTCCTTCATCAATTGTAATATTTTGAGTCTGAGGATTATTTGAATTTAGAAAATGATTTTTCATAATGTCACCCATAGAAATGCCTTGCATTTTTTTCGATTTGACGTAATTAAAAACCGTCATATTTGGCGGATAAATCACTTCTTCCCCTAAGTTATTTATTCCTATGGCATTTGTACTGCGTGTTGTGCGTAAAAATGATTTTAAGTTTACAGTTCTACCTTTGGAAACATAAACAGAATTGGAAAAATCAAAAAATGAGTTTAATTTATTTTTTGGTAGTAAATTAGGAAGCACACTCCCTAAATGATGGGTTGCTACGTTATCGCTTTTTATAATTGTCGCCATATGATTGTATTTATATGTTAAAAGATTGTGTTTCTGTTATTTTTAATCGCCATTGCTCTGATACTGGAACTCGTTCATCAGTGGTATAAGCAATTTTAAATTTTATACTGCCATCAGGATTATACACAGGAATAAAAGAAGATTTGTAAAGCGGTGTCGACCCTCCTAAAATATCTTGTTCGCTCCATACGAAGTTTTTTAAATCATTTGTAGCACAGAACCAAAGACGATCGTCTTTTGTTTTTGACACATTTTGATTTTCATGCAAGAGTATTACTATAGTCTTTCCAATATATTTAACTTCTAAATGCCAAGGGGTTACTCCTAGAGGTGTATCAATATAAGTTTCATCGCTCCACCCTTGAACATCTTCTATATCAGGATTACTTTTCCATTTCATCTTCCAGCCTTGCTTGGTATTGGCTACATCAAATGCATAGAATAATTTAGTGTTAGGGTTGTATACGATACCCATACTTTGCATCAGGTCAATGTCTGCTGTTACCGGTTTTATGAGCGTCTTAACATCGCTCCAGTCTAAACCATTGTTTGAACTTCGATACCGATATTCATTCGTTTGCGTTGTTGGTAAGTTTCCCCAACGCAATGTACGCCTCCACGCTACAATCATCTCTCCCGTAAAAGGGTTATAAGTCATAAAAGTATCAGAATCGTGACTACTGATATAGGGAGGGCTTACTACCGGATTGTGTTCAAATGGTTGAGGAACATTTGATATTAGTTCCCAGTCTTTTAACTCAGGGTCATTAGTCCCATACAGCCATGTAATTTCCCAAGATTCATTAGGATAGCCATTTAAAGTCATCCAGTATTTGTAGCCATTAACAGGAAAATCAAACGTAAATATATTCGGATGTACAACTCCGGAATTAGGATTAAATACCAGACCATTGTGCATCCCTATGCGAACATAATCCTCCACTTTAGGGGCTTGTAAGTTCTTGATTTTATCTATCGGAAAGTCCCAGCTCTGAGGCATAACACCATGAGGAACAGCAAAGTTGGTTAATCCATTGACCATGCGGCGAATTAACAATGCGTTGCCTTCCTCTGACAGTTGATTATATTTAAGGTCAGAGATATTCGAGTTTGGAGCGTATGATTTTACACCCCCTTTTCTAATATTCTGCTGTACGGATCCATCAAGCCCCGATAAATAAAACTCGGCGGAAGCATCAAATTTGGCTATAACCTGATTCTGACTATCGGTAAATAAGTATAAATCTGAATCGCTAAAATTCTGCCATATAATAGAAGAATTTGTTTTGTTAATGCTTTGCTGAACAGATTCTTCTAAACCTGGTAAATATAATTGTGATTCTGAATCTATCTTTGCTACTATCTGATTATTACTGTCCGTAAGTACATATAAATCATCAACATTACTCCAATATATTTTGTTTTTTAATTGGCTTATATTATTCTGTACTGAGCCATCTAAACCAATTAAAAACTTATCACCCTCTTCGCTGGTTCTCTCTACTATATTGCTATCAGCATCAACGAAAATATACAAATCCTCCTTTTTTTCTTTTCGTATCAAATCATTATCCGTAGCCGCGTTTTTTTTACTCAGTTCTTTTTGAGCAACACCGTTAGAAACTGAAATAATAACAAAATTTCCGTCCAAATCCTGCTGTGTCACAGTAATGGGTGGATTAACGTTGTTATAGATACCAGGAGTTACAACAGCATATCGATAATAGCCCTCGGCAGGTACAACAGTGGAGGCTGTTAGAGTACCAGTGATACCCGCATTTATTTTGTTTAAAAAAAAGTCTATTGGAACTCTTTCGGGACTTTTATCGTCCTTCACGATTAAAATACCACCCTCGGAAGGATTGTTATTCGTGGGTAGCTCCCCTACAGGTATAGGCCTTACAAAAGGTAGTAGATTATTCTCATTCATCTTTTATTTCTATTAATATATTATCTTTAAATTCTATAGGTCTGTTTTTATCGTCTGAAAGGGTGTAGAGTAATACATCTTCAAATATTTCTTCTTCATCCAACAAAACATTAAGTCCCGCGTAATTTTTTACATTTAATAATTTTAGCTTGCCAAACATTGAAAAATCCTCGCGATCTAATTTATCTTTCATTATTCTTTGAGTACCATCAATAAAAAATAAATTGTTCGTCGCATGAACCTCAATAAAATTTAATATGTTTCCGTCGCCTAAACTGCTAAATTGGTAAGTTACTATCTCATCGATATACGAATCTTTCATTCGAAGTGAGGAGGAATTACCTGTTCTAACCGTATTAACATCTACCTCTACAGATATATCTCCTAAACAATAAGCAGGAAGATTGGTCACCATCCAGTCATATACCGTTTGATAGCTAAACAAATGGCGGTTATAATAATGCTTCGTAGCTACCCTTACATATCTTCTCCCTTCATGGTCTCGACTATCTACGAACTGTACGCAATTAGAAAAAAATAAACTTTTCCCAGATAAATCTTTGATCTCAAACCTGCCTGCATCCGTAGTTTCATAACTCTTAAATGTCACCCTTCTCAACCTACCGTCATCTATTCCAAACTGTGCAGGGACTACACTCCCGTTAAGCCAAAGTAAAAGGTTTGAGGTATTCACTTCATAACCTGAGGTATTTGGTATCTGGAAGCGGTGAAACTCTCCAATATCCAATGGATAAGCTTGATTAACACCGAAAAACTGGGTGTTTTGAGGATTTCTCATATCCTCAAGCTCCGAAGCATTATTATAAAACCTTACTGGGCTATGATACCAAAACTTATGCATCTTCAAAAATAATTAAAATATGTATATTATACATCTTAGTTGACTTACATATTTTTATTTTTTTTCACCTTTCCACGAATAGTTAATTCATTAAATTTTTTATCATGTTCAAGTGCCATCCTACCGAAAGGATAAATATTCAACTTCCCTTCTGGTGTATCAACGGTAATATACCCCCTGTTTTTAAGCCTGTCGCCATTTATTCCAAACCTCCAGTTTTTATACAGTTGGAAGAACTCTTCAAAAGACACAAACGGAATAGTTATTTCTATCTCTCTATTCGTAAAGTACGGTTGTTTGTGTGTTCTTAATCGTTTAAGATCCTCATTATCTTGAAGTCTTGTAAGTCCCTGAAGTTCATTAGGAATCTCTAAAGAATCAACTTGAAGCTCTACGCTGCCATTGTTTTTATATTTGTTTACAGATATTTGTTCTATGTCTTTTTTTCTATCAAGACCCGATCCGAAATACCCAAACCAGCGCGCCATTTGAAATTTGGGGTTATGCCTTAAATTAGAGGTGGTCTCTGAGTTTAAGATGCCTTTCTTTTCTATAAACCCCTCATCAGATCTATTTTTTATAATGTTTTTTAAATCGTAAGAAATAGGCGTATGCACAGTACCTTCTTGAATATTAATATTTTTTTTCGTTGATTTTAACTTTAATGTCACCGATGTTTTTGCTAGAACTTCCCAATATCCATTATTCAAGCCTGAGTTTATACTAATAATATCCCCCTGACTTACAGAAATTTGATCAAAAGGAGTTTTCGAAGAACGAAGCTCCAAATGCTCATTAACGCGAATATGGACACAATTTAGAATAACCGCTTGATCTGTGTATTCAGATACTTTTATCATATCTATTAATACTATATCATCATCCGACTCAGATGTTTTCGTGGAGCTGTCGTTTATGATCTCTTGGATTTTGAATTCGTCAATAATTAGATTGGTTTTTTTATCAAATTTCGTCTTCGCTGATTTTATAGGAGTAGAAGCCTCTATAAACGTATTATAGTTCTTTAAGTCACTTTTTTTGTTAGTACTGTATTTTTTACACCCAAAATAAAGATTATTGAATGCATCTGCTAAGCTATTTTTTAACTCGTAATTGTATTCGTCAAAACCTTTACCAGAAAGATCATAAACCTGAATATCTTTAAAAAAGTAGTCCACATCCTCGACGATAAATTTATCTTTTAAGATATCGAATCCCAAGGCTAGCAACGGAGCTGCTCCGTCGTAAAAAAGAGACTTTAGTGACGTCGAAAACTTGTTTGAAACCATATAGGCATCGGGTATATTCCTCATCATTATACCACTGCTAATTCCTGTGTGTTCAAAAGCGCCTCCCTGTCCTAAAATATTACTTTCCACACTTATTTTCCCATCAGAATAATTTTTACACACCTGATCCAATGCATTTTTCAAAGTGATCGCTTTAATCGACTTTAGAGGTTTAGAGAAATTTGCAGTAATTTCTATAGACATTTTCGTAGAGAGTATAACCCATTCGTAATAAGCCTTCTTGTCATATTCAAAGTACCCTTCATAATCCATATAAAAAGATATTTCGAGACTCTGACCAGCTTTAAGGCTAAGAGGAAAAGAGGTATTGTTATCTCTTAAGTTGTAATTCGTATACTTTTCAGAAATTATATGTATCCTTGAAAAGGTAACTCCATCTTGCATGTATTTTTCGCCCGTCTTAAGTGGAATAATATTAACAGGTTTACCGTTATTATCTTTTATCAGTGCAACTAAAGTCATGGTATGATACCTAGAGTCTCCTTCTTGCCTGCCTAACATCTCAATATTACTCATAGTGATCGAAAGATCATCAATATCGGTATTTGTTGATATTTGATCCCCTAAATATCTCACATAATTCTTCCCTCCGAAATAAGAAAAAAAACCGCTTCCAATATTATTATTATTCCCAATATTACGCTCCCCTGACAGTTTCATAGTCTGCAAATATCCTTGCTGGGCTAGGATAACGTTGTGCTGCTTGATGACATCCGTAGGATAAAAGTTAGATTCAGGACGTCTCAGCTCCTTAAATAAAATATCTTGTGTTTCCACAGGAGATATCTCGTTGCCGTCCAAATTCTTATCTCTAGCTAAATCTACCGAAGTATCTTCGCGGGCAAAAATCTTATTCTGGCTCTCACGTTTCTTTATTTCTGTAACTATCTTTTGCGAAGACTTCTCATACTGATAGCTGATCTTGTTTAAATTCAACTGAAAATCGCTCCCCAGCACATCATTTCCATTGATATACCATTGAAAGATAATTTGACCATCACCCCCCTTCTCTTTGTATACCTTGTCAATGATATCAAAAGCTTTGGGATTATTGTAACTTACAAATTCTAAATCCGTGGAATCTCCAAGGATGAAATTGTCGACATTAAAAAATTCATCGTTAATATCTACAAAACTTACTACCTGCTCAAAACCATCAGGCATATGGATATGGTAATAGCCATTATAATGGTCTGAATCAATCACAACCAACATAAAAGACTGCGAAACGTCATCTTGAAAAGAAACGTTTTTAACTCCGTTAATTCCGTACATAATTTATTAAATTTATTGTTCCTTTTTTTGTTTTCCCGACTATTTCGGGGAATTTACCTGGCTTTTGCAAATATTGCACGCCTGCGATTTCATATACAGTATTATTACTGTAGCGTTCCATTGTTTTATCAAATTTTGTCCCTATCTTTTCCGCTATTTCATCGCCATTTATATGGCTTTTTAAAATTTGAGGGGATAATATCACTTGTTGAGAAGCTGCTTTAGTAAAAATATTCTGTCCAACTGAATCATTTTCGGCAAGCGCTTGAATTATCTTTTTTGTTTCCCCCGAAGTATACACTCTGTCTCCTTGGTCTAACCATGTCTTGGTAGCTCCTTTTCTATTACCTAGTGTTTTGATTTTCCCTTTCTTATCAGTAATAATTTCGGGACCATACTCTTGAGTGATGGCAAGCCCTTCATTGGCGAAATTCGTACCTTTAAAATATTTTGGAACTGGATCTCTCGACATGATGAGTGCAGACTGCAAAACACCAAAAGACAAAGCCGCCAAGGCAAACGGTATCCCTTTAAGAAAGCCCATTTGTGCCAATGTAACCGTAGCGGCAAGCCCTCCGTTTATTAATGCTTGTTGAGCGGATGCCCGCTGTTCTTCCTTGGCTTTTTGGATAGCTATCATCTTCTCTTTATCTAACTGCTGTTCTTTTACCACGCGATATTCATCTTCTAACGCTGTTCTCTGGGCTATCTGTTCCTCTGTAGCTTCCTCAAATGAATTAAGAAAATTCAACCGTGATTGAATAATCGCCAATTCTCCTTCCGATTGTGATTTGCTAGCCTTCAATTCTTCATCCAACATAGAGATACGGCGGTTTAAACTCTCTTGAGTAAACTTCTGAGCAAACTGCCCCACCACTTGAATACCTGCTATAGCAGCAACTGTCAATCTCTCTTGATTTTCTCCGTATTTTTTTACAAACTGCTCTTGAGAGAGTAGTACAGTATCAAAAAGAGTATTAAATTGTGCCGAAACATTACCTAAACCTAGATCTTCAAACCCTTTAGATAGAAAATCTTTCATGTACTCTAAAGAACGAAATAAATTTTCATCTTCTGGGGATGTTAACTTCTTTTTGCGGATAATCGATTCTTCTAACTTTGTATTGACTTCGGCTAATTCTTGATTTATCTTGTTATACAAATCAGTTTCTTTCTGCGTAAGTTCTCCGGACTCTTTTTTTTTAGCATATAAGGCCAGCTCTTGACTTAAGAAATACTTTCTGTTTTGTAACAATGCCTCCGATGTAGTAATTTCTTGTAATTCTATCAAATAGCTCTTTTCCCTCGCAGATAGCTTTTCATTAGCATAAATAGCTTGCTTTTCTTCTTCACTCGAAATTTTTACCATAGCATCAACGCGGGTGTTGTCTACCTCTAAATCACTAAATGAATCAGTGACAAGTTTTTTTCCGTAATCACGCAGTCGAGCATTTATAGTTTCAAGTGCTGCATTTCTATCTTCTGCTAACTTTATCACACTCTTATTTTTAGATCTTAAAAGTGCTATCTGTGCATCATATGAGCGTTCTAATTCTTGATAATATTTAGTGTCTGCGGATACTAAAAAAGCTGTTCTCTGAGTATTTGTTAGAGTTTCATTTTTGATAATAATATCTAGATTTTCTTTGTTTTTTGTGTTTAGATTTCTTCGTTGCTGATTGTATTTGTCCTCCTCTATTTTTAAGATTTCATCTTGAGCCTTTGACAGTTGGTCTACGCCTTGTTTGTATGCTTCAGCGTTTATTTTTCTTTCTTTTGCATTATTACCTCTCAAAAAATTTTGAATCTTTTGAGCGTATTTTTCATAAATAGCAAGATATTCCTCCCAATATTGCTCTTCGCTAATAAGCCCCTCCATTTGCCTTTCTTTAGCCTTAGCAAGCGCATAATCCTTTTCGGCAGAAAAATCCATAATTTTATCTTTTTGACTGCCTGAAAGCTTAGAGCCTTTGTATTTTGTCGTACCTTTTTTATCGCCTTGATCTTTCAAGCCTTCATCTTTCAGGCCTTCATCCTTTATCGTGGAAAAGCTTTCAACAATACTTTTTTTCATCTCTTCGCTCTGGGAATTTATAAACTCCTGAATCTTTTTATTCTTCACGAAAACAGAAGAATACTGCTCCTGAGCTTTCTTTAATACCTTGTTTTTTTTGAAGAGCGTAAAAGTGTCAACGAACATATTTTTTATATCCTTCGTGATCCTCACAACCCCAGGGCGCAGCTTATCCACTTCTTTTTCTTTTTCTGCTATTTCATTGAGCTTTGCTTCTCTTTCCTTTTGAGCCTCAAATACTTTTAAGCTGCTATCTGTCATAGCTTCCGCACTTTTAGATAAAAGCGTTTGAAGGGCTTTAGCTTTTGCCGCCTTTTCGAGAATGTCTATATATTTTGTATAGGCTTCTGTTAAACGGGTTGTTGTCCTATATTCCTCGTCTAACGTACCCTTAAAACTAGGAGATATTTTTATCAACTCCTCATATGCCTTTTTGCGGATTTCCAGACTGCTTGATTCGTTTTCTATAAGGGATATTAATACCTTTATTTTGGATTTAGTTTCGTTCATGGCACCGCTTACGCTCAGGCTAACAGCCTTTTGCACGTCTGCCTGGGTTTTCATCTCTTTATTGAGCGCACTAAGGGCATCCGTTGCCCCGTTTGTAGAATCAGCTAAGGAGACAAACCATGGGACAATAGCAGCTATTAAACCTAAAACAATGCCCAAAGGATTCGCCAACATCGCGGCATTAAAACCCTTCTGAGCAATCTTCGCGCCCTTTGTTGCTGCGGATTGAGCAAGCATAGCAGATGTATTGGAAATCAATCCTAAGCGTTGAGCTGCGAGCCTGACAACGCCCAAGAGCGTTTCTCTGTTGTTCCATTGTTGGGCAATATATGCAGAGATTGCAACTCCTCTATAATAAGCCCATGCGGCAGAAACCAAAGATATACCCGTAATAACCACACTAAAAGGAATAGACGTTATGAGTTTTATAATCATTAATAGCCCGTTAGAGATGGCGGTTACAAGGCGCTGAAAACCCTGACTATTAGATAAGTCCGCAAATCGTTTTTTTATTTTATCGAGTTTTGCGGCAAAGGTTTCGTTTTTTGCGTTGAAGGCATCAATTATATTACTGGTATCGTCATAGGCCTCCTTAGCACTGCCTATTGCCTTTCTAAAGGCATCTGCATTTTCCCCCGCAGTACCCAGTATAGAAGCAACCCGTCCTTTTCCTAATTCACTATCTGAAAAGGCCTTACTAATACTCTGAATATCTCCTTTACCCTTGACTAAAGCTTCAGAAATTTTTATAAACGCTTCTTCTGGCTTGCTATTTAAGAGTTCTTCAAAACTCTGTTTTGTCATACCTGCGATCTTAGCAAACTTCTCGGTATCCGTCGCCAACTTAGGAATGATCTTCACTAAAGCCGTAGAAGACACCTCGGCGGTTTGGCCAAATTGCTCAAATCCCGAAGCTAAACCGAGTACAGCGGGAAGAGATATATCAGAAATACCTTTTAATCCCGCCATTCTCTTCGAAAAATCATTTAAGAAAGGTACCGATGCGACACTCTCATTGGCAATCGTACGCACGGCATTTCCCATTCTGAGTAAATTTTCTTCTGTGACATTGCCTTCTCCCTCGAATATGTTGATCAGCTTTATAAGACTTTCGGTACCATGCTCTACATCGCCGAAATCTTGGCCGAATGCTATCCTTATCTGATCTACTGCCTTAGTGACTCCTACTAAATTATTCTCATCAACGCCTGCCCTTGCAGCAATGTTTGAAATATTGACCAGTTCTGTGAGTTGTGTTCGCGTGTCTAATTTAGCCAATTCATTGACCAGTCCCTGAGCGCCTCCTTTGGCTTTGCCCAGCTCTATCTCCAAAGTCGCAGTCTGATCAGATAATTCAGCCATATTATCTATTATCGAAGAGACTCCTTGGAATCCGATAAATCCTGCTGCGAGTTGTGTGAAATTTGAATTTAAGTTCCCAAAAAACTTACCCCTAGGATAATTCCCCACATTACGCTGCTTATCACCCTCATTAGCATCTATATTTTTTATTGCTGCATCATACTTTTTAGCTTCTTCATGAGCTTTCTTATAGTCTTTGGCTACTTCTTTAATTTGGAGGTTGTAAGCTCTTTGGCTTATCTCTCCTTTTTCTAAAGCTTCGTTTAAAAAAAATATCTGAGCATTAAGATCTTTGGCTTTTTCTTTTGCTGTTCTTGTTTGTTTATTAAGTTCAAAATATGCTGAAGCTGCATTTTTAATACGCTTCTCTCCTTGCTCTTTAGCTCTGTTAGCTGCTATTTGAGCCATCGCTTCTTTTCTGGCGGCATCAGCATTTGCGCCTCGAGCTTTAGCTTCTTGAGTTAATGCTTTTTGGTTTATTTCATTAGCTCTGGCTTCTTGTACGGATACTTTAGCTACCTCTAATTGCGTTTTAACTCTTAATTGCTGGACCCTTGCTACAGTTACCTCTGCATTAGCTAGACGTTTGTTAGAGTCCTCCAATTCTTTTTGGAGCTTATTCACCTTTGTCAAAAGACTTTCTATTCCTTTAGATGCTTCGCTAAATGCCTTAGGTTTCCCTGCTCCAAAAGCAAGGTTTAATTTTTCGACAACCATAACGATTTCGTTGAACTTTGGATATAAAACGTCTAACTTCCGTTCCAGAGCATCTAATTCGTCGATAGATCTTTTGGTTAATATGATTGCTAATTCGTCGCTCATCTTTTACGTGCTTTAGTGAGGTGATCTATTTTTTCTTTTGCTAGCTTCAACATGACCCCAAATCGATATAATGACGTCTTTTCCAAATCTATTGTTCTTTCTAATATTTGTTCTATATTGACAATTACATCGTTTATGTCTGTTTGTTTTTTCTCCGTAGCCCCTGTTTTTTTTTGTTTTGATTCTAGATCATTAATATCATTTTCGTATTTTTCGATTTTATCTCTAATGATAGATATTTGTTCGTTTAAATCTGGCGACCTAACAATACGTATATGCTCAAAAAGCGAGTCTAATCCAGAATTATTTATTGATAGATCCATCTTTTGGAGTAAGTCATTTGATTTTATCTTTATCTCCAATATGTCTATTAAAGCGGAAAGCTTCAGGATCTCTAATCTATACGCTTGTTTTTTTCCTTGATTGGCAAAGTCAATAGAAGCACTGTCTATGGATACCACATATTCTTCAATCAATGTTTGAAAATGTTCTCTTAATTCTGTTTCGTCATATCCTGTCACTTCAATACCTTCCTCGTATCCCTTCAAAACAAAAAAAGGGTTGTCCGTAGTCATTATTCTTTCGTAATTCCACAATGGAAGTTCTTTACTATCTTTATAAAGTCTCATGAGCGCAAGGATGTTCATTAACACTAAACCACTCTAATTGTCCCTCTTGATTGAAAAATCCTTGCTTTTCAGCGATTTCGTTAGGATTCTCTCCTTTTTTTACTTGCGCAATGCTAAGAACTCCGTCACTAAAAAGATGGAAAATAAAAGAGCGACCATCTCTAGCGTGTTCTCTTATTCTTTCGCAATCATCTTGCTTTAAAGGGTGCGAGCAATTACATGCCATTGTTAATAATATTTAATATCTGTATTCTTACTTTCGGAATAATATCTTTTTGAATTTCTATAAACTGCTGCTTCTCTAAACCTAGTGGAGTTCTATTTGCTTTTTCCAGCATCATGTCAAGCCATGTTATTTTTTTATTATTGTAAACCTGTGAGAACTTGACAACATCTTTACGCACCGTGTATTTAATGCCGCTGTAATACTGACCCGTATTTTTCAGATCCCAATGTCCTCTATTTTTAGGATTAGAAGCAAATTTTTTAAACCCATATTCCGAATTAGAATAGAAGGGCATATCACGCCCTTCCGAATCTAATCCATGTTGCAGGTTATCGATATTAATCCTTTCTAAATGAGATTTTTCCAGCTCCTTTTTCACTGTATTGCTCACTTCCGCTTTGGCCTTTTGAAGCCTTTTTTTGTACGTCTTTATGGATATTTTCATTGACAAACCATTTTACTTTTTCCTTAATTTCATCTTGATCTACATCGGGAAAAAGAGACTTAATTACGTGAATAGCTTCTTCCATAGACTCAAAATTTTCAAGCTGTTCAAAAGTATAGGCTCCTATCTTTAATTTCATACTTTCATTTTTAAGCTGTTACTATCTTAGATACAGAACGCCCTGCATAATAGTTCCCATCTTTTACATACACATTAAAGCCATTCTTTGATGTGGCAAATACAACGTTTTCTCCACCTTTTAAAGGATCATGAGTAAAAATATAAGTAGCATTGTTTGGATTGTAACCGATATTCTTTACCGGAAGTCTTGAACCATTCTTTTCTATAACCCAATTAGCAGGATCAGTAAGCCCTCCAACGGAAGAATCCGAACACAATGCGGTTATTTTGACTTCCGTTGTCGTGGCTGATGCTATAAGCACTGGCAACTGAATGTTAAGCCCTGCAATTGGCTGTATCTCATTAAATCCAAACTCCGTAGGCGTAAAAACATCCGCGGACCCTTGCCATGCTGCCATAGCGGATGGCGTTACATCAACTTCAAGAACAGATCCCGTAATATCTGCAGTTAGCGGCAAGTCATATACTCCCAAAAATAAGTTAACATCAAAGCCACTTATTAAACCGTTCTTTTTAACCCAAAAAACAGCGGAACCATCCTCTAGAATTGGAACAATGCCCCACTCCTTTGAATTGTTGAGTTTAGATACTTCGTTTTGAAAGCAATTCGTTTGGTCGAAAATAAATCGCCAACCCTTTACACCTCCTATTTTTTGAGCTCTTTCCTTTTGTACAGATGTAGCATAATCGGCATCTTGATTATTGTTTTCCATACTATAGGGAGCAAGCATCCCGATATATTTACCTTCCATGATCAAAGTATCAAGGTTTGATTTTCCAAAGGTTTGAGGGTCAATCTCTGTCCCCCTTCTAAGAAGGGTAAATCCTATCATTCTTTTATTTCCGCAGAACAATCCGCCTAAAAGGGGTAATAATTGCTCGGCAGAGCATGCATTTCTTTTTAACATCTTTTTAAATTTTATATTCCGGATAACATCCGGTATTAATACTTATACTTATATTTAGCAATAAGGCATCCCAGTAGTCAGGGGCAGTAGATGATTCTAAAGCCTTTTGGCTTCCGTGAATAATGCTTCTGGATTCCAATTCAGATACATCATTAAAAGGAAAGGTTACAAAACTATTTTTCTCGGAAAGAGATATACCTTTCGATCTATTCATATTTTTAAAAAAAAGATCTTTCATCGGATACAATATTTCTTGAAAAGTGGTTTGGTATCTTTTTTTGTAAAAGTCATTCGAATCCCCTTTTGTAATGAAGAAAAACTTACAATCCTGCAATAGGATTATAGGATTAAGATGATTTTCATGAACAACATAACCGCTTTGCAACCAAACTATTGGATACTTTCTTTCCGAAACTAGTAATATTCTCCATAACTCGTTTAAATCACCCTCCGCAAAGTTTATTCTCCAAGTCTTGCCCAAAAAAATTACCTCCATTTTTTTATCAAGCATGTCAGCTAGTAGTAAATTATGATTAATCATATGCTCCAAGTATTTTTTATCTTCATTCGCATTTTGAAAGAATCTCCATTTAATAGAGGATAATCGGATCGGTTATCGTGGAGATATTGCAAAAAAGAAACTCTTCCGCAGTGCTCCTCAACCCCGTAATAATCTACTCCTCCATTAACAAAAGCATAACCCGCTCCTTCAAGGGTAAAACCATCAGCATCACGTATAAAATTGCCTTGAAATTTCTCTAAAAAAGTATTCCACGATCGAACAATCTTGGGTGTACTGCTAACCGTTCTTCCTACTTTGGGATTTACCTTCGCTTCTCCAAACTCTGTGGTTTGGGTAGCTTTGTGGGTTTTAAACAAAAAATATGCGTAATCAGCCAAAAGGGATGATTTGGGATACTCTTCTAAGAGACCAAACCAAATGCATTTCTTTTGCTCTCCGTGAATTTCTTTGGTGTAAGATTTACCAAAGACAATGTCTTTGTAACCATTCGGAGCATCATCTGCAAGCCCCCCCTCAGGCTTAATATATTTTCTGAAATCTTCCAACATTTCATAACCAAAAGCTAAAAGCAATACATCTTTCTCAGCCTGTTGTATAATGTCTGACAATAAACCATTCACCCTATTATTAGGGTCTGGTTCATTAAGGTTTGGAATATCATTCCAATTTGAGAAGTATGTATTGTCTATTAGCATTGTTTAATTATATTTTACCTTTATTAGTTGAATTATCTGAAATCGCTGATTTTATTTTTTCTATTTTGTCGTAAATGAAAGCCTGTTTGTCCAAGGATTTAACAAAAGCATGGAATCTTGATTCTCCGAGGATGACAAACTGGTTTTTAATGAAATCATCGTTAATCCATCCTATCTTAACTACATACGGAAGCCATTCAGTAGTATTGTACTTTGAGAGATCGCCTACGAAAATGTCTCCTGCCTTTATTTCTGGATGTGGAATGATTGTCAATCCTCCTATTACCACCTGATTGAAAAGAGACGCAGAAGGATATAAAGGCAAACCTCTCTCATCTTTTGCCGACACAAATTCTATAAAAAAATCAATAGGATTAATCAATACAGTATCAGCCGAATAAGGTGTCTCATCCTCATAATTATGAGTTGTATAAATATCCGTTACCGCAGCGTTGATACTATCCATGATGTTAGGATTTTTGACCTTTCCAGCCATATTTTTAGCATTAAATGCCCTGCCGTACTTTGTAGCTCCTAAAGGAGAGGAATTTTCCCCATCTCCAAATAAAATAGCTTTCTCATATTTTAAGTCATGCTTTTTCTTTAAAAAATCCTTAGCTATACTTTCTAACGCGGGAATATCCTTTACAGATTCCTCTGTGAGATGCATATGAGCGGCTATCTTTACAGGCGTTGCATACTTGGTAGTGATCATTAAGTCAATAGCAGGCTTTTTCCCCCCTTCTTTAACAAATTCAAAATTCCCATCTTTAGGTACTACTTCCGTGTAGGGATAGGTGGAATTTGACGCTTTTAACCTAGTTACCTTGCTTAATGCAGAGGGGGTACGCAGGTTTATAAAACTTGGATGAGCTACCTGCGCTCCAAAAATTGCTGGAGCTTCATTACCTCCAGTTGCGTTTCCTGTAGTAATTAACGATCCCTCATTTTTAATTTCTATTTCGACAATTTTTCCACTATTAAAAGTTTCTTTTATAGCATCCGCATTGTCTTTCAAAGCTTTAGATAATTGACTCTCAGAAGGAAGACCAAGATTCCTAATCTTTTCTTTTAGGGACGTTGTAATCTCTGCAATATCATTAAGGTCTTTGACAGATTCTTCGTTTTGCTGCACTAATGGCTTTAAAGCCTCTTCTATTTCTTTTTTTCGGACGTCAGCTTCCCATGCCTTCATTTCTTTATGGTACTGGTCTATTTCCTCAACCGACATCTTTTCAAGCTCTGCTTGTGTTTTGTACTTGAACATGTTTAAAAATTGTTTGGATTAATAAATCTTTTTTTATTTACACTGTTCAGAGTGGTCAATGCCGAGCCTGAGTCTTTAGAAGCCGAAGTGTCTGCGACGGGTTCGACTGTCAAAGTGGGAGTTATAGAGTTGCTACCAAAAACAACCGCACTCCCTTCTAATATTTTTTGTTCTGTAACGGCCCAAAAGTAGCCGCAATCATCTACATCATTTTTATTTACAATTAACTTGTAGTATTTATCCCATATTTTTTTTTCTTCTTTATTCATTTTCTCCTCGGAGTTTATAGCCAAATCAACACTTATGTATCGTAAGCCCCCTGAGTGTTCTTTTACCCGACCTTTGGCATATTGATCAAACATGTATGGATTTCTATCTCTTTGAAGGGTACAATAAAAAACCAACGCTTCTGTTTTCCCCTCATAATGGTAACCTAGTTCTTGCCACGAGATCTCTTCTACCTTGGGAGTAACTTCATCGGATATTATCCTGTCAAACTCGTACTTATGAGAATCCAAAAGCAAAAGGTTTTTTGTGTTTTTGACAGTTCTATTCCAACTTCCGTTTATTGAAACATCCCTATGCGAATCAAATACATTGCATGTGTTTATTACTACTTTTATACGTAGAGTATTCACTTCTGAAAGGTCTTGTTCGGTGGATTTTAAAACCTCATTTTTTTCATTGATAGCAAATGAATGTGCTGTCAAATCGGTAAATTTCGTTTGAAGTTTTTTTTGAGCTTTAAGCAATTCTTTATTTTCCGTAAGTGCTTTAAATAGCTCTTCCTTTGTATTAAATTGCTTGTTAGGAAATTCCTTTACCACTATCATTTTTTTACAGTTTTATTTTTTATTAGAATATCTATCTTTTGCTTGATAGCCTCTTTTTCCTGTATAGAGAGACTTTTATCTTCTAATTTATTTTTTAGGTATTGTACATCCATAGTATTAATCGAGTGTAAAATCAGTTAAATCGTGATCTTTTAAAAAGTCGTCATATGTTATGCCTGGAAACAATTGTGTTGCCTTTTCGTAGGCTTCTAATACTTTTAAAGTAGATTCTGCCTTATCTCTAAATCCTGCATTTTTTATTCGGGTCTTCGCCTCTATGATAGAGGGTAAGTGTTCATATGTTCCTCGCAAAAAAGTACCTCTTTCTTTAAAGTATGCTGGCACTTTATTTACTTGTTCGTTAAGCCAAGAAGTAGTTATAGGGGATACATTTCCGAGGATAAATCTCGCCTCAGAGAACTGTTTATTTTCGTACGTAGAATCATCAAAAAAGTCTCTGGGGATCAAATATCGATTGCGAATATCATCCTTAGCATTCTCTTTCATTTCCAATATTTGCAACTTTTTGTTATCTCTTGTAAGGTCTAATACTTTTAAGCTTTCTTCCGCTGCAATGATATCTCCTATTTTTCCTATTCCAGCTCCATATGCCCCCCTGCCATTTAATTTTCTTTCAATATCTAGCTTTTCTTTTCCCCCAAGAGGAGCAATACTCCCCTCCTCCTTACTAATTATCTTGCTAACAGGGTTAGACGTCAAGTAACACATGGTATCTTGTGCATTCAAAATAGTATGTATAGAGGGTAAAATGCCAAATATTCGAGATATCGGATTAAAAAAAGTCTTCGAATCATACCCCTCAATACTGAACCCTCTTTTTGAAATAGTATCATAAAAATAGGCTAGCTCCTCCATCTTTAAGACTCTCTTTTGTCCGCCATCAAGTACCTCTATTACATTTAGATTTTGGATGTCTTTTCGGGTGTATACGTATGGATTCTTTATCTCAGGAACACTAATATTAAAAAAATCAATGTTATAAAGCTGCGCATTGATCCTTAAATTTCCACTTTTAAAGTAATTTCCAGATTGTACAGAGATTCCATATACCAAAGTATTAACTACCATTTCTTTTATGAAATCTGTCTTATTCTGCCATATATTAGGTTCTTGCAAAAAATCCAAATAAGGAGAATTGTCGACAGCCCTTCCATCGGGATACACTTCTTCTATTTTTACCTGTGCCGCAAAGTCAGCGTATAAATTAACACAATCCTGTAAAAAGAGAGCCTTTTCGTAATAGTATTTGAGATTCTGTTGAGGCGTGTAATACTTGCTCCCTAATAGTCCCAAAAGCCCAAAACGAATAGTTTCGTAATTATACGAATGAACACCGTTGTTTAGTCGAGCATAATTAGGCTCTCTCTCCCCAGACCAAATACTTTTGGTAGCTTTTGATATTTTATTAAAAATGTTCAAAACCATATAATTAGATATACAAATATAATAAAAATATGTACTAAATACATCTTTGGATTACAAATTGAGCTTATGTAGTATTTTAATCATCCACATCGCATATTCTATTGCATTCATCAAGTGGTCGTCTGCCTTTATTGGCTTTTCCGTTGATTCCCCGTTAATATAGTGCCACTCATATGTATCGTATTCAGCCTCTATGTTTATGGAGTCTGAGGTGTAAACGATTATACATTTTTGCATATATTCAAAACGTTCTAGGTACGTAGGCTTTTGCACAGGAATAACATTTAAAGAATGGTACGAACGTAAATCACTTGTCATACTTACCCCACTTTTAACGTCTTTGTCTTGGGAATCTGCAAAAATATACGTGACATCTCCTGCGGGGACTCCCGCAGCGCGAAGCTCTTCGCCTAAAGGCTTTGACATTTGGTTAATTGGTTTATACAATATTTGTTTAAGATAAAACGTTCTATCACCATCATACATTATCTCTACGCACGCAGTAGGCACTGAAAAACCGTAATCCAATCCATAATAAACAGGGTAATCTCCTGATGCCTTTAATTTTTCATATTCTCTTGATGGTATTGATATCCAACCACTGTGTATTTTTTTTGGATTCTCTGCTTTTTCACCTAAGCCGTAAACTTTCCATTTATATTCTGAGGCATCTGCTACAAGCTCGTTTTGAAAACACCTAACCGCTTCGTTTACTTTGTTCGAGCTATATTTTTTGGAAGATAGATATTCTTTAAGTGCTTGGCGGTCTTTAAAACTGAAAATTTTCGACGCCGATTCCTGATTTTCAATAACTAACCTACAATATTTTACAGGTTGGTAAGATAATATTTTAATTCTCTGTTCCGAAGGACAAAAAGGGTTGTCTCTAAACGTGCTATGAATTACTATAGCATTTTCTTTTTTAGAGAGTGAGTCTGCAAGTGTTTTCTTTTTCGGGTTGTAATCTAAAAATACAACACTACTTCTCATGTCTATCTGGTCAAAGGTGTCGGGAGACATTTTGTAAGGCTCGTTTATCCACGCCCAATCCTGCTCAAAACCATGCACTGCTTCGTCATCATCTGTGCCCTGTATTTCTATGGTAGAGGATGTCTCATCTTTTCCACCGTGCGTATAATAAAGTATACTTTCTGTCTTGTTGTATTCGTAATCTAGCTTATATCTACCTGTTCTTTTGTGGTGCTTTATTAAGTCAGCTAATACTGTTTTTTTACAAAGCGTTTTTGTTTCCCTCCATATCGTCAAACGGCGGTTGTGTTTTGTTCTGGCTTCAAGGTCGAATATATCACAAAGCGAAATAGTTTTTGAAGACCTAGAAGACCCTTTCAGAATTATATATTTATATTTCTGGGTCCCATCCTTATTTTTAGCTTCTAATGCCTTTTTTATTTTCCAAAATACAATAGTGAAATCTAAAGTGATACTATTATTCTTCATCTGGTGGTGGAACATATTTAAAATTAATTACTGTAGGTGATTCGCTTTCCAACTTATCTCCCTTGGAAGTAACATCCAGTTTATCACCATACTTTTTAGGCATCATCTTAGACAGCGCCCATTTAATAGTATCTATTTTTAATCGACGATGCCCTAGCATATCGCTAGTGATTATTTCTTTTCTTTCACCATCTATTATTTTTTCTGTGGTCCCATTTTCTGTGTTGTAAGCTATATCCATCATCTCATCAAATAGCGATGCTGCTCTAATCTCACAAGATATTTCGTATTGCTTTACTTTTTCTTCATCTTCTTTCAACCACTTAAAAAACGTTCTCATACTGGGCATTCCTTCATCTTTCAATATGGATCGAACGGAACGATTGTTTTCCGCTATTTCTGTGATTATTTTTTCAAAGATGCTTTCTACTTTTTTCTTAGGGTATGACATAACTAAAAGGAATATTCACAAATATAATAAAAAGATGTATATAATACATATCATATCTGCCGGATATAAAGTAACCCACCTTATTAAAGTGGGTTAACTATTGTTCATTATATAAACTCTTTTAAGGGTAATGTCCTTAACAGATAATTAAGATTTTTATTTAGAAATATAATATAATAATCGCTATTTTTACAAAGCAATAATAGTATGATATAATGAAAGTTAAGTTAGGACAAGCTATAAAAATGTTCTTTAGTAATTCCTCTCTCGAAATGGTTTATTTTGAGGCGATAAGTAATGCATTGGATGCTGAGGCAACTGAAATTAATATTAAAATTTCAATTGACGCTATTAATAAAGCTGAAACACTACATGTTAAGATCTCTGACAACGGTTTAGGTTTTGATAATCGGAGATATAAAAAATTTTCCAATTTATTTGATGTTGAAGAATCTTCACATAAAGGATTAGGACGACTAGTATATTTATGTTATTTTGAACAAGTAAATGTTAGTAGTATTTTCGAAAAAGACAAGGAGCGTGTGTTTACGTTTAATGAAAAATTCGAAGAAAACGACTGTAAGATAAATATAATCCCTGATTCAAAAACAGGAACTGTACTATCTATGGATACATATACCTTACAAAAAGTAGCTAAATATGATTTTCTTTTCCCACAAAATTTGAAAAAGAGAATCTTATATGAGTTTTATTCTCGCCTTTTTCAGTATAAAAAATCAGGCAAATTTATTTCTATTAATATTGATAGTAATATTGATAATGAAGAATATAATGCTATATTAACAACGGATGATATTCCAAATATGGAATTTATAGAAATTAATGCATCTTTAAATCTCTATGATAAACTTCAACTGTATTACTCTATTGAAGAAGTTGATACTAAAGATACATCTTTAGTTTCTGCAATCTCAGTAGATAATAGAACTTTCAAAGTTGACATTATAGCTAATGAAAATATACCATCTGGATACAAAATGTTTTTTATTCTTCTATCAGACTATTTTACTGGAAAAGTAGATCTCTCACGACAAAATCTAACTCTTAAAAAGAAAGAATTTCTTGAAATCCAAAGAATCTTCAGAAAGGCAGTAACTGCATTAATAGAAAACAGAATTCCTAAAATAAAGGATAAAAATATGGCTATAAAAGAAAGTCTAGTTAATAAATATCCTCACCTAAACGGTTATTTCAATATTGATAATATTGGGTACTTAAAAAGGAATGATATTTTAAAAGAAGCTCAAGATGAATTTTTTAACGCTCAAAAAGAGTTATTAGATGCAAGCAAATTAACCGATGAACAATTTAAAAAATCACTTGAAATATCCGCTAGGGCTTTAACTGAATATATACTATTTAGACAACTAACAATTGGTAAGTTGAAAGATTCAACATCTAGCGACTCAGAAGCATATATTCATAAATTAATTGCTTTGAAAGGAAAAGATGGCAAGTTTGATAAAGCAAATCTTGTAAATGATATTTACAAAAACAATGCATGGATATTAGATGAAAAATATATGACTTACGAAGTCACATTGAGCGATAGAGAAATGACAGAGTTAGCCAAATATCTTGTTGAAGGTGAAGAAATCAAAAGAGATATTGACAGACCCGATTTTGCTTTCATTTTTTCGAATAACCCAACAGAAGGCAGGCCTTTTGATGTTGTAATTGTTGAACTTAAAAAACGAGGAGTTAGTAAGTATGATAACCAGAAAACTATCTTACAGTTGGAAACAAGGGCGAGAAATCTAATGAAATATTATAATAACAAAGTTCAACGGATTTGGTATTATGGAATTATAGAATTTAATGAGGAGATTGAGCTAGCTTTAGCTAGTGAATTTACAGAACTTTATTCATCTGGTAAACTTTATTACAGGGAAAAAGAAGTCGCTATTTCATTGAATCCTAAAAAAACAATTCCTATTGGAATATTTATGTGGGATATAGATGCTGTTGTGAGGGATGCTGATGCACGAAATAGTACATTCCTTAATTTCATTAAGAGCAAGTTTAGTCCAGAATAAAACATTCTGTAATCCCTATATAATTATTTGTAATAAGTTTATGAAGAGCTTTCTTCAAATCTTTTAAATTTGAGATTCATTTAAAACATGGTACTTTTTCACATCTTTCAAAATCATTTCTAAACTGATTATATTAGATTTTTTATTGTACAAGCTGTAGCTTTGGATAGCTATTTTAAGAATAAAATACAGTATCCTCATTCGTAGGGATATCTATATTTGAATTGACTCTTTGCTTGTATTTTTTCAGTGCTAATATGTATTTGTTAGTAGAAATATTATACTTAGCACATATATCTGATTTGCTTATACCAGATTCGAAATCGCTCCCTATTTGTTAAACGTTAAGTTTTCTTCCAGTGCTTTGTCCAAATCATTTACAGAAATTTCTTTGCTAGAATTTATAATAGATTTTTTTGCGGCATCATTTGCTATTTTAACAACAAGTGCATATGATAATCCTTGCATCTTAGATGCACATTTACTGAGATCAATCTCTTTACTAAGTCTTAGAG
>NZ_JAAABJ010000438.1 GCF_009904105.1 Elizabethkingia argenteiflava | reverse complement strand
GGAGAAATCTCCATAGCATACATTTGCTGAACATAATCCCGCATTGCTCGGGTACTCACTCCCATAGCGTACATCGATAAGATATTACCTTCCAGCTCATCGGTAATGATTAGCTGGCGTTTGGGCACAATCTTAGGTTCAAAAGTACCCAGGCGGTCACGACCAGTTTCTAACTCAAATGAGCCAGCACTTAGACTACGCACGG
>NZ_JAAABJ010000437.1 GCF_009904105.1 Elizabethkingia argenteiflava | reverse complement strand
GGAGAAATCTCCATAGCATACATTTGCTGAACATAATCCCGCATTGCTCGGGTACTCACTCCCATAGCGTACATCGATAAGATATTACCTTCCAGCTCATCGGTAATGATTAGCTGGCGTTTGGGCATAATCTTAGGTTCAAAAGTACCCAGGCGGTCACGATCAGTTTCTAACTCAAATGAGCCAGCACTTAGACTACGCACGGTCTTCTT
>NZ_JAAABJ010000436.1 GCF_009904105.1 Elizabethkingia argenteiflava | reverse complement strand
CTGAAGAAACGCGGTGTGGAAGATATTATGATTGCCTGCATAGACGGCCTGAAAGGTTTCCCCGAAGCGGTTGAGGCTGTATTTCCTAAAACCAGGGTACAACTTTGCGTGGTTCATCAAATCCGCTCCTCCATGCGCTATGTTCCTGACAGGGATAAAAAAGCGGTTATGGAGGATATGAAGCCAATCTACAAGGCGAATAATGAAGAGCAGGGATATCAAAGGCTGCTTGCCTTTGAAGAGAAGTGGGCAAAAAAATATCCCCTGACCTGCAAATCCTGGCTGGACAATTGGTTAAATCTCTCAGCATTCTTCGAGTACGATG
>NZ_JAAABJ010000044.1 GCF_009904105.1 Elizabethkingia argenteiflava | reverse complement strand
CTGTTTTTCATATCGTTTGAAGGTTTTTATAGATCGCTTCTTCATATTCTGAGGTAACTTATTCACATCATTCCTTTTTAATACATGATAAACAGCGCCTGAAGATAACTCAATCCCATGATAACGGGATAACTACCATTTGGCCCAAAATAATAAGTTTTACGCAAATACAGTATAAGATCTTCTATGTGATTAGGGGTTCTGAGCTTTGGGGTTTCAGGGCAAGGCTTACTATTAACTAAACCTTGTTCCCTTTCTTGGTCATAAGCTCTTTTCCACTGATAAAAAGCTTCTCTTGAGATAACATAATATCTACATGCCTGAGAAATATTTCCAATCTCTTTTGCGTAATGGAGAACTTTTAATTTTATACGTATATCTGAAATTGATTTTCAATTTATTAATTATTTATAAATCCCCAGTCTAAGTCATGAATTTCATAATTGAAGAGTATAATCACCATGTTTATCTATTT
>NZ_JAAABJ010000435.1 GCF_009904105.1 Elizabethkingia argenteiflava | reverse complement strand
CATATTAATCTGGTTGTAAGTAAATAAGTCTCTTTGATAATCAATACTCAGATCACCTTTGTCTCCTAATATTGTACAATTTTGATACAAGTGCTTAATATCTTTGAGATAATGAATATCCTGTACAGAAGCTTGTGTTAGATCAAAATCGGTAAAAATCCCATCAGTAGTACACACTGCATGCAATTTATAACCATAATAAACACTATTTTG
>NZ_JAAABJ010000434.1 GCF_009904105.1 Elizabethkingia argenteiflava | reverse complement strand
ATCTGAGTATTGATTATCAAAGAGACTTATTTACTTACAACCAGATTAATATGGAAGTACCTATGCGAAAAAATCAACATGGATATAAGCCGCAGCCTTATATTTTTAGAAAATCCCGAAAGCCCATCGAAACCTTATTTTCGCAATTATGTGATCAGTTTATGATTAGAAGAAACTATGCGAAATCCTTTGATGGCTTTAAGAACAGAATATTAT
>NZ_JAAABJ010000433.1 GCF_009904105.1 Elizabethkingia argenteiflava | reverse complement strand
CTACATATAAATGTCTTACTCTTCTTTTGGCTATCGTCGCAAACATGTTAACACCAAAGATGATCCACGAAAAAGCGATTAATATATCAATCGGCCACTCGTGTTCTGCATATTCCTTAGATGTATTAATCCCCATAATAAAAGTAATGACAACACTAACAATCATCAGCTGCCAAGTCCAGAAATGTATCCATGATAGCGTATCGCTATACATACGGGTTTTTAATAAACGTTGCAAACTATAGTAAGCTCCACAGAAAAATGAATTACAAACAAAAGCGAAAATGACGGCACTGGTATGTAGCATTCTTATCCTGCCAAAACCTAAGGCTCCCTGAGAGTGAATAAGACCTTGAATATTACCACTCCTTAAGCTTTGAATAGTGGTGTCATCTGTTCCCAACAAGAACTCCGGTAATTCAGGATAGAAGAGCATTAGTGCTGCCGTAATTCCTAGAATAAATCCCACAACACCAAAAACGATGGTCGCATAGAGAAATGCCTTCACAATAGAGTTGTCATAATGAAACTTCTGCTTCTCCATTTTTTAAGTATATTATATTTAATTTTATTGAAGTAATAAATAGTAAAAACCATTAAAAACGATGTTTTTTTAATGGTTTTTATCGTGTGTCAAAGGTATTCGCTATCTTTGTGGTGTACCAGTAGATTATCCTCTAAATTATACCTAAAATTACTATACAATACCTGTAGATAATGAAAGAGTGCAGCAATAGTATAAGACAAATTCGCAGAAACAAGGACTATACACAGGAATACATGGCGTTAGAGTTGGGGATTTCCCAAAAAGCCTATTCTGATTTAGAAAATGGTAAGGTAAGAATGAATATGTCTACACTGCTGAAGGTTGCAGAAATATTAGAGATAAGCCCAGCGGGTATTTGCACTCTTTCATCCGCCTGCGACTCAGGGATGCAAAGAAAATATCAACGCCTTATGGATTATCTTAAAGAAAACAACATCCAGATTCCTAATGAGTTTTTATAATACTTCTAAAACACTAAGCATTATAATTTTAGAGATAAAAGATGGTATATCTTCAAATCTAGCAGTTTCAAAAAAAGTCCCCTATCAGTCCGCTCTAAGTAAGCTGAGATTTTACTACACTTTAAAGCATTCCAATTGTTTCCCCATAACGGGATAAGTAATAATATCAATCGGGGTGTTTATAAATCCAATGTTTCCTTATGATTTTATTGCCATGCTCAGATCTGCTGTTAAATAGCCTAAGTCTACTTAAGAGGATTCAATTATAGCTGCTGTAAAATCGCTCATTATCAAAAAAAAAATGAATCATTATGCACCGTATGGCTGTACTATAGCTGTAGTTTCTTAAGCATAGGGACTGTGAAATGATAAAAAAGATCAGAGTTAGTTGTTGCGCACCATTCAAATTGTTAATATTAGAAAGAAGTGGCTCCACTGTATGCAATAAAAAAAGCTTATCTTGTAATTATTTTTATGTTTCAAGTAAAACAAACTCGCTCTTTCCGATATATATAATTTAAACTTTAAGTCCCGTATTGAGTACCGATTGCGCCGATTTTTCGCTGCATAATACCACCATAAGGTTACTAACCATTGCAGCTTTCTGATCGTTATTAAACTCTATAACGCCATCTTGAGACAATTTTTTTAATGCCATTTCCACCATGCCCACAGCACCTTCTACAATTTTGGATCTGGCGCCCACAATGGCTGTGGCCTGCTGACGTTGCAACATTGCTCCTGCTATTTCCGGTGCATAAGCCAAATGACTAATTCTGGCTTCCTGTACGATAATACCTGCAGGAGCTAAACGATCTGTCAACTCTTTCTCCAAAATACGGTTAACATCCTCTCCTCCATCCCTTAGGGTGATTCCTGCATTTTCATCTTCTAGATTATCATACGGAAAGCTTACGGCCAGATGCCGTACCGCCGCCTCACTCTGGATACTCACATACTCGAGATAACGTTCTACCTCGAAAGCTGCTTTATAAGTGTTTCCTACTTTCCAAACGACCACCGCTGCAATTTCAATAGGATTTCCCATTTTGTCATTCACCTTCAAAAATTGCCCCTGTAGATTCTCCGAACGCAGGCTTATTTTTTGAGAAGTGTATAAGGGATTAATAAAAAATAATCCGTTTTTTTTTATCGTACCTACATATTTTCCAAAGAAATTAAGTACTCTAGAGTGGTTGGGTTGGATAATAATAAGGCCTTTTAAAAAGAAACCCGCAAGAGCAAAACATATTACCCCTACGATTAATAAAAAAAAGTTTATCCTAATGCCTATTAAAAATAATGCACTTGCTCCTAAAATTAACAACACACTTATAAGCAAGGCCAAATAGCCCGACATGGGCTTTAGTTCTTTTTCCATATTCACATTATTTTGGCGCTATAATCGTATAAAGATAAAAAAAATATATAATTTCCTAGTCTTTTTTATTTAATAGGTCAATATCTTTTAAAACGGTTGCTATTGCCTATAAGTGTAAGCTTTCTGTATCCCAACCATGCTGCAATACTCAGACAGATCATAAAGGTTAAGCTAATATACACCCACATTGGAATGGGAACTGGATCTCCCGCTGCATAAGAATGTAGGCCCGATAAATAGTAATTCACACCGAAATAAGTCATAATCATAGAACAAAATGCAAACATGCTTACCACATGATAGGTATATCTCCCTCTTAAACCTGGTACCAGGCGCATATGTAAGACAAAAGCATATACAATAATTGAGATGAAGGCCCATGTTTCCTTAGGGTCCCAAGACCAATAGCGCCCCCAGCTTTCATTTGCCCAAATTCCACCGAGAAAGTTTCCTACCGTAAGAGCAAATAAGCCTATGGTTAAAGACATTTCACTTACAATACTCAACTCTTTAATGGTCTTATCATTATGTCTTTTATACAGTTCTTTATTGGCTAAAGCGTAAAAAAACAAAGTAATAATAGCTATAATGGCAGAAAGTGCAAAAAATCCATAGCTGGAAGTAATAATCGCTACATGAATAATAAGCCAGTAAGACTTAAGAACAGGTACCAGAGGGGTGATCTGGGGATCCAATTGTGCTCCTCCATGAGCAAACCCCATCATAATGACAGCCACCAAAAAACCTGCCGCCGGCACCAGTGCATTAGAATTTCTATAAAGGGTTATTCCGGCTGTAATACCAACCCAAGAGATAAACATAATAGCCTCATATCCATTACTCCATGGAGCATGTCCAGATACATACCAACGTCCTATCAAGCCTAGAAAATGCAAAATATAGCCCAGGATTCCAATCCCGATGATCGCTCTAATAATATGATGCAGGGTTTTATAAGGCTTAAACAGGTAAATAAATCCTAATACCAGAAGTGATCCTCCGATAATCGTATAGGCAATTAAGAGTTTGAAAAACAAATTTAACCCATTCATCATCACCTCCACTTTTACTTTTGTGTCAGAAGGCAATATCTTAGATCCCCATTTATGCTGGTATTCTTGTAGCTTCACCAATTCTCGATCGGCCACATCCCATCTTCCGTTTTTAATAGCATCCAAAACGCTTACAAAATAAGGCCCTATTATCTTTTGAGAAGCTTCATCTGGTTCTAATTTATTATCCATCCAAGAATGCCAGGTATAATTATTATCATTAGGCACTGGTACGACCCGCATATACTGACCGGAAAGTATACCGTTAAAAACTTGTACCTGATCATTGATTCCTATAACCGCTTTGTCATAATTCGTTTGGTCTGCTGGTTTTTTACGAAATGCCAGATTATAGTCTCCTTCGAGTACAAAACGTGGCTGTTTGAAAACAGGATCCATAGGAAAAAGATTCAACAAAGAAGTATAGCCCTCTTCATTTGCTTTGGTTTTTCGTAAGAGTTCTTCACCTCCTTTAGAACTTATTTTAATAAGAGGCACCTGAGTCCACATAAAAGGATTCGTGCTGATAGATAGAAACCATTGATTGGCATCCATTCCGTAAAACTCATCCTTTTTATAGAGTTTTCTCAAAACATCCAAAGCTAAAGTATTCACTGGAACGATGCGTCCTTCAATATTTTGCACCAATGCATAGCCAAATTTATCCGCGTGATCTTTATTGATGTGGGATTCCTTCACTACCATCTGAGGATCCAATACACGAGGTAAAAGTGGTCCTGCTATTGCCCCTTCTTTCTTCTGTAATTGGGAAACTTCAGATGTTTCCTTACCATGCATATCAATGTTTTGGTTACCCGAATAGTTTTGGGCAGGAAACGTGGCACATGCAAATATAAAAAAAGCGATCATTCCCAATTTTTTCCCACTAATATCCTTCAACATTTCGTTCAGCTGCCAGAATCGGGTTCCTTTCCAAAATAAAGTAACGAAAAGACCTAGAAAAAGAAAAGTATACCCTATATAAGTGATACCTGTACCCCAAAAATCGTGGTTTACGGAAAGATGGGTCCCCTTTCTATCCGGATCAAATCCTGCCTGAAAAAAACGATAACCTCCATGATTGAGTACATGGTTCATATAGATTTTATAAGGCTTTTGTATACCGTTTTCAATTATTTGCACATGAGATTCATATGCCGACGGGGCATTACTCCCCGGATATGTTTCCATTACGAATTTATCCAGTTTTAATGAAAAAGGGGTTTGTAAGATTTTAGGTCCAAAGCCTAACATTATATTCTTTCCATCTATGGCGACTTGCTTGGCCATATTGGGATTATTCTTGTCCACCCATATATCGACCGGCTGACGGGTTTTAGGTCCTATTACCATTAAACGCAACAGATCGGGTGTCGCAGCATCTCTTTTTTTATCTCCTTCATATTCGATCAATTTTCCCTTTTGCACCCCCTCGGGGACCACTAACTTAAGCTCTCCAATCGTGTAAAGGCTTCTCATTTTTAAAGAATCTAAATAGTCTTTTTGGAGTCTACCCATTTTCTGGGTAGCCATTGTCATGTACTGAGCCTGTTCGGGAGATTTTATTTGTAAAAAACCTTTTTCATCATGGATTTCTACAGCTCCTTCTATTTTTCGGTTATAAGCAACCAACATCCCATTAATACTCTTGACTTCCCCAGGTGCTATATAAATATTTTGACGGCCTTGATCATTTGTAGAAACTATATGAAGATAAGGATTTCCGTTTTCCGATACAATGAGTGAATCCTTCTTCCGCTGTATATAATCCAAAGCTTTTACCACAAATTTTTCACCTCTAAAATCATAAGTCGCTCTAAAATCATGATGCTTGGGCGACATAATATAAGAAATATCTTCATAGTTGAGTACATCTCCCTTATCTTCTATTTGTACCTTAAAGTATTGTTTTTCGCTTACAATCTGGTTAGACGTCTCTCCTTCCCGAATTAACATCATTCCTTCAAAGCTAATATAACGGGTGATTAATCCTCCAATAAAAATAAGAATAAAAGCCAAATGAAAGATTAAAACCGGCCATTTTTCTCGTCTAAAAAGCCTATAACGCTTTATATTAGCGATAAAATTAAGGATGAGTAATAACATTACCAACTCGAACCACTTCGCATTGTATATTAATGCTTTTGCGGTAGGGGTACCATAGTCATTCTCTATAAAAGTGGCTACTGCCATAGAACCTGCGTATATCAGTAATAACACAGCCATCATCCTGGTGGAAATAAATATCTTCTGCAATTTCTTCATTATAATTCTAACAAATACATCCTGCAAAAATACGTTCAAAAAAATAATTTCTCACCATGATGGACTTAATTTTTATATCCGAGATGATTTCATCCCGTATTTTGAAACGTCTCTTTTCTTTTTTACAAAGAAACAAGATTCGTTTTTATCCTATTTTATCCTAAATTTGCAAAATACCTTATTATCAATAACACCGAAAAAAGAATGAATCGAAAGCCCGAATTTTCTAAAACAAAGACCTTATCTAAATTTAGAATTACTGCTGGTACCGCATTCGTTTTTGCTTCTCTGGTTCTAACGTTTTCTTTTATTTCGTATCTTATGAAATGGAAAGCCGACCAGAGTCAGGCAGGAACCATGCTGGATAAGTCTATAAAATCATCTAATCTTTTTGGAAAAGTAGGAGACTGGCTGGGCAATTTTTTTATTTTTGAATCCATAGGTATCGCGAGTTTTATCCTAGCTTTTTTGTTTTTTGTTTTCGGGACGCTGATTTTAAAAAAGACATATTTTAAACCGTGGAAAACCATTTCTCATAGTTTATTCTTTATCTGCTGGCTTCCTATTGTTCTAGGTGGAATTACCAAGGGAGAAGGCGTATTTTCGGGCGTATACGGATATCAAATTATGGATTATCTACAGGCTGTTATCGGGATTGTAGGACTGTGGATGGTACTACTGCTGAGCATAGGCATATATTTTGTACTTGAGTTTAATCTCCGCCCTTCCAATATCAAAGCCAAAATAGATAAATTTAAGGCTTCTTTAATTCAATTTAAAATATTGGGGTCAAATCAAAATAAAAACAGCACAGAGGAAGAGGAAGAGCCTTTTACAGAGGATTTATGTAGTGAGAAAATACAAGACAACTCTTCCAATAAGGCTAGTCTTGAGATTCCCTCCAGGCTACCCGAGGTTCCCACTGTCCATACCTCACCTATTATAGAAACACCTCACAAGACTTCTAACCCGGCTATTAATCAACCCCCAATGGAGGACCCTAGTGCAGAAGCTGCTAACATCGCCTTTACCGTGGAGCAAAAACAGGAAGATTCCCTGGACCTGATTGATAGTAAAGCCCAAAGTCTGGTCGATAAAAACGGTTTGTACGACCACACGCTGGAATTGCCTAAATTTCAAATTCCAAATATTTCTCTATTAAAAGATTATGGTAAAGAAAACATCAATATCAATCAGGCAGAACTGGAGGAGAATAAAAATCGTATTGTTGAGCTCTTAAGGACTTTCAATGTAGGTATTACCGAAATTAAAGCCACCATAGGCCCTACAGTAACCCTTTATGAAATTATCCCAGAAGCCGGTATTCGTGTAGCGCAAATAAAAAAACTCCAGGACGACATCGCTCTTAACCTCTCGGCATTCGGTATCCGAATTATAGCCCCTATGCCTGGCAAAGGAACCATTGGCATAGAAGTGCCAAATCGAAATCCCTCTATGGTAAGCATGCGTTCGGTAATCGCTTCGCCTAAATTCCAACATGCGGATATGGAGCTTCCTGTCGTTTTCGGTAAAACGATTTCGAATGAAATTTTTATAGCCGACTTAACCAAAATGCCCCATCTGTTAATGGCAGGGGCAACAGGGCAAGGTAAATCCGTAGGTATAAACGCCATTTTAACTTCACTACTATTTAAAAAACACCCAAGCGAACTTAAATTCGTAATGGTCGATCCTAAAAAAGTAGAACTCTCACTCTACTCTAAAATCGAAAGACATTATCTCGCAAAACTCCCAGATGGAGGGGATGCAATTATAACAGATAACAACAAGGTTATCAATACATTAAATTCTCTATGTATTGAAATGGATAATCGCTATGAATTGCTTAAAAATGCTTTCTGTAAGAATATCAAGGAATACAATAAAAAGTATACTGAAAGAAAATTAAACCCTGAAAATGGGCATCGCTACCTTCCTTATATTGTATTGGTAGTAGACGAATTTGCGGATCTTATTATGACTGCGGGTAAAGAAGTAGAATTGCCGATCGCACGATTAGCCCAGCTTGCACGCGCTATAGGCATACACTTGATTGTGGCGACCCAACGTCCTTCGGTAAATGTGATTACCGGAATGATTAAAGCTAATTTTCCTGCCCGGGTAGCATTTCGAGTGATTTCAGGAATCGACTCTAGAACCATCCTCGATACTCCAGGAGCAGAGCAATTAGTAGGAAAAGGGGATATGCTCTACTTCAATGGCAACGATCTTATTCGCTTACAATGTGCCTTTGTAGATACCCCAGAAGTAGAGAGAATTGCAGAATTTATTGGCGAACAGAAAGGCTATCCCGAGGCGTATCAGCTACCTGAATATGCAGGGGAAGAATCGAATCATGCCGGGGGTATAGATGCTCATGAAAAAGACAGTCTCTTTGAAGAGGCGGCTCGCATTGTCGTTTCGTCTCAACAGGGCTCCACCTCTATGCTACAGCGACAACTCAAACTAGGCTATAATCGGGCCGGTAGGATTATGGATCAATTAGAAGCCTGTGGTATCGTGGGAAGTTTTAACGGCTCTAAACCGAGAGATATATTAATTACTGACCTGCATGCTTTGGAACAATTTTTGGAAGAACTGCGCGGATAACTAAAAACAAAAAAAGAAATGAAAATCCTTATCAATAAACTAGCTCTTGCTATCTATATATTCTCCTTTATATACGGCTTTGGTCAGAAAATAGACACCCAATCGAAATCTATTTTGGATCAGGTTTCTACCCACTACCAGTCTAAGAAAAACAACTATTTTAAATTTGTATACCGCACCGCTAACAAGGCGAAAACTGGTATATTTTATTCGTCTGGAAATAAATATAGGCTTAAGATTATGGATACGGAACAAATATTTGATGGCCATAAAGTATACAATATTAGCAGTGAAGATCAGGAAATCACGATTGCTAAACCTAATAGTGACACCGCCCTATTCTCACCTCTTAACTACATAAACTCTTATAAAAGCGGCTACAATGTTCAGTATATAGGAAAAAAAAACATACAGGGAGTGAGTACAGATCTGGTAAAAATGACTCCCCTTAGAAACAATGGAATAAAATATATAAATTTGTACATCCATTCTGCAAAAAAACAATTGGTAAAACTAGAACAAATGTCAAAGAATAATGAGCTTGATATCATTGAAATTCTAAAACAGGTGGAAAATCAGAATTTATCACCCTCACTGTTTAGTTTTAAACAAGCTGATTATAAGAATTATCTGATAACAGAGTTATAATATTAAAATTAAAAAGGATAAAAAGTCACACCGAGTGGCTTTTTATATAAAATGTATGATAAAAAAGCTCGATCAATATATTATAAAGACCTTTTTTGGTCCATTTTTGTTTATTTTCTGTGTACTTTGCTTTATTTTTATCGTAAATCTTATCTGGACACAGATGGGGCAAATTGCAGGTAAGGGATTAAGCCTCTTGGAAATATCCAAATTGCTTTTTTACATGGGGATCACCGTCATTAAGATGACACTGCCTCTGACAATTCTATTGGCCTCTATTATGACTTTCGGAGAATTTGGAGAGAGATATGAGCTGGCTGCAATGAAGTCCTCGGGCATCTCTCTTTTGCGAATTATGCGCCCCTTATTTTTTACTTCTATTTTACTCTCTATCTTGTTATATTTTTTTTCGAATAATATTATTCCTGATTTTCAACGAAAGGCGAAAAACATGTTTCATAATATTACCATGCTACGCCCTGCCCTCAATTTTACACCAGGTCAATTTATCAACACGGTTCCAGGCATGACGATAAAATTTGATAAAATAAGCGGTGAAAACGGCGAAAAAGTATCGGGGGTGTTTATACATAAAATTGCCAATTACTACCAAGATAACCAGACGGTAATCGCTAAAAATGGAAAATTTATGCCGGCTGTGGATAAAAACTATCTAAAACTGATTTTATATAATGGGTATATTTTCCAGGATGAAAATGCAGATTTAAAAGCTCGGGAGCGACAATCGGATCAGTCTATCAAGTTTGACTCTCTAGTACATCATTTCGATATATCCGAATTGTTAAAAAAAGCATTGGAAGAACAAAATATTACGGATGATTATCAGTTTAAGACTTATAGACAACTTTCTAAAACCATTGAAGATCGAAAAAAAGATAATCAAGAGACTTTCAAAAATCTCTCTCATGATCTGATGATCCAACAGAACGCATACATCGCTTATATCGATAAAATGAAAGTGAAGAAAAGTCTCATCAAACGCCCCTTTGCATTAGATTCTCTAAAAGGAAATAAAAAATTGGAAGTTTTATACTCCGCCTACTCGAATCTCAAAGCCGTTAAAACAGCTTATCAAGAAAAAGAAGAACAAATTATAGAAACCTTAAAATATCAAGCGAAAATAGTGATGTATCAACAACGCATCCTATCCTCTTCTTTTACCTGTGTTATATTTTTTATGATAGGGGCCTCTTTAGGATCTATTATCAGAAAAGGAGGTATGGGGCTGCCGGTGATTATCGCTATTGTAATTTTTATCTTATTTTATCTATTAAACTTAACCACTGAAAATATCGCTTGGAAAGGAGATATGAACCCCTACCTTGCTACATGGCTACCCAACCTAATTCTCTTTCCTTTAGGCGTATGGATGACCCATAAAGCTTTGACCGATTCCCAATTATTCGATTCGGAAAAATATAAAGCATACTTAAAGCCCCTCATCAATATTTTTTATCGCCCCAAGGAACACCAACGTTACCAGTAAACCATATGCATGGAGAATAAATTTAATACAACAACCGTAAAATCCTCTATAACCTAAATCTATGAAAAGAAAATATTTCCCCAATGTAGCATTTAAAATAATATTTACTCTAGGTATTTACTTCTCGCCGCTAAATCTTTGCGCGCAAACTGTAGCTCCCTATACCTCCAGTCTTAGCTCGATTACAGAAGATTCCTTACACGATATTTTAGTAAAAAACAGCACCTATTCTCAACAGGGAAAAGTTGCAGATTATATTCCAGAACTGGGAAAAGCCGATCCGAAATCCATCGCTTTATCTGTCATTGATGAAAATGGGAAAATTATCAACATAGGGGATACTGATAAAAAGTTCACGATACAAAGTATCTCCAAAATTATTTCGTTAATGGTTGCGGTGCGTGAAAAAGGGGAACAAAATATTTTTAGCAAAATCGGATATTTTGGTACCGATAAACCTTTCAATCATTTCTCAAATCTCGAAACAATTGGAAAACCATTAAATCCACTGATGAATGCAGGTGCTATTTTAACAACCTCACTAATAGAGGGAGAAGGAGAAATTCCCTTTATTAAGATTCTCAACATGGTGCGCTACATTACCAATAATAACAAAATAAATTATAATAAGTCGGTATACCTCTCCGAAAAAGAAACTGGCCACCGTAATCGCGGCATGTTTTATCTTATGAAAAACAGTGGTTTACTGATTGGTGATGAAGAAAAGCTTAACAATTATTTTAAACAATGCTCTATAGAAGTTACGGCCGAAGATTTAGCCAAAATAGGTTATTTTTTTGCCCATCAATGTACGCGCTATGATGGAGATACCACTTATAAAAACGCTGATATAGCCTCCCTGATAGAGTCTCAGATGCTAATTGCCGGCATGTATGAAATGAGTGGAGAATATGCCCGAAAGGTAGGATTACCCAGTAAATCAGGTGTAGGAGGTGGTATTACCGTGAGTGTTCCTGGAAAAATAGGAATCGGTGTTTACAGTCCTCCCCTAGACGAGCATGGAAACTCTGTTGCAGGTTATTATATGATTTTAGATTTAGCAAAAAGATACCACTTAAGCTTGTTTAAATAAGGAATCTTAGTATATTCTAAATTTCATTACCGGAATTTCATGTAAATCAATCAATATTTTTGTATATTTGCCCACCGAAAATAAAAAAAATGAGTACAATTTTTAGCCTTTTCATGGTTCTTATTATCATTGCCTGTGTTCTGCTGATCATTATTGTCATGGCTCAAAACCCTAAAGGAGGAGGTCTCTCTGGTACATTTGGAGGTTCGTCTTCGGCTTCTTTCGGAGTACAGAGAACGAACGAATTTATGGATAAGGCTACATGGTCTTTGGGCACTTTTATTGTGGTATTAATTATGTTAAGTGTAATTTTAACAGGAAAACCATCATCCTCTCTTACACCATCGTCATCAGGCTCGCAAAAAGAGCTTCCAAAAAACTCCCAGGCTCCCGTACAGAAGCCTGAGACTCAAACTCAGCAACCCTCTGCAAAATAGCAGACTGCAAAATAGATAGATTTAATAGTTTAGTTTAGAAGGAACTGCTTATTAGAACTCTTTTATGAGTTTTTTTAAGCGGTTTTTCTTTGTTTAAGAAGCTCCATCATATGTTTGACGGTTTCTAATAGATCTCCCTAAAGAAACTTCATCTGCATACTCAAGTTCATCTCCAACGGAAATTCCTCGAGCTATAATTGAAAAATTTAGCGGCAGATGTTTCATTTTTTTATACAGATAATAAACCGTAGTATCGCCTTCCATAGTGGCGCTTAATGCGAAGATCACCTCTTTCACTAGGCCGTTTTCCACCTTTTGCATCAAACTTTCTATTCGCAACTGCTGAGGTCCTATCCCCTCCATAGGGGAAAGCTTACCTCCCAACACCAAGTACTTTCCATAGTATTGCCCTGTCTTTTCTATGGCCATTACATCGCGTACATCCTCGACCACGCAAAGCAATTCATCGTGACGATTGTGATGGGCACAGATTTCACAGATCTCCTCATCTGAAAAGTTATGACACACTTTGCAATACTTAATATCGCTAACCAGCTTCTTTATAGCTTCTCCCAACACTATACCTTGTGATTGAGGTTGTTTTAATAGGTATAAAGCCAATCGAACAGCCGATTTCTTACCGATTCCCGGCAGCCCCGAAATCTCTTCGACAGCTTTTTCTAAAATCTTACTTGGAAAATTCATACCTACAAAGGTATTACTTTAGTTGCTCTTTATAAAAAATGTCGCCCCACTAATTTTAATGCGATATGCTTAAAACATAGTATACGGCAATCTCCCACAATTCAGCATCATAGTTTTAATAAAATTATTAAAACATATTTTCATCATCCTACACTGCTTTCTAATATTAGGAAATTATTATAAAACAGTATCTGCTTATTAAGAAGATACAGCCTGTGTATTTTTTGTAATTTTGTTACATGAAGAAGGCTGTTTTTCTATCTGGAATTTTCTATCCTCTTGGCTTAACCCCAATCATGGGAGTAGTCTCTCCCATGAGGGTACTGGAGGTCGCCAAGCTAAGGAAAATAGCTCTTTTATATTTAGATAAATTATCCGTAGAAACTGCAAAAAATATCATCCGGATCATCACACAGCTGAAGCAAAGTTTTTTTTCGGCAAACCTCTTTACAAATGTGGACATCTCCCGAGAGGCTACTGAAAAAATAAAGTACTTTATACGGTATATTTTAAAAGAAAAAAATGGGGCCCAGAATTTTGAATATCTCCATAGGTTTATGATTCCTGTAACAGCTGTTATCATAATGCATCATAAAAGTACAATGATTGCAGTCTTTTATTCAGGAGAGATTACGCTCATGATTGAGAGCTACCTTTTTTTAGCTAAAGAAAGGGGGACCTCAGATACCTATCGCAAATTATTAAAAATTTTTGATCAAAATTCTGGTATTTTAAAAAGCTATACTCAAAAACTTTGTACATGGCTATTCACAATGCCTGTATGGAACTTACTCCGTTTTATAGATTGTACAACATATCTGATTACAACATTCAAAGTATGTTCACAAAAAATGTATACTCTTACAAATCAATATGGAGACACCCAATTTATTAATTATTCGACAGGCTGGAACGCAAAAGATTTACCAAAGGTTTCTACCTTCGAATCATGAGCCATTTAATATCAATTTATAAAACAATAAAACACTAAAAATGGATTTATTACAACTGGAACCCAAAGCCATTTGGAAAAATTTTCTAGCTCTAAATGCTATACCCAGACCCTCAAAAAAAGAGGAAAAGGTAATTGACTTTATTAAAAATTTTGGCATCTCCCTGGGCTTGGAGACCATAGTAGATGAAACAGGCAACGTGATTATTAGTAAACCAGCCACACCTGGTATGGGAAACAGGAAAACCGTGACTTTGCAATCTCATCTCGACATGGTTTGCCAGAAAAATAATGATACTGATTTTGATTTCGAAACACAAGGAATTGAAATGTTGATCGATGGCGATTGGGTAAGGGCTAATGGTACCACCCTAGGTGCAGACAATGGTATTGGAGTAGCCAGTATAATGGGAATCCTGGAATCAACAGATATACCCCATCCTGAAATTGAAGCATTATTTACTATTGATGAAGAGACTGGGATGACCGGTGCTTTTGGTCTTAAACCGGGTGTATTAAAAGGGAAAATACTACTCAATCTAGATACAGAAGAGGACGATGAAATCGATATAGGCTGTGCAGGCGGTATAGATGTTACAGCCCGAGGAGAATATGAAACGATTGAGGTTAGCGGTGATATGATAAACTTAGAGATTAAAGGTCTATCGGGAGGTCACTCTGGTATGGATATCGATAAAGGTAGGGGGAATGCCAATGTACTTTTAAATCGTTTTTTATATTTAGGCCTTGAACAACATATTCAATTGGTGAGTATTGATGCTGGGGGACTCAGAAACGCTATACCTAGAGAAGCTAAAGCTTGCTTTAGTATAAACGAGACTGAAGCATATTTAAAAAAAGCTGAAGCTTTAAAAAAAGATATACTCAGCGAATTTAAGTCGATAGAACCCCTTTTAAGTATCCACATTACCCCCACTCCAATAGGGGGGCAGGGACTGCGAACTTCAGACTCCGAATCTATTATTAAAGGGATCAAAGCAGCCCATAATGGGGTGTACAGAATGAGCCCCGATGTTGAAGGCCTAGTAGAAGCCTCCAACAATATTGCAAGAATAGAATTAAAAAATGGAAAACTACGCGTATTAAATCTATGCCGCTCTTCGGTAGAGTCTTCTAAAATGGCCGTGGCAGATCAACTGCGGGCAGCTTTTGAACTGGCTGGCTTGCAGGTGGAATTCAGCGGATCTTACCCTGGGTGGCAACCCAATCCACGAGCTGAGATTATCTCTATTTTGGAACGTATTTATACTAAAAAATTCGGAGATCAACCCCGTATTGTCGCCTGCCATGCAGGATTGGAGTGTGGTATTATAGGTGCCCATTACCCAGATATGGAAATGATATCTTTTGGCCCTCATATTACAGGAGCTCATTCTCCTGAAGAAAAAGTCAACATTAAATCCGTACAAAAATTCTGGAGTTACCTCTTGGATATTTTAAAAGAAATACCCTTGCAATAAAAGCCGTAAGCATATGGTGAGCCTAGTGCTGTAAAACAATCAGAAAAACATCTATTAATAGGTGTTTTTCTGATTTTAAAGAGTCATAGACCTAATTAAAACGATCCCTCGGAGAGAGGATAAATATATTCCGCTCCTTCATTTTAAAAGATGAAAAATACCGTCTTAGAGACTTATAAGGCTATACTTTATTATCGCTGCTATCCTATAGAATACTAAAGCACTCCATCTTTGCAATATAAAATACTTGATTTAGAAGATAAAATACTTAATTTAGAAGAATATGCGAAAAAGTATAATTTTTTACCTTTGATTAAAAAACACATGCCTTGTATTGATCAGGTGAATGCTCATATTCCTTATTAAACTCAAAAACACAAATAAAATGATGTAAACTCCCCCATAAATAGTACGACTATAATTTAGACAAAAAGTTTAAATTTAGGATTATATATTATGAAAAAGAAACAATTCAGTGCGAATCAGATTTCCAGTATTTTGAAGGAATTCGAT
>NZ_JAAABJ010000432.1 GCF_009904105.1 Elizabethkingia argenteiflava | reverse complement strand
TCCCATAGGTAGTAAAAACGGCAGTATTATTTTTGTGAAATCAGAACTTAGTAACAGAAACATTTATGCTTCCTTTACTGGAGGATTTCAGCCAATTTTGATTTGCGATGATTTGTCTAGCTTTTTTTGTTTTTACAGTGTGGCAATATTTTTAATTTTCATAGATTTAATGAAACTATCCAATACGTGTAGGATATGGCTTTTTTCCGTGTGGTCCATTTTGTCTAATTTTGCCAATCGTTGTAGCATTACAGGGTCTTTAAACAAATCGGCTCTGTCGGTTTCCCTCTAATAAATAACCTACCTTAATATTTAAGTGATTAGAAATATTCTTTGCTACCTCAATATTGGGAGTCATCTCCTCAAGTTCGTACCTGCCTATTACCGGAATAGAATAATTGAGGAACTTCGCCAGCTTCTCTACATACCATAAAAAGGAGCTGCAAAAGAAACTCGGTATTCAGCTCAGAGGCATTGGGGACACCCTCGCATGCGTATGATAGTAGTGGGTCTTTAGTTTGGGAGCGAGAATTAGATGTTTATGGTTCCCTGAGAAAAGGAGACAATAGCTTTGTGCCTTTCCTTTATCAGGGGCAGTACGTAGATGTTGAAACAGGATTGGCTTATAATCGGTTTAGGTATTATGACCCTCAAATAGGTAATTTTATCAGTCAGGATCCCATTGGGCTACAAGGTGGAAATCCTACGATATACGGATACGTTTTTGACTCAAATACTGAAATAGACCCGTTTGGGTTGGATTGTAAGCAAAAAAGAATTGGAGATTGGGGTGAGAAT
>NZ_JAAABJ010000431.1 GCF_009904105.1 Elizabethkingia argenteiflava | reverse complement strand
ATTCTCACCCCAATCTCCAATTCTTTTTTGCTTACAATCCAACCCAAACGGGTCTATTTCAGTATTTGAGTCAAAAACGTATCCGTATATCGTAGGATTTCCACCTTGTAGCCCAATGGGATCCTGAGATATATAGTTTCCTGACTCATGATCATAATACCTAAACCGGTTATAAGCCAATCCTGTTTCAACATCCACATACTGTCCCTGATAAAGGAAAGGCACAAAATCATGATTTCCCTTTCTCGGGGAACCATAAACATCTAATTCTCGCTCCCAAACTAATCCGCCTTTATCATCATACGCATGCGAGGGTGTCCCCAGATAGTCACTGACAATACTGTACTTCTCCTCTCCAACAATCTTTCCGCAAGGAACAAAACTTCCCTGTTCATACAGCCAAGTTATTAAATTTTCGGTAGATTCTGCCGCCTGCTGAAGATTATTTTCATCACCCATGCTCAATACCATCGGAAAACTTCCCTCATATTGCCACTCGTGCAGGGGTACATTCCCATCCCACAGCCACCTGGTCACCCTTCCTTTATATTCCTTGGCAATACGCCTTCCCAAAGCATCGTACACAAAGCTAATCCTCTT
>NZ_JAAABJ010000430.1 GCF_009904105.1 Elizabethkingia argenteiflava | reverse complement strand
ACTATTGCTACTTTATAAAATAATATTGGATATGTCTAGCGTTCAGTTGGACGGAATCCACACCCCTAGCCGAATGTGAGTTGAATAGCTATGCTTTCAGGGTAGAAAAAAGGCAAAAACCACCAACAGCATTTTTCTGTGTTATAACAAGTGACATATGTTGGCAATGGGAATTCCAAAAAGTTGCCATCATCTCGATTGATACCAAATAGAATGTATTTTGAAAGAAATTATGTCCCTTATAAGCGAATTATAAATATATCATAAACAATTGTTTTTCTATGCTGATGAATTTTTTGACAGTGTGAATTTATGACACATGTTTGAAAATGAAAATATTATCGCCAATATTAAAACCCATCTCAGGAATAATAAAACAGCCAAAAATTATTATTATTTT
>NZ_JAAABJ010000429.1 GCF_009904105.1 Elizabethkingia argenteiflava | reverse complement strand
TACATTAGGATAGGCAAACGACTGAACTTTTCCATACAATTTTAAAAAGTAACAGGGCGGGGAAAGAATTATATTCCCCTTTACGACACGGTCTTATGCTTCTGTTATTAGTTCTGCCTGATCTCCATTTTGAAATAATTTAAAATTGATCCCATCAACAGAAAACGTGTCCGTCACTTTTAAGATCTTCTTAATTTCCTGTGATGTATTTTCTTATTGGTCTTCAACTTTTGATGTCTTTGCATCATTTTTACAGGAGGCGAATATTATTCCTACAATAAAAAGCACCTTTGTTTTTCTTCTTAATTTCATAATTAGTCAATTTAATATTAGATAATAGAGTCACAGTCCGAAAGCTTCAATGGAGTTTTAATATACTCTGTATGAAGATGCAACGAACTGCAATTACTCAAATCTACATAAAGAAACAATAGAAAAAAGTTTAATCATTCT
>NZ_JAAABJ010000428.1 GCF_009904105.1 Elizabethkingia argenteiflava | reverse complement strand
TGTACCGACATTGGTTAATTATTTTAAAAAAAAATCGTAGTTTATGATTATTTTTTAATCATAAATAAGCAATTAGGTTTATTATGTTTACTAGTACTGAGACAACCGTAAACATTGTAATCATCATAAATCTTTTAAAAAGAAATTAAAAAGAAACCCAATACTAAGAATAATAATCAAGACTTAATAAAAACTAACAAGTAGCCCGCTACAAATTTAAAGCAATCTCACATGAAAAAAATACAAAGAGAAGACATCCAAATTTTTAGCAGGCACAGTAACCTGACCGAAAAAGATGGTGTTGAAATCTTGAAAAAAAAATATTTATAACGACAAAGAATCTTGACAAAAATTTCTCAATATATTTTTTATGACTTTTGGGATTGGATTTACCGTTTCGGGTGGGAGTGTCACCCGAACTGTGTCAGTTTCTAAATTAATGCTCCTCAAACGCTGTTTTTTTCCTTGAGAATTCTCTCTCCACATTTATCATAAAGTTGTGATAATGCCATACCCCAG
>NZ_JAAABJ010000427.1 GCF_009904105.1 Elizabethkingia argenteiflava | reverse complement strand
TTTTTAGAAAACCCCGAAAGCGCATCGAAACCTTATTTTCGCAATTATGTGATCAGTTTATGATTAGAAGAAACTATGCGAAATCCTTTGATGGCTTTAAGAATAGAATATTATCTAAGATAATGGCAATGACTGTTATACAATGCATTAATAAACTAAACAATAGAAATATTAACAACTTAAAAACTCGTATTGCTTAAATGCACCACGGGTTA
>NZ_JAAABJ010000426.1 GCF_009904105.1 Elizabethkingia argenteiflava | reverse complement strand
GATTTATTTTTGTTTTCATATATTTTAATTTTATTCCCAGCTGATTACAATGTGAATATTTTTATAGAATTTTTCGAGATAATTATATACTTTTTTTTAAAAAAATTATATACTTTTATAACAAAAAAATCTCCGTGGTAGACATATATTTTGATAAACTTATAAAATTATTTTAAATAATTTAAATACAAATTAATTTGATTTTACAGATCAAAGATATAAAATTTTCATCTATGGGCTCATGAAAATAAAATAGAAATTCACTATATACAACCCAGGAAACCAACACAAAACAGCCTTATTGAAAGACTGAATAAAAGCTGTAGGAATGAGCTTCTTAATATGTATG
>NZ_JAAABJ010000425.1 GCF_009904105.1 Elizabethkingia argenteiflava | reverse complement strand
GTACTTAAACAGAATACTGCCGCAGGCTCATCCCAAAATATAAGCGGGCATAACCTACAAGCTCACGCTTTACGCCAGCCCATAGAGCTTTTTTTAGAGAACGTATTTTAAAACATTGATCTGAAAAGTCTGCTCGTCAACAATATTTTTTTATTTTTACAATTCTTTTTCAATTTCCCCAAGCTGCTTGAGCTGTGAAACCTTCATCCCCGAATATTTGCTCTTACAAGAATAGTAGGTTCCTTGGGTAATGCCGTGCTCACGCCAGATATCCGAAACATTTTGAACCGCTTCATGCTCTGACATAATCTTGATGATCTGTCGCTCGCTAAACTTACTTTTTTTCATTGTCCCT
>NZ_JAAABJ010000424.1 GCF_009904105.1 Elizabethkingia argenteiflava | reverse complement strand
TGTAATGCTAATTCAGCTCCTTGCTCATACAGTTCTTTGAATCGATAAAAACGGTCTCGGGAATAGCCCATTACTTTACAGGCTTTGGATACATTTCCTAAATGTTGTGCTAATTCTATTACAACTAACTTGTTTTTGATGATTTTTTGTTGTGTTGTCATAATACTTAATCTGTTTTAAAGTTATTTAATTTGATTACAACTGTCAGATTAAGTATTGACGAATTCACATTTTGTCTATGCGAATTGTAGAATATTTCCCATTCTTTGAGTTTTTGTTCAATATCTATATCATCTTTATAATCAATTAATTGATAAAATTCCTGTTTATCCGTAAGAGGAGACCTTTAT
>NZ_JAAABJ010000423.1 GCF_009904105.1 Elizabethkingia argenteiflava | reverse complement strand
TTTCTCCTGTTGAGGGAATACAGATCCCCGTATACAGAGGAAACCAAAGCGTAGTCGGAGACTCTAGACCATTAAGCCCCGAGGAAATCAGGATGCTTACCGCAAGGGATCCTATTACAAATTTAAAACAATTCTTTAGGTGCCTAGATCGATCTAAACCAGCTAACCTGACCGTTTATGCAGACAGGAAAGATATTGGTCATGCTTTTATAACCATCACCCAAGGGAGTAATGTTCTTACTTTTGGTTTTTACCCAAAACTAGAAGCTTTAGCTAAAAGGGGAATAGGTCCGGGAACTTTAAATAATGACAGCCAGCATTTATATCATACTTCGCTTAATGTGGGAAACATCTCGCCTGCTCAATTAACTCAAATTATTAATTTAGCTGAACGATATCAGAACAGCTGGTACAATCTAGCAACTCATAACTGCACCACATTTACTAAGGATGTTATGAACATATTAGGGAAAAACATGCAAGGATTAGATATTCCTAGTTTTTTTGCAGATAAACTGGTGCAAATGGGAGGGGTAAATAGACAAGGATTTGGTCCCTATACGCGAAGATCTTGTAATTAAATAATAAGTTAAGATGAAAAGCAATAAATTATTTAAAGTAATGAAAGTTTTAGCGGTAATTTCTTTCGCTTTAATTATGAGTCTATATGACAATGATTATCCTTTTTTTGTATTATTTATATTTCAAATGCTATCTCTTTTTTCTAATTTAATAGAATTGAATTTTAATTATATAGATATTTATGAATTGATTCCCCTGTTTATTTTTTTTAATTTATTCATTTTTGTAAACTCTAAGCGATATAAAGATCGATATAGTTTCCTTTTATGTTTTATTGCTTTATTATTTGGAATTACATGCAGCCGTATATATGATTTTTCTACACTTCCAGATCGCATTGCAATATTGAATTCCTTTACTATAAGCATTTCCATATTTATTCTACTCTCTATAGGGATTATCATATTGCATTTTTATCCAGAGGATAGGTCAAAATAAAGTGACCATAAAGAAAATGTTTAGATGAATTGAAGCGCTCCCCATATGCGGAGCGCTCTTTTGTAATTATTTATCTTCTAATTTTTCAGTTTTTCATACCACTGCTTAACTTCTTTGTAGCCAAAAGGGTTCTGGCTGTAATTGCCGGTGATCACCTGTCTGGTGGCTAGGAGTGAGGGCTTAGCGGATA
>NZ_JAAABJ010000422.1 GCF_009904105.1 Elizabethkingia argenteiflava | reverse complement strand
TACTGTTTGTAGAGAAAATTACTTTACCAGCCCGGATAAAGGTTTTTGTGCTTGGCAAAATAGTGTTTATTATGGTTATAAATTGCATGCAGTGTGTACTACTGATGGGATTTTTACCGATTTTGATTAACACAAGCTTCTGTACATGATATTCATTATCTCAAAGATATTAAGCACTTGTAGCAAAATTGTACAATATTAGGAGACAAAGGTTATCTGAGTATTGATTATCAAAGAGACTTATTTACTTACAACCAGATTAATATGGAAGTACCTATGCGAAAAAATCAACATGGATATAAGCCAAAGC
>NZ_JAAABJ010000421.1 GCF_009904105.1 Elizabethkingia argenteiflava | reverse complement strand
CCAGAAAGTGCTTCAACATTGGAGAAAGAACCCCATCGTTGACAGTCTTTTTTTTTCCAGAATAAAGGCCGGAAATTGACTCATTATTAAATGACTCAAAGTCAAATTCTTCTTGTGCCATAAAATATTATATTAAAAGATAATGTTTATGACACAGTTCTAGATACACAATCAAGTCAATAAAAATAATAATAGAAATTGTTTAAACTTTTAGTTTTCTGATGAATAAAATAACAAAAGAAATATAATGAAAAGAATACCATGTTATTACAGAAGTTTCAAATAGTATTAATAATGCTTTGAAAGTATCCATCCAAGCATTTGCTTTCTCTATAGTGAACCTTCGTTTATATAATTATTCATCAAAACAATAATAATTCTTGTATGTTTTATTATTACTGAGATGGGTTTTAATATTGGCGATTATTTTTTATTTTTATAAAATGTGTCTTAATTTCT
>NZ_JAAABJ010000420.1 GCF_009904105.1 Elizabethkingia argenteiflava | reverse complement strand
TCTATTTTATAATCAATACTCAGATCACCTTTGTCTACTAATATTGTACATTTTTGATACAATTGCTTAATATCTTTGAGATAATGAATATCATGTACAGAATCTTGTGTTACATCAAAATCGGTAAAAATCCCATCAGTAGTACACACTGCATGCAATTTATAACCATAATAAACACTATTTTGCCAATCACAAAAACCTTTATCCGGGCTGGTTAAGTAATTTTCTCTACAAACAGTACTTCTGGAACTTCTGATTAATTTGCATATTTATAATGGAATGCTATCTAAAATGAAATAATCACTGACAGATATTATTACAGCTATCTTGTTTCTTAATGAATCCCGATAAGACAACAAGTTGCGC
>NZ_JAAABJ010000419.1 GCF_009904105.1 Elizabethkingia argenteiflava | reverse complement strand
GCGGATTTGATGAACCACGCAAAGTTGTACCCTGGTTTTAGTAAATACAGCCTCAACCGCTTCGGGGAAACCTTTCAGGACGTCTATGCAGGCAATCATAATATCTTCAACAACGCGTTTCTTAAGATCAGTGAGATCTCCAATCCAGAATTTGTGCCCTTGATTTTCTGAACTATAAAGCCCAAGTACATCCTTTTATCCTTCGATATCAACCCCGAGGATATTATAGATCGCACGGGTTTCAACAGAACCATTCACCCTTACCTTGAAAAACATACAATCAAGAAATACAAATGGATAGACCGTTTCAAGAGGACGGTTTCTCCCTTCTTGAACCTCGCGTAGTACCCTATCGGTAATACGGGATATCTCTGCAGGAGAAATCTCCATAGCATACATTTCCTGAACATAATCCCCCATTGCTCGGGTCCTCACTCCCATAGCGTACATCGATAAGAGAGTACCTTCCAGCTCATCGGTAATGGTTAGCTGGCGTTGGGGACAATCTTAGGTTCAAAAGTACCCAGGCGGTCACGACCAGTTTCTAACTCAAATGAGCAAGCACTTAGACTACGCACAGTCTTCTTCGTTTTACCGTTCTTACGGTTAATCTGCTCTTAAGTTTATCCTGAGCAAGGTGGTATTCAAGCTCACCG
>NZ_JAAABJ010000418.1 GCF_009904105.1 Elizabethkingia argenteiflava | reverse complement strand
TGATTTAAAAAATTCATTTTACTTTCAATTGTTATCAGTATCTCTAATATTTTTCATAATTTGCGGTAAAGCTGTTCATATTTAATCGTTTGTTAGACTATTAAATTTAGGTATTTAGCTAATAATATGCAGCTTCCTTTTTTTTATCCTAAATGAACCGCGGGTTTAAATAAGTCTTTATCTATATAAATTTTAGTACTTTAGAGCATATCATTGAGTAAAGCATTTTTTATGTGTGATAAGGCCATGAATCCTATTAAATACCCGATTTCTATAAAAGGAGTTGTAGTCGTAAATAATCAATTGGTACTCCTCAAAAATGAAAGAGAGGAATGGGGAACTCCCAGGGGGAGAATAGAGCCCGGAGAATCTCCAGAAGACTGTTTAATTAGAGAAATTAAAGAGGAGCTAAATATTACTTGTGAGATTGATCACCTTGTCGATGTGTGGATGTATAATATAATAGGGACTTTAGATGTTTTTATTGTTACTTAATTTTGTAAGCCTATTGATGGAGATCGGCATAAAATTAAAATAAGCGATGAGCACCGAGAAATTGTTTTTTTTTGAACCTTCTCATTTAGAGGGAATCAGTATGCCTGAAGGATATAAAAGTTCAATCAAAAAGTGTTTAAATCGTTTTTTTTAGCGGGGAGAAAAGAACGTTATTTAATATAAAGCAGCTGGCTATATAAATTTTCAATGTGCATAATTCTGCTAAAAGGGCTTTTAATACTTGATAGAGGCTTGTTATAATCAATATAGCTGTAACGAGAAGCCAGATTATTCATGTTGGATACCAAGACCAGCCAGCATTCATCGACCTCTTTTTTATAAATCCTAAATTTCTTGTTTTTTTTGTAGATGATCTCCGCTATTTTTTCCGATTTAAGTTCATCAAAAAGGGAGATATTAAAGTCTAAAACAAGAAAAACACCTTTATCGTAGGGTGTTTTTCGCATTTTTTGTATGTATTTTGTTTTTTTACGCTTTATAATATAGCTGATAATTTCTTGTTCCACTATTTGAGGGTTCTTATTAAAATCCACATCATTTTCCTGTAGACTCATATAATATATACCAGAATAATTGCCAAAACCTTCTTCTAATCGCTTTTCTACATTACGGAAAATTTTGCTTATCTGGGTTTCCTTCTTTTTCAATTCAAAATGGTTAATAATCTCTGAGACCTCCAATCCTATTTTTTTGTTTTTGTACTTAATAATAAAATCAGGACTTTCACAAATGAGGTTTTCAATCTCTATTTCAGGAAAGTGCTGAAAGAGAGAAGCGATGAGAGAGAGCTCTAGCTTTTTTTTATATTCTTCCCTTTCGGAAAGGTGGGACTCTTCTATCCTCTGGAACCAAATATTGAGATTGTTTTTATTAATCTTCTGGCTGTTGATACATAATTCCAGACTTTTTTGTAAATCATGAAATGAAATCATAGTTTATTGTATTTCAGATTCGATGCCTTATAAAGTTAAGTTTTTTTTCATATATAGCTTTAAATCTAATCATTAAGATAAAATTAATATTGTAGAAAGGCGGGTAGATTCTTCTGAAGGGAGCGATTGGTTTACATATTAAAAATGCTTGCCCTAGAGCAAGCATTTTTAATATGTAAAGTGATGGAAACTTTTTTTAACGGGTGAATAAGAGTTCTCTATACTTGGTAAGAGGCCAGAGTTCATCGTCTACCATCATTTCTAAGGCATCCGAAGCTTCTCTGATCACCTCGAATAGCGGTTTTACCTTATAGCAATAATCATCTGCTTGCAGAGATTTATCAGAAATATTTTTCGCTTTTTCTTTTGCCGCTAACAATTGGTCTACCCCTACTTTAATTGCTGCAACATTCTTTGAAATCTGAGAAATAAGACTGATCTGTTCTGCCGCCGTGTCTTTATATTCCTGCTCTCCGAAAATTTCTTTTAAACCTTTTACATTTTCAATGAGCCTGTTCTGATATTTTAGGGCTGCGGGTATAATATGATTGCGTGCGATATCCGCTAATACTCTAGCTTCGATATCAATTACCGTAGAATATTTTTCTAATTTAATTTCATTTCTGGCTGCAAATTCCCTTTGAGAAAAAATGGATAATTCTTCGAAAAGATCGGTATATTTTTTATTTAATTCATTTTTTAAAGCCTCAGGAGTTGTTTTTAGGTTGTTAAGCCCTCTTTTTTGGGCTTCTTCTTCCCACTCTTGCGAATAGCCATCACCTTCAAAAAGAATATTTTTAAGTTGCTTGATGTACTCTCTCAAAATATTAAAGATGGCTTCATCTTTTTTCAATCCCTTTCCGATTAAAGCGTCTACTTCCTGTTTGAAGATTTTTAATTGTTTTGCTGTAATAGCATTCATCACTGTCATTGGTTCTCCACAGTTGGCAGAAGATCCTACAGCGCGGATTTCAAATTTATTTCCGGTAAAAGCGAAGGGAGAGGTTCTGTTTCTATCCGTATTATCTAAAAGAATTTCAGGGATCTTACCTACCACATTTAGTTTTAATACAGTCTTCTCCTCTGGAGACAACTTTCCATCGGTTACTTTTTCCAACTCTTCTAAAACGGTAAAGAGTTGACTCCCAATAAATGCTGAAATAATAGCGGGGGGAGCTTCATTAGCACCTAATCTGTGGTCGTTACTAGCAGAGGCTATACTGGCTCTTAATAAATCAGAGTAATCATGTACCGCTTTTAAGGTATTGACAAAGAAAGTTAAGAATTGTAAATTTTTCTTAGGATTTTTTCCTGGGCTTAAGAGATTTTCTCCAGTGTCTGTAGCCAAGCTCCAGTTGTTATGCTTTCCACTTCCGTTAACGCCTGCAAAAGGTTTCTCATGGAACAGAATATGAAAGTGGTGTTTGTGGGCAATTCGTCCCATAACATCCATCAGTAAGGAATTGTGATCTACGGCAACATTCACCTCTTCAAACATAGGTGCTAGTTCAAACTGATTGGGTGCTACCTCGTTATGTCGGGTTGTGACAGGAATGCCAAGCTTCATACACTCTATTTCCAGAGCCTTCATAAAATTCATAACTCGGGTGGGGATAGAGCCAAAATAGTGATCTTCCAATTGCTGTCCTTTTGCTGGGGCATGGCCTAAGAGGGTTTTACCTGTGAGTACTAGGTCCGGTCGCGAAATATATAAGGCAGAGTCTACTAAAAAATACTCTTGTTCCCAACCTAAAGTTGGTGTAACTTTGGTTACATTCTTATCGAAATAGGCTTTACAAACCTCAGTGGCAGCTTCGTCCACAGCATTTAAGGCTCTTAATAAAGGGGCTTTATAATCAAGGGTTTCTCCCGTGTAGGAGATGAAGATGGAAGGTATACAAAGGGTGGTATCAATAATAAATGCAGGAGAGGAGGGGTCCCATGCGGTGTATCCTCTTGCTTCAAATGTATTTCTAATCCCTCCATTGGGAAAAGAAGAAGCATCGGGTTCCTGTTGGATTAGCATGCCTCCGCTGAAGCGTTCAATACCTCTGTCTCCTTCGATAGGTGTGAAAAAGGAATCATGTTTTTCGGCCGTGGAACCTGTTAAGGGTTGAAACCAGTGGGTGTAATGGGTAACGCCTTTGGACATAGCCCAGTCTTTCATTGCGACAGCTACTTGATCAGCAATATGACGCTGTATCTTCGTGCCTTTTTTAATGGCATCCATAATAGAGGAGAAGGCTTCTTTAGTAAGATACTCTCTCATCGTTGATTCTGAAAATACATTGGAACAGAACAGCTCTGAAAGTTTTACAGGAATCTCTACAAAATTATCTTTTCTGTAATTTCTGAAAGGCAGTTCGGATAAAGCTTTAAATCTTAATGTTGACATGATTGTTGATTTGTGGTGTAAAAATATAGATTATTTTTGAAAAAAAAGTAATATACCCCTAATAAAATATGGGGTAATGTCTAATTAAATTTATTTTTACTTACGCATGATTGTTTTTTTTATAGGGGTATTTATGAATATTTAGTTTTATAAGCTGTTTTTTAGGTTTGTAAAAAAAACAGATATTTATGTGGAGTGAATCGGCACAAGAGTAGAATTTTGTTGAGTTTTGAAAACAAAATGTTCTATATTTCTATTTCTAGGTCACGGGCTTCATCTGTATTTTTTCTTTTTATATATTTTGGAAAATTTGTTTTATCTTTCCTTTTTTTAAGAGATGCTTGTATGTGTAGAATGCCCATTTTACAGAGCTTAACGGTATTCCGAATACAGGGTTTCATCATATACAGACTCTTTAAGCCATAGAAAATCAATTATGACTACATTGGAAATTGCATGTTTTAATGAACCATCAGCTCGGATAGCAGCTTATGGAGGAGTTGATAGAATAGAACTTTGTGAAAATTATGCTGAGGGAGGTTTAACACCCCAAGCCGAGACTTTGCGGCGACTCAAAACCCATGTTAGAATTCCCATCTTTGTGATGATTAGACCACGAGGGGGTAATTTTCAGTATACAAAGTGTGAATTTAAAGAGATGCAAACACAATTGTTGGATTTAAAAAGCTTAGGAGCTGATGGATTTGTTTTCGGAATATTGTCTTCTGAAGGAAAAGTGGATATAGAAAAGAATAAAGTCCTGGTTCAGCTGGCGGGTGGCCGCTCTGTACATTTCATCCTGGATTTGATAAGGTATACGACCAAGGTAAAGCTTTAGAAGCCGTAATTGAGTGTGGGTTTTCTCATTTGTTGACATCAGGGGGCGCTCCTTCTGCTTTGGAAGGTTTGGAAAAACTTAGATACATGCAGACCGAAATAGGTGAGAAACTCAATATCCTTGTAGGAGGTGGGGTAAGATCTTCCAATGTGGGGAGGTTAAAAAAGTATTTTAGAGCGATACATTCAGCTTGTATTACCGACGGTACAGAATATATAGATGCAGAAGAACTAAAAGCGCTCAAGACATTAATTACGAATCCAGTCTTATGAATATGCTTGACTCTAGATATAAGGTCCGGGATAGAAGAATGGGCCTTTTATAAACATGGATAGAGCGGTGAGCAGATCCATACGATATAGAGACTTATTAGTATAGGTTAAATTCATTCTTTAAAAGCTTGCTTTATAGGAGTGCTAAAGTGGAGATGTCTAACTATTCATTCGATTTTTATTGGGTGCTTCCTCTGTCGTCAGCTAAAAACAGGTTGGTGGTATATTTTATTACGGCTGCAAAATGATTACTATCGGCGGTTTTATGATAAAAAAGTATAATATCTAAGGGGCTATATCCGAAAAATTATAAGTTTGCTAGGCTTTCTCTCCTATTAGGCTTAAACTTAAAGCTATATTAAAAATCAACGATGGAGGAAAAAGAATAATCTTATTAAAAAAAATCCCAATTTAAGTTCCAGTATATTCAATTGAATTACCTTTGTTAGTCTAAAAATTTCAGATGATTAATTCAGTGCTCATTGTTGTGTGTATTGTATCAGGTATGGTTTTTAAAACCACCAAAACTATTCATCCTGATGCTCATAAAGGTATTAATACTTGGATACTCTACATTGCTTTGCCAGCGGTTTCTTTTAAATATCTTCCTAAAGTTGAATGGTCTCGGGAGATGCTATTTCCTATGCTCTCCACTGTTTTTATCGCGTTGGGTAGTTGGCTGTTTATGTTGGGGTATTGCAAATACAAATCGTATTCGGAGCGTTCTAGGAGTACATTAGAATTGACAAGCGGTTATAGTAATACCTCTTTTCTTGGATTTCCTATCATCAGTGCTCTTTATGGAGAGCATTTGTTAAGTATAGCCATTATATGTGATCAAACCATGTTTCTGGTTTTGTCTACCTTAGGTATTATCGCTGCCTTAAGGGGAGGAAGTCAATCGGGAAATCTAAAGGCGGGTTTTATATTGAAACGCCTTTTCTCTTTTCCTCCTTTCTTAGGCTGTATAGCGGCCTTGTTAATGGCGCAATTTTTTAACTTAGACTTTGCAGAGCCTTTTTTTGATAAGCTAGCTGCTACGGTAGCTCCATTAGCATTATTTTCAGTTGGATTACAGCTTAAATTTAATGGGTGGCGTAAGCTCATCCCCCAGATATCGACTTCTATGTTTTACAAGTTATTACTAGCCCCTGCCATGGTATTGGGTTTAGCCTTGTTTTTTGGAATTAAAGGTGAAGTGGCTAAAGTGAGTATTTTAGAGGCTGCTATGCCTACTCTCATTTCTTCAAGTATTGTAGTAGAGCAATTTAAACTCAATACCAAGTTAACCAACTTAATCATTGGTATGAGTATTATGGTAGGGCTTTTTACGGTATTGTTGTGGTTTGTAGCCATAGAATACTTTTTTTAGTTTTAGAGGTCGTCTAAAAGTTGATTATGTTGACCAGGCTTTTCATGATCGCGTTCAATAGAATGTTTAGTGTGGGGATTATTTGGTACAATAGTTTGATTTTCAGTTCATAACTCTAAATTAAAAATAAGAATATTTAGGATTAATGGCTTCTATATTTATTAAAAAGGCTATATTTACGCTAGTTTAGCCAAAAAAATCAGTTAATAATATGAAAAAAATGATTTTCAATTTATCTATTATTTTGGGGTTTTTCTTTCAGGAATCCTTAGCGCAGGAAATTACTTTAGATAAAATCTATTCTGGATATTACTTTCCCCAAGAAATTACTGACATCAATTTCTTAAAAGATGGAGAAAATTATACGATCATAGAACCCGGAGGTATAGCCCGTTATTCGTCTAAAAACATGCATAGAATAGATTATATGGTGGAGGGAAATTTTGAGGATTATACTTTTTCTGAGGATGAGTCTAAAGTATTGTTGCAAAAACGTAAGGAGGAAATATATCGGCGTTCCTTCCATGGTATCTTCGATATTAAAGATTTAAAATCGGGCAAAATTTTGCCGGTTAATCAAGGAAAATGGGTGCAGGAACCTAAGTTTTCTCCCGATGGAAGCAAGTTAGCCTTTATTGTAGATAATGATTTATTTTACCAGGATTTAAATGATGGAAGTATTGTACAAATCACAAGAGATGGAAAGCAAAATGAAATAATCAATGGCTTAGCCGATTGGGTATATGAAGAAGAATTTGGGCATGCCGACTATTATGAATGGAATAAAGCCGGAGATGCTATTGTTTTTGTGAAATTTGATGAGCGTAAGGTGCCCCAAGTAAACATTCCCATTTATAATGATAATTTGTATCCCCAGATGTTCAGCTATAAGTATCCAAAGGCAGGGGAAGAAAATTCAATAGTTACAGCCCATCTATACCAACTGCCTTCCAGATCTTTAGTAAAGATCAATTTAGCTGATTTTGAAAACTACTATATTCCCAATTTATATCAGACGAATGCCAAAGATGAAATCGTATTTGCCACCTCTAACAGGCATCAGAATAAAATAGATCTTGTAAAAGTTAATACTAAAAATGCACAGGTAAAGAAGCTTTTTACCGAAAAAGATGCCGCTTGGGTAGATACCAATAATCTACAGGTGGGATTTTTAGAGGATAATTCTTTTCTTTGGGCTTCTGAACGGGATGGAAAAAGACATTTATATTGGTATGATGCCAATGGGAAATTAAAAAAACAGGTATCCAAAGGGGATTGGGAAATTGTAGATTATTATGGTTATAATCCCAAAACTAAGGATGTTTATATTCAAACCACAGAAACCGGCAGTATTAATAAGGTGTTGACTAAGCTTAATATTGTTACGGGTAAAAAGCAACTTTTGTCCGAACCCCAAGGAAGTAGTAGTGCTAGTTTTAGCAAAACATTTAATCATTTTATTAGTACTTATTCCACAGCCAATCAGCCTCCTAAATACCTGTTAAATGAGGTAAAGGGGAGTGTTGTAAAAGAGCTGAACAATAATGATGAAATTCTCAGCAGATTAAAACACGATCATTTTATCAATAAAGAATTTTTAAGCATACCCAATGCCGTGGGTGATCAGATGAATGCTTGGATGATAAAACCCCATAATTTTAATCCTGCTAAAAAATATCCTGTATTTATGTATCAGTATTCAGGGCCTGGTTCGCAATCTGTATCCAATTCTTGGGATCCTATAAATGGAATGTGGTTTGAGATGCTGGCACAGAAAGGTTATATTGTCGTTTGTGTAGATGGACGGGGAACCGGATTTAGAGGGAGTCAATATAAAAAAGTTACCTATAAAAATTTAGGTAAATATGAAATCGAAGACCAGATATATGCAGCTAAGTGGTTAGGTGAGCAACCCTATGTTGATGCTGCTAGAATTGGGATTTTTGGATGGAGTTTTGGGGGATATATGGCTGCCTTAGCCATGACAAAAGGTGCAGATACTTTTAAAATGGGGATTGCTGTTGCTCCAGTTACCAACTGGCGATTTTACGATAGCATCTATACAGAGCGATTTTTACGTACCCCCCAAGAGAATGTGCAGGGTTATGATCTAAATTCCCCTACTACTTTTGCCTCATTACTAAAGGGGAAGTTGTTACTTATTCACGGTACTGCCGATGATAATGTGCACTTTCAAAATTCTATGGTTTTTTCAGAAGCTTTGATTCAGTACAAAAAGGATTTCGACTTTATGGCTTATCCCGATAAAAACCATTCCATTTATGGAGGAAACACCCGTTTACAACTGTATGAAAAAATGACAGCCTTTATCTTAAAAAACCTTTAGTAAAATTTATGTACGCTAATAGATTAATGGTATCACCATGTGGAGCTATATGAAGATTTTGGGCACGAATATTCAATTAAAAGTTATATAAAATTAAGATTACATTGAAATATACGTGGAAAAGTAGGATTAGTGCATTCCTTACCTAAGAAAGATTCCTTATAAGAATTGCACCGAGTGAATAGTGAAGTTCTTGCCTAAAAATAGAAATCTTAAAAAAAGGATAAGTATCTTCTTTTTTTAGCATGATGTACAAACTTATGTAAGTTTAAAAAGGAAGGAGAACAACAGGCTTGTAAATCATTTATAAAGGAACGGATATTCTATAAGAATCATACTTTAAATTAATTGCATACATATTTTACGAATATTTGTAAAATTATCTAATTTTTGGATATTTTTATAAATTGGGGATTATGGATGAATTGATTTAGTTTTCCGGCCTATCTTCGGAGCGAAGAAGATTGTAGCAGAAAGCTTTCAAAGAATAAAGTGACTGACACAGCGTTTTTTGTTCAAATGTGCTAAAACCAACATGCAGCTGATGTTTAACTGAATAAATCAATATTTCTAGGAAAATAAAATGGGTCTATAGAATATCAGATGTTATTCACGATTTAAGGATCCATAGTTCTCTTTCTATAAATTTCTAAATCTAATAATATATGAAGAGTAAACACCCAAAGGGCTTATTTTATTTATTTTTTACCGAAATGTGGGAGCGTTTTGGTTATTATCTTATTCTTGGGATTTTTATTCTCTATATGATAGATCCCTCTGGTCCCAAAGGAGGGCTTAGCTTGTCGGATAAAATGGCAGATGATATTTTTGGTACTTATATCGCATTGACTTATTTAACACCTTTTATCGGAGGTTTTTTAGCCGATCGTGTCTTAGGTTATTTCAAATCCATTTATCTGGGTGGTGTTTTAATGGCAATCGGATATATAGGATTAGGATGCTTTAAAGAATTGCCATGGTTTTACCTTTCTTTAGGACTCATCATAGTAGGAAATGGTTTCTTTAAACCTACAATCTCTACTGTGCTGGGCAACCTCTACCAGGAGGAACCCTATAAAAACAATAAAGATTCGGGTTACAATATCTTCTATATGGGGATTAATATAGGGGCATTTATTTGTAATATAATTGCGGCTTTTATGCGGAATAAATTTGGTTGGGAAGAAGCATTTATTACTGCTGGAATGGGAATGCTTTTAGGTCTGGTCATTTTTACTCTAGGTCGCAGACATATCCTTAGAGCCACCCAAATAAAGCCTGCTGAAAAAGGAGATGCTAAAATATCTGATGTTCTGATAAAAGTGTTTTTACCTGCAGTAATCGCTGGGGGGATAGGCTGGGGTATTCCTGGAAATATATTGGGAAGTAATACTACCGATGCTTTTGCTTTTGCATGTATACCGATTATTTATTTTTATATTTCACTTTACCTAAAAGCTAAACAGGAGGAAAAAAGACCTATAGCTGCTTTATTTTTGGTATTTATAATCTGTATGTTCTTTTGGGCCATCTTTAAGCAAAACGGAACTGCTTTAACCCGGTGGGCCAATTATTATACGGATAGGAGAGTGCCTGTATCTTTGGAGAAAACTTTAGGTAAAATTTATCTGGTAGAAACTGCGGATTACAAAGATAAAGAAGTAACGGTTTATGATGAGCAATTTAGAGTGCGTAAAGATATACATGGGAAGGCTTTGAGAGAACGCGGAAAAGAAGTTTATTTTAAAAATATTACCTCCGATCAGAAAGAAGAATTAGAAGCATTGGATACAGGGCCTAATAAAAAAATATACCTTTACAATACCGAATTATTCCAATCGATTAATCCTTTTTGGGTAATTGTACTCACGCCGTTTCTGGTAGGTCTATGGGCTTATCTCCGAAGAAAAGGCAGAGAACCCTCCACACCTGCCAAAATAGTACTGGGGTTATTCATTACAGCCCTATCATGTTTGGTTATGTTATGCGCGGCTTATATGGCAAACAATGGTGCCGTTAAAGTTTCTCCATGGTGGTTGGTCGCTTGCTATGGAGTTATAACCATAGGGGAGCTATGCCTTTCGCCTATGGGACTTTCCTTAGTGTCTAAACTCTCACCACCCCGATTTACTGCATTGATGATGGGCGGGTTTTTCTTAGCCAATTCAATAGGAAATAAACTTTCGGGTGTTTTGGCCAGCACGTGGTATAATTATGAGTATAAACCATATTATTTTTTAGTCAACTTTTCTTTGCTCATCTTTGCTTTTTTAATAGGTGTGTGGCTGCTTAAATTTTTAAATAAAGTGATGAGAGAGCAGGGCCTGAACTAATGTTAAATCTCAAAACCTATCCATTCAGCTATTTATTTTAATAATACCAGATGAAGTGGATATGTTGATGAGGTTGGTCCCAAAATATAAACTCAGAAGGCAGAAAAATTTATGTTTTCTAATAAAATCAACAGAGAAGATAGTCCATTGAATTTTAATGATTATCCTCTTGGAATTATATAAAAAAACTATATTTGCCATCTTAACAAAAAGTTAATATAAAAAGAATTAAGGATATGATGAATACAACTAAATCTCACTCGAGACATCCAAAGGGGTTGTGGGTATTGTTTGGTACCGAGATGTGGGAGCGTTTTAACTTCTACGGTATGCGTGCATTGCTGACGCTATTTATGATTCATTCACTGGGAATTATAGAGTCACAAACTTCTCTTATTTATGGGGGCTTTTTAGCCTTGTGCTATCTGACCCCTATGTTGGGAGGACTTATTGCAGACAGGTACCTCGGCAATCGAAATTGTATCATCATCGGGGGGTTTTTAATGGGAATAGGGCAATTGGTAATGTTTGTCAGTGCTTCTTTATTTGGACATCAACTAGACCTCGCTAAAAACCTTCTCTGGATCGCTTTGGGAATTATTATATTGGGGAACGGTTTTTTCAAACCTAATATTTCTTCCATGGTGGGGAGTCTTTATCCGAAGCAGGAAAAAAATAAGTTGGATTCAGCTTTTACCATTTTCTATATGGGCATTAATCTTGGTTCATTTTTAGGCATGTTAATCTGTCCGCTGTTAGGTGATATTAAAAGTGTAGAGGGGGTGCGGGATATTCATGCTTTCCGATGGGGCTTCTTAGCAGCAGCTATTGCTATGTTCCTGGGGATAATTTTATTCTTTTTACTTAAAAATAAATATGTTACAACACCAGAGGGTAGAGTGATTGGAGGACTCCCTAAGCACAATACCTCAGAAGATTTTGAGGAAGGAGAAGCCCAATCTGCTAAATTTTCTTCTAAAGCCATAGCTATTGCCATAGCTGGATTTATAATTTTGGGTTGGGTATTTTATAAACTTGTCGGACAAAATCTAGTATACTCTTTGGTATATGCTGCGGGCATTACCCTTGCCAGTCTTATTATTTCAGATTCATCCATTACCAAAGTAGAGAGGGATCGTATTTTAGTGATTTACGTTGTCTCCTTTTTTGTGATTTTCTTTTGGGCTGCATTTGAGCAAGCGGGATCTTCTCTTACTTTTATCGCTGATAATCAAACAGATCGTAGCTTTCTAGGATGGGAAATGCCCCCTTCCATGGTGCAGATCTTTAATGGGCTGTTCATTGTGGTACTGGCTGTACCTTTTAGCTTATTGTGGGATAAATTAAGAAGGTCGGGCAAAGAGCCTGCATCTCCTTTTAAGCAAGCCATGGGCTTATTAATCATCGCATTGAGTTATTTTGTAATCGCTCATAATGTAGAGCATTTGGGAAATAGTGGATTATTAGCCATTAAATGGTTAATTTTGCTTTATTTGTTGCATACTTGTGGAGAGCTTTGTTTATCTCCTATAGGATTGTCATTGGTGGGTAAACTGGCTCCTAAAAGATTTGCTTCCTTATTATATGGGGTGTTTTTTATTTCAAGCGCTACCGGTTATGCTTTAGCGGGGACTTTAGGTTCTATTATGCCGGCTACTGGAGATAAATTTAAAAAAGCGCAACAGCTGGGCATTAATCTTCAGGATGTTTTGGATAAAAAAATAAAGCTTACGGGCGAACAGGCAGAGCTATTGGTAAAAAATAATATTCCATTGGCCTATCATAAATTTGCAGGATTTGAAATTCATAATCTATATGAATTCTTTATGGTATTTGTGGTATTGTGCGGGGTCGCTGGTATCCTTTTGGCTATTATATCTCCCAAGCTAAAAAAAATGATGCATGGGATCAATTGATTTTGCAACCCGTCAAATAAAAACTAAAACTTCCAAACTATTGGGAGTTTTTTTGTAATTTAGGCAGATTATTTTGGATAATTTAACAGATATTAATTTTACGTAGAATTTTTAATGAGTTTAAGATTAGAGCAAATTCAGAATTTTAAAGGGAGATATCCATTTCAGATATGGGGCCTTTTCTTTTCTGAAATGTGGGAGCGTTTTTGCTTCTATGGAATGAGAGGAATGTTGGTTTTCTTTATGATTCACCAGCTTGATTTTACAGAACAACAGGCAAATCTTCAATATGCGGCTACTCAGGCCTTTGTATATGCATTTACTTTTGTAGGAGGACTTTTTGCGGATAAAATTTTAGGATTTCGAAAGTCTTTATTTTGGGGTGGTTTATTAATGATTGTAGGCAGTATCTTTTTAGCCTTAGATCCGCATAAATTTTTCTTTTTTGGATTGGCCTTTATTATAATAGGTACAGGTTTTTTTAAGCCCAATATATCGACCATGATCGGGGACTTATATAAAGAAGGCGATCAGCGTCGGGATGCAGGTTTCTCTCTTTTTTATGCAGGAATTAATCTAGGTGCGTTTTTGGGAGGGTATATTTGTGTAGCGATAGGCAAGGGATATATGTTTTCTTCCCTTATAGAGGAGGCTTATCGTTGGAATGTTGCTTTTGGTCTAGCAGCTGTGGGGATGGTGATAAGTCTTATTAACTTTTCTTTTACCCAACGCAAGCTGGGGCCTATCGGTTTACATCCTGGCCATCCTCAGGCCATAATAAAAGTGAAACCTTTTCCTAAATGGGCAGAATATCTGGTATATGGGCTGACCTTATTATTCGTTCCTTTAATCCAGATTATGGTATCTAAAACCCAGTATACCGATTATTTTATGTGGAGCATAGGTCCCCTCACTCTGGTTTATCTTTTTTATGAAATCAGCAAACTTTCTTCTTCAGAAAGAAAAAAGTTATGGGCAGCTTTAATATTTATTGTTTTTTCTATCTTTTTTTGGGGGATTTATGAGCAGAGCGGAGGATCACTTAGTATTTTTGCGGCTAAAAATCTTAATGATTCTTTGGTCGGTATGCGGGTGGACCCTAATGGTGTTAATAATTCTGCCGGAGCATTTTTTATTATTTTACTAGCCCCCTTATTAGGTTTGTTATGGCTTTGGCTTGGAAAACGTAAACGAGAACCTAATACTGTGATAAAATTTGGATTAGGGTTTATTTTTCTAGGTTTAGGTTACTATGCTCTTTTTGCTACCCGTTTTTTCTCTCAAAATGGGATCTCATCTCTAAATATTTTTACCTTAGCGTTATTGGTTATTACTTTTGGAGAGTTGTGTTTATCTCCCATCGGTCTATCCATTATGACCAAACTGTCACCTGCCAAATTACAAGGTATTATGATGGGAATTTGGTTTTTAGCGGCTTCTTATGGGCAATATTTAGCAGGTCTTATCGGTGAGGATATGGCTAAGGTGAAAGAGACTTCCCGACCTGTAGAATCTCTGTTGGTGTATACTGAAGGTTATAAAACATTGGGTTTATATGCATTAATTGCAGGGGCGGTACTCATTATAATATCACCTCTTATCAGAAAATTAATGCAAGAAGTTCGTTAGATACTTACTGCTATCAATATAAAATATTAATATAACAAAGATGAAAAAAATCCTGTTATTTCTCTGTTTTTTAAGTATATATGTTGGATATGCTCAGGTTAAATGGATGAGTATGAGTGAGGTCACTCAAGCTATGAAGAAAAAACCAAAGAAGATATTGATCGACTTTTATGCCGATTGGTGCGAGCCTTGCAAGATGATGGATCAACAAACCTATTCACATCCTTTTATTTATAAGTTTATCAATGAAAATTTTTATTCGGTAAAATTTAATGCAGAGGGTAACGATAAGTTTTTCTTTGGAGGGCGAAATTTTAGCAATTCTCATTATAGGGAAACAGAAGGAAGAGGATTCCAGCATGAGTTTACTCGATTTATGAACATTTATTCTTATCCTTCTACAGTTTTTATGGACGAAAATTATTTGCCCATTACCAATCTTATGGGATTCTTTACCCCAAGAGAAATGGAACCGTATTTAAGCCTGATTGCATCAGAAGCCTATAAAACTATTAAAACCCGTGACCAATGGGATCGGTTTCAGTCTAAATTTAAGTCCAAAATAAAAGATTAAAATAACTTTAAACTTAGATCTTTAAGCAGGGGTTTCCTACAACTTGTTTAAAAAGCGGAAAATAGGTTTTTTATTTCTATTAGGAGTATAAGATCAGAAAAGCAAATGCATTATATCAGGTCTATAACAGAACGCAGATATGATTTTGTTTTTAAAATAAAGTGCTATATGTAAAATGATATTCAGAATCGATTTTTATAGCCAGCTCGGGGTAAAATACTGTATATTTATTTTAAGAAAGTGCTTCATTCCATTTGCATGTCTTTTTTCATATCCCGAAAAAAGATAAATTTAGTTTAAAAAAGGCTTGTGAAAGATTATGAGCTTCAAGAGGGATAATCCCCTCCCAATACACCCTGGAAGTATCTAAAAATATTGATTTGTTATTTCGAACATACTGCCACTGTCTATAGCCTGAAAAGAACAAAGACCGACAATAGAGGTAGAGTCAATACCAGACTTGCTAATTTGTCAATTTAAAACGTTGGAGGTTTCCTGATTTGAAGGCATATAAATGCTGATGTTTTTTTGATGGGCTAATCCAAGAGTTACTTTTATCACTTCCCAAAAAGGCAGTGATTGTAATGGATGATGTCCGTTTCCATAAACAGTATATCGTAAAAATTCATAGAGGAGAAGAGGGCATAGTATCTTATATTGACCATGCTATGGATCCAGATCTAAATTCTGTAGAAAACAACGGGGTGTAGACCAAGAGTATTAGAAAAAAATCAGGGGGCAGCCCTCATGAGTTTTCAAAAATTTATAACATCTCAAATTATAATCAGTTAGCTATAAAGTAGGGATTACTGAAAAAGTAGAAATTAGAGATATTTATCATACTGCTTATCTTAGCTTATGGTGTTGTAATATGAGGAGTTAGTTGTTTTAATTTTTCTGTATAAATATCTTAAAATACCCCCTCAGCTTGAAAAGCAGGGGGTATACAATATATTGATAATCTTTTTTTAAGGTCGGCACTGTACAATTCTCCTTCCTCTTACCCATCCGCTCATATAAGTTACCCCCAATACATGTTGGCTTAATCTAGCGATGTTATCTTGCCCTGAGGAATTCCATCTAATATTATTAAAGGTATTATTATTAAACAATGCTAGAGGATATAGAGGTCCGCCAGAGGTTTTACTTCCATAGAGAGACACCTTACCTTCTTTACTAACCACTACTCTTACAATAGGATTATTTGCATTTCCACGCATTTGGTAAATAGGTTGTATGTTACCGATGCCCCATATTTGCCCATCAGCAAAGCGAATATTTAATGGAGGTGCATTTCGTGATCCGTATTCAAACTGTAGTTCCTGTGTGGTAATGGGAATATTATTAATTCTTAGAGTAAAGGAATTATCTAATGTAAAAACGTCAAAAATGAGACCATCATCTGTTGCAGGTATCGAAAAACTCGCTTCTCTCCCATTTTCAATAGAATAATTAACAGGCTTTATATCTTCTTTACAAGGGCCAAATCTAATCTTAAGATTATACCTTACCCCTGGGGTAATCTTTAGGTTGTTCAATCCTTTATTTTGACGAACTTGCTCATCCACCTGAATTTCCTTTGTAATGAACTGTCCTGTATTGGTAGCTGCTGTTATAATCTGGGTAGGTGTGCTGGTGACTACGTCCCGATTTAATGTGGGGAAAGTTACTGCGGCGCCGTCCGGATTTGTCTCGTTATAAGTAATCACATTATCAGCAAAGCTGATGTTAGCAGATTTACTGCTAGGCTTAATGGAAGGTAGATTAATCGCCTTAAAAGTGCCCACTTGTCTTGC
>NZ_JAAABJ010000417.1 GCF_009904105.1 Elizabethkingia argenteiflava | reverse complement strand
AAACAATCCTTTATGATCTATTTCTGCTTCGCTTAAATGAGGTAAAATCCATCTTTCTATTTTATTTTTGCTGATGAGTTCCAGATTATTAGTTATTTGATTTGCAATACAAATTTGCTAATTTTCTGGGAACTCTTTTTGTTTAATTAAGTTTAAACAACTTCATTTGGAAAATAACATCTAGTAAATTTTATCTCATAACCGCCCACAACAAAAATTAATGAAAAAAACATTCTGTATCTCCTACGATTACTCTCTCAGATTCTATACGGGCAAGAATATAAAATTACAGGTAATATTATAAACACCAAAAAAACAGCTCCTGAGCATCTAAAGCTGTGTCTTCTGTCCAAAGATTCTCTAGTTTTAAAAGACCTCATAACAGATAAAAAAGGGCTCTTTTCTATACAAGCCCTTCGCGGAGACTACATTTTACAGGTAAAGCGATCAACGGAAATACTCTATTCTAAAAACATTCATCTACAAAGTCATCTGAATATAGGCACAATACAAATCGAGAATGTCAAAAATATGAAATAAATCATCCTTGAAGGAAAAAAGAAACTTCTGGAAAGAAAAACGGATCGATTGATTTTTAATGTCGAGAACGCTATCTCTACTCTTGGAGGTAACGCTTTAGAAGCCCTTAAAACCATACCCGGAGTAAGAATACAAGGGGAAGAAATTAAACTTGCGGGAAAAAATACAGTAAGAATAATGGTAAATGATAAAATAATACAATTATCAAATGATGAACTACAAAATTACTTAACATCCATACCCTCGAGCAATATTCAAAAAATAGAGGTGATTACCAATCCCCCTGCAAAATATGACGCAGAAGGGAACTCTGGGCTCATCAATATCCAACTGAAAAAAGCAAAACTGGATAATTGGAATACCCCCTTACGATCTTCTTATCAGCAAGCTACTTATGAAAGTATTTCCCATGGTATTGGTTTTAGTTATAGTAAAAATAAATTGTCGACTTTAGCAGACCTTAGTTATCTCCATTCGAGAAATATTTACACCAATAATATCCACTACTATTACCCTCTCGAAAAATGGAATAATCATATTTTTTATAGAAATCATAGAAAAAATTTAAGTGCCCTACTCAACCTACAGTACGATTTGGCTAAAAAAAGCCGCATGGGCATGCGGTTTTTGGGTTCCTTCTCAAATAACTTATCCGATGAGTATTATGATAGCTACAGTTATTATCATACAGGCCAGATATTGTTAAAACACGATTATACAGAGGGTAAACCTTATCTAAAGCCTCAGAATATAGCCCTAAATATAAACTATAATCAGAAATTGAATGAAAAAGGCGAAAAATTTTCAATAGATGCCGATTATTTTCATAATGTTTCTCCTAAAAAAAATGAATTCATCTCGGATCTCATGAATTTTGAACAAAAGAAAAATGATAAAGAATATGCTTTTAACAATTCCAATCAATCTATTAAAAATTATTCCTTAAAAACGGATTTCGAATTTCCCTATAACTGGGCAAATATTTTATTTGGAGCCAAAATAAGCGCTACAAAAACCGATAATTCCCTAGAGACTAATTTATACAAAAAAACCGATAACAGCCTTATTTCAGCACAAAACGACCATTTCCAGTATACTGAAAATATGCAAGCGCTTTATTTCAACATTTCCAAATCTTTAAAAAAATGGGAAATACAAGCTGGATTTCGCGGGGGAAATACCCAAACAAAAGCCCATTCTATCTCGGGGGATGAACTTACCGAGCGAAACTATTTTAAATTATTCCCAACCCTATATTTATTATATAGAGAGAATGACAGACATATTTTTTTCAGTAAATTTTGGAAGAAGAATAGGCCGGCCTGGATTTTGGGAACTAAATCCTGCAAGACGTTACAGTAGTCCCAAGTCATACGCGACAGGAAATTCATTTTTACAGCCTTCATTCGTATACAATTATGTATTTAATTACTCTTATAAAAGTTTACTGAATTTAAACCTCAACTATGCAAATATAAAAGATATTACCGGACAATTAACCTATCATGACGTTCCAGAGGATATGCAAATATTTAAACGTTTGAATTATGCCCATGGAAAATATATGGGAGGTAATATATCCGTTACATTTAAACCCTTCAAATGGTGGGAATCCTCAACTGACTTTTCCGTAAATTACGGTGAATTGACGCCTTACGTAAATATTTTAGCAAATAAATATTCAGGATGGCAGGGATATACATCGTCCATAAATACTTTTACCCTTAATCGATCTAAAACCTTTTTTACATCCTTATATTATGAGTACAATACCCCTCAAAATCAGGATACAGCATAGTAACTCCTTTTTCAACCTTAAATATAGGTTTTAAATATCTCGCGGTAAACAAAAAATTAAGTATTGGAATAAACTATGAAGATATTTTTAGAAAAAATTTCAACACATTAAAAAAATTTTCTTCTGGCATCCTACAAACTTTTGAACAATATTAAGATACAAGGTTGATAAGAGTCTCTTTAAGCTATAGATTAGGAAACGGAAAAATATCTGTTCATCATAGAAAAACAGGCAATGACGAAGAAAAAAATAGAGCAAATTAATTTATGGTGAACATCCATATAAGTGGAATTCCAGAAAAATATTTTTTTACACTGCTAACATAATATTGCAAATTATTAATTACCAGATGATTCCCTTTTTTATTTTTTGAATTTACATCAAATTTAATGGATGTTTTCAATAAGTTCACAATACGACCTTCCCTTACACGTTTTGTGGAGGGAAATCCTACTGCCATCATAAACACTTCAGGAAATACTGACAAGATTTGATCATAAAAATTTACATTGAAAAATCCGACATTTAATAGCCCTTTAATCCATAACAATATGGAAATCCCATACAACGCTTCCGTTAAAAAAAATAAATATAAAATACATTTTTTTAGTTAAAAATTAAATTAAACACTTTCATACAACCAATATAGAGAATAAATTTAATCTGCTTTTAATTTTAAACCTTATGACTTATTGAGATTTTAGCGTAATTTTGGACGCATGAAACGCAAAGTACTTCTCCTTTATACCGGCGGCACCATTGGCATGGAAAAAGATTATGAGAGTGGCAGTCTCAAAGCTTTTGATTTTTCCAATATTGCCAGTAGAATTCCAGAGATTAGCCTCCTAGATTGTGATGTGAATTTACATCAGTTTTCTACCCCCCTGGACTCCTCTGATGTAGGCCCAGAGCATTGGTCTATGATGGCAGAAATGATTAAAGAGCATTATGAGGACTATTCGGGTTTCCTCATCCTACACGGAACTGATACCATGGCGTATACGGCTTCGGCACTTAGTTTTATGCTAAAAGGCTTACGAAAACCTGTTATTCTTACTGGTTCGCAGCTACCGATAGGAGACTTGAGAACCGATGCGAAAGAAAACCTACTGACCGCCCTGTATTATGCCAGCTTTTATGATGGAGAGGAAGCCGTTGTTCAGGAAGTTGCTTTGTATTTTGAATATAAGTTATTGCGAGGAAATCGTTGTATCAAGGCCAGCGCCGAGAATTTTGATGCCTTTAAGACCCCCAACTATCCCCTATTAGGACAATCGGGAGTAAATCTCGAAGCCTATCGAAATGCCCTCTTCCGCCCTTCCCAAGAGGAAATATTTGAAGTTGATACCCATATCTGTAAAAAAGTTTTTCTGCTCTGGATCTTTCCTGGAATGAATCTTCATGCTTTAGAAAATTTTATCCAAGACCCCCCGATAAAAGTATTAATCCTAGGAGTCTTTGGTTCTGGCACCTTTTTTTCGGATAAAAAATTCGAAGACTTCCTCTTTCAGATTAGAAACTGCGGTACGGAAATCGTGATTATTTCCCAGTGCATGTCAGGAGAAATTTCCATAGGAAAGTATGATAATAGTAATATATTTAAACGCATAGGAGCCATCAATGGACGTGATTTAACCGTCGAAAGTGCTCTGACTAAGGCGATGCATCTTATGGATAATCCTCGCTATACAGAAGATTTTAAAAGTCTCTTCCAGAAAAATTTAAGAGGGGAAATGTTAAATTAATTTGTAAAACTCGAAGATAAGTTATACTTTTGCAAACGCAATTAGAGAGGTGGCCGAGTGGTCGAAGGCGCACGCCTGGAAAGTGTGTATACTCCAAAAGGGTATCGAGGGTTCGAATCCCTTCCTCTCTGCTAATACTCTTTAAAAGCCTGTTAATGAGTATTTTACCTACAGGCTAGTAAAGTAAAAAGCACAAAAGTGCACAAATCTGATTTTCACTGCCCCCAGTATCTGAAATGAAAAAAATCAGAAATGAAAAACAGATTCACTATCCCAAAGGTAAAACATTATCCTCTAGAGAGTACCAAAGATTGGTACGTTTGGTTTCGTTTTAATGGAGGCAATCCAATCCGCATTAAAACAGGGTTAAATAAAATTCAAGACTACAATGAGCGGCTAGAAGAAGCAACTGCTCTGGCTGAAGTTCTAAAAGAAAAGCTTGAGAATGGGTGGATTCCTAATGCCGCAAATATTTACAAGTCATCGATTGAAAAATTAACTCTTTATAGTGCTTTAGATTTTGCATTAGAAAAGAAGAAGTCTCAATTGGCCCATAAAAGTTTTCTTGATTATAAATGTACCTGTCGATTTGTTAAAGTTTACGCGAAAAAAATGAAATTTGATAGAATGTATGTCAATTCTTGCGAAAGGTTTCACATTAAAAAAATTTTTGACAAATTACAACTGGACAGAAACTGGACAGCCAAGAATTACAATAAGCATCTTGGATATATCAAATCTTTGTTTTCGGAATTGGTGGAATGGGAATTGATTTCTTCAAACCCAGTTAGAGACATCAGAACCCAGAAAGAAGAAAAAACGGAAAGCAATATTCCCTTGACTGATGAAGAACATAAAATTGTTTTTGACTTTCTGAAAGAGCGGAATTACAATTTCTACGTCTATTGTTCTTTCATTTATCATTGTGGGATACGCCCCTATGAATTGACCCAAATAAAATGCAAGTACATCAATTTAGAAGAAAATTTAATTTCCCTTCCTGCTGAAATCACGAAAAATGATAGTGATGGCTTTGTTTCAATTCTTGGCAACCTAAAAGATTTAGAGCCTGTTTAAATTTTGTTCAATAAATTTTTTATAGCGGGGACTTTAACCATTTCTTCTTCATTTTCGATTAGCAGTTCATAAATTCGGCATAGTCTTCGATGGTTATCAAACCAAGCAAATGTTCTTTCAATAATCCATCTTTTATGGATAGGCTGAAAATTCTTTT
>NZ_JAAABJ010000416.1 GCF_009904105.1 Elizabethkingia argenteiflava | reverse complement strand
GATTTTTTCGCATAGGTACTTCCATATTAATCTGGTTGTAAGTAAATAAGTCTCTTTGATAATCAATACTCAGATCACCTTTGTCTCCTAATATTGTACAATTTTGAAACAAGTGCTTAATATCTTTGAGATAATGAATATCATGTACAGAAGCTTGTGTTACATCAAAATCGGTAAAAATCCCATCAGTAGTACACACTGCATG
>NZ_JAAABJ010000415.1 GCF_009904105.1 Elizabethkingia argenteiflava | reverse complement strand
GATTTTTTCGCATAGGTACTTCCATATTAATCTGGTTGTAAGTAAATAAGTCTCTTTGATAATCAATACTCAGATCACCTTTGTCTCCTAATATTGTACAATTTTGATACAAGTGCTTAATATCTTTTAGATAATGAATATCATGTACAGAAGCTTGTGTTACATCAAAATCGGTAAAAATCCCATCAGTAGTACACACTGCATGCAATTTATAACCATAATAAACACTATTTTGTCAAGCACAAAAACCTTTATCCGGGCTGGTAAAGTAATTTTCTCTACAAACAGTACTTCTGCAACTTCTGATTAATTTGCATATTTCTAATGGCATGCTATCTACAATGTAATAATCACTGACAGATATTTTTGCAGCTATCTTGTTTC
>NZ_JAAABJ010000414.1 GCF_009904105.1 Elizabethkingia argenteiflava | reverse complement strand
TTGTCACTATTATTAGTCTTGTTTTAACCTAAAAAGGTTGGAAGTGAGAGTGTAAAAACCACACACTCACTTACTTTTATTTATATGTAATGGCTATTCGCCATTGGCATGTTTTAGATTTGTTCATACAAACCATTCACAAAACTAAAACATGCAAGGTAGGAAACTAAAGTTTCCTTTGATTTATATCAACTAAGATTGTGACTGGCTCTTACTGTACTGGGTCAATCGCAAGAAACTAATAAATATTGACTTGGAAAACTGTTTTGTCAATATTTATTAGTTTTATTTTTCCCTAAAAAACGAGGGAATATACATGGGAGAATTTTTTAAAAAATTCACCCAGTATATTCCTTTTGTC
>NZ_JAAABJ010000413.1 GCF_009904105.1 Elizabethkingia argenteiflava | reverse complement strand
ATTAACCTTTATATGCTAATAGATTATTTATGCTGTATTCAGTATTGGATTTATAATATTTCTAAATAAGGATAGTTTTTTTTATCTTTAATAAAAAAACAATGGATTGTCAAAAATGTCATGAGTCTGAAAAAGTAAAAAACTGTATTGTAAGTAATCTTAAAAGATAAAAATGTAAAAATTGTGGATTTAATTTTACTGTATATAAAAGAGGGGGTGAATATTCAAAAACAATCAGAAAAAAGCGCTTCAACTTTATCTTGAAGGCTTGGGCTTTAGATCAATCGGCAGGATTTTAGATGTTAGCAATGTCACTATTTTGAATT
>NZ_JAAABJ010000412.1 GCF_009904105.1 Elizabethkingia argenteiflava | reverse complement strand
GGAACATTTGCTTTTTCACAAACTGGTCCAAAATTCGGGATTAAGGCAGGAATGAACGTATCTTCAATCTCCAAAGACCAAAATCTCAGCGATACAAAATCTAAAGTAGGTTTTAACGCGGGGGGGGGCCTTAATGCTCCTATATCTACCACTTTAAGCCTTCAGCCAGAAGTTATTTACAATGACTTGGGTTCTAAAGTAACCTTTGGGAATGATCATAAAAATTCATATAGCACTAATTTAGGTTATATTGCT
>NZ_JAAABJ010000411.1 GCF_009904105.1 Elizabethkingia argenteiflava | reverse complement strand
GATCAATCTGATCAAATTCTAAAATATTTTCAACTGATGTTAGTAATTCAATATGTACAAAAACATTCAGACCTTCAAATTCTTGTAGACCAGATCTTCCTCCAGCAACATAAAATTTAATTGAATAGCCAAGTTTGGATTCGTTTAAAAAAGAGCATTTCTTATAATTATCAATAGTTTTTAAATCTTCCATCACTTCGCCCGGCAGAATAAACTGCTCGACATTTTCACAACTAAATTTTGAAAAGCCAGTTTCATGAACCTTTAAACCCAAAGGTAATTGAAAATCTAATTGTTGCGTGACAATAATATTGTAGTACCAAGGTCTAAATCCCCAAAATATAGAAAGATTCCCTCTGTTTGCAAGATTCTCTGAAATATCTGAATCTTCAATTTGCGATAATAAATCAGTTGATATATTAGACTTTTCAAGATAGTGCAATAGTTGTTCTTTCTCTAGGACCACAAATCCTAATTCGTCATAAAACTTAAAAGAAGTGAATAAAGCATCAACTTGTAAAATCCGTTTATTAATATCATCTGTATCAATAAAAACAAGTGTAGTACAATATTCTTCATTATGACTTCTATTGTTAAGATCATATAATGCAAACTTTGAAAAGCTCTTGACCGTAACACCATTTAGCCTAGTATCAATCCCATCAAATATATTTTTGTATACTTTAACTTGAGGGTGGCTTAGTATAAGTTTAGAAATATTTTTTTGAATATCCACAGTTTCTTCAAAAAAACAATCACCAAAAATTTCTGAAAAACCCTCATTTGCTAAAATATTTATTAAAATAACAATTTGATTTCTCTTAACACACTTTTTATTGTCAATATTTATTACAAAATCAGATCCCAAATCAAACTCCATTTGGTTAAAGCCCTCTCCCCAAAAACAATATGTTATTACGTTATTCATATATAGTTTATTCATTAATGTACATGCCTTTGAGCATCGGCCCATTCTTTTGCTTTATTCCATGCTTGTGCTGGTGATACATTCTCTGCTAGTAATATTCCTGGTTTACCCGGTCTGTCAACAATTCTCAGATCTCCTCGAATATCTTGAATGCTTGGATTATTATAATGAGTTTCTAGCATACCCAACCATTTCTCTGGGGTTAGATTCTGTTTATTAATCTGCTTCATGGTTAAAGGATATCTTGTACGCATCCCACCATCCCCATGCATACGTCCATGTGGATCGACTTGATCGGGTTTGAAATAGTAGCTAGGTACACCAAATTCAGAATTAAAAGGCGAAATATTCAGATTAGTTGCAGCTGCATGTGGTACTATATGATGTCCCTTCCTTGTAGGAATACTTCGGGCCATTAATCCTAAAATATCAATCCACCCATTTGGATCTGAAACATAACCATAAAGCCTTGTTCCACCTTGTAGCCCTATCGGATCCTGACTGATAAAATTACCTATTTGAGGGTCATAATACCTAAACCGGTTATAAGCCAATCCTGTTTCAACATCTACGTACTGTCCCTGATAAAGAAAAGGCACAAAGCTATTGTCTCCTTTTCTCAGGGAACCATAAACATCCAGCTCCCTTTCCCAAACTAATCCGCCTTTATCATCATACGCATGCGAGGGTGTCCCCAGATAATCACTGACAATACTGAACTTCTCCTCTCCAACAATCTTTCCGAAAGGTACAAAACTTCCCTGCTCATACAGCCAAGTTATTAAATTTTCGGTAGATTCTGCCGCCTGCTGAAGATTATTTTCATCACCCATGCTCCATACCGGCGGAAAACGCCCCTCATATTGCCAACCTATTCTTTACAAGCTAACTGAAATGGAAATCCGATCCTGATAAGTATAAATTCTATGTTCTATATTACACCAAAGTGTTTTTCCAATCAATTTTTATAAATGCGTGGCTTTGAAACACAATTTTTTTTGCACTTCTTTTTCCAATAAAAAAATGCTTCGATTGAAGACGGTTTAACGAAAGTATTTATGTTTAAGAATATTGCCAAAACCCAGCAATTATTTTTCCTGTTTCATTATGCCTGTATAAATATAATGCCCCGTAACCAAATATATAGTTTCCGTCTATTAAATTTTCAGAATAATAATCTTCATCTATTTGAATAAAAAAAGTATAGTTATCTTTTTCCAAATTTTCAAAATAATAACTTTCATCTTGTATTAATTTGGGATGTTCTGATTTCGTTATAAAGTTAAATTCATCTGATTCAACTTTACTATATCCCTTAATAGGAGTATTGTTAATATGATTTATTGTGCATTCCGTATTATCACTCTCTTCCGAAAAAAGATGAGAAAATACTTTTACAGAACAGTTGGGATAAATGTTATTATCAATCATCGTATCATAATCATCAGGTATGAGAATGGAAATAACTTCTCCTAAATTATTAGGTTTTGAAATGTAGTATAAAACTTATATCCTTTTATTTCTGTATCATCTAACAAGCATAAAGGAATATTTCCGCCTATTCTACCAATAATTTTGTTCTGTGAATTTTGACCAATCTGAGCAATTAAATTCATATTAATGACATTTTATTAAACCATTTTTCTTAGCAAAATCTATTGCTTCGCTTCGTATTTCCATTGCTTTTTTGGTTGCAAATTCTCTGGCATTTGCAGGGTCCCAACCTCGATTTTTGACTAAATCTCCATAAATGATAAAATTTTTATGATTCTGATCTTTTTTCCAATAGCTTTTACAAAATTTTTCGTATTGCTTTTTGAGACTTTAGTCCTTTCTAAAACTATCACCGTCTTTTATGAAGTCGTGTAATTTTTTATATTCTTTTTGGTGAAGCTCTGTAATAGTTCAATCATTAGACCTGATTCTTGACCAAGAATGTGATGTAGGTTTATTTGTCTTCCATTACTACCAATAGGGTAATATCCTTTACTCATCAAATCATAATTTGAAGCAGTTGACGAATATTACATATATTTAATGAAAACCTGACCCCTTAAAACACATATTTTTAATCTATTGAAAGAATTTCAAGTCTACTAAAAAAATCATCAAAGTTAATTCCAATCAACCATAAATTCTGATATTTGACATCTTCGGTCATTGATAAGCCTGTTTCATCCTCATAATCTTCGATATCCCATTCTGCTTCATGATCCCAAAAATAAACCTTACCATAATCACTATCATTGGTTGATATAAGTATCAAATTTCCCATTCCATCATTACCAAATGGAATAAATTTATTCGGTATTCTTTCTTTATACAAATTGATATTTTCAAAAATATCATAAGATTTTCCTTTTTCTGAATCACGACCAAAAAATACACCTAACATTGAGCCATTAAATGAAAAATTTGGTTGCTGAGACTCAGTAGAGTGCACGTATTCTGCCGTAGTTGAATATGGTTTAAATTCAACTTCATCGTGAAAATTACAAATTCCATAAGTCAAAAGAAAATCCTTTACATCTTGGGGTATTTTACCATTAATCATAGTTTCTATTTTGGATATATCTTCACTCTCCAATTTAGTGGAATGTCCAGGGAATAACTCTCTCATTCCGCCTAATCTTAAAATTTCATTTTTATAACTCATAATGTATATATTTAATGTCTATTAGCTCGCATTTCATGTGCTGGTCCACTATGCCTAATTCCACCATGAGAAAGAGTAGGCACAAACTGGATATAATCATCAAGAAAATGATGTGGTGTTATATTATTTTCCCTCATCCAGCGTAATGCTGCAGTTGAATTTCTAAATTCATTTGGGAAATCCTCAGCTAAAGTTTTTGCTGTTAGTTGCTTATCAATTGTATGATTTCCTGTAAGACCAGTAACTTTTATCGCTTCTCTTACTTGAATTCCACTAAAATCAGGAACTCCCTTTTTAAATGGAATAGTTGTTCTAGGTTTTAATCCGATTGAAGTTGGATTATTGGGAGTGAAGTTTGAATGTCCTGCTTCCCTAGACCATATATCATTTTTAGGTAATCGCCAACCTTTAGGTTTAGGGGTTCCTTCTTCCCAAGGAAATAATCCTAAACAATCAACAAAACAATTTACATCATTTACGTATGAATAAGGACTTAATCCACCTTGTAGTCCAATAGGATCTTTACTGATAAAATTACCACTTTCGGGGTCGTAGTATCTAAACCGGTTGTAAGCCAATCCTGTTTCTATATCTACGTACTGTCCCTGATAAAGGAAAGGCACAAAGCTATTGTCTCCTTTTCTCAGGGAACCATAAACATCCAGCTCCCTTTCCCAAACTAATCCGCCTTTCTCATCATATGCATGCGAGGGCGTCCCCAGATAGTCACTGACAATACTGTACTTCTCCTCTCCAAAAAGCTTTCTGAAAGGTACAAAACTTCCCTCATATTGCCACTCGTGCAGCGGTACATTCACATCCCATAGCCACCTTGTGGCTTTTTAAAAGAATTAACAAACATCTTGGCTAGGTTCTATGGTATTACTATGGATCAGATCGTACAATGTACAGTTAAGGCTCATTGCGGAGCTGAACGACAAAGGTAAATTTATCGTATTCCGTATGACTGAAACAAGGCTTCCCCAAAAGAAATTTAAATCCTTCTTTCAAAAAAATATTGCTGAGCTGTAAATGAAAAAAAATCTTTGAGAAACTAAGCTTCGGAACTATCGTTATTATACTCCTTATCATTGTTGCAATAATTATTATTCCACTCTCTTATAATACATTTTCTACAGCTCCTAATGATATAAAAAGAAAAATTAAAACAATAAAGCCACTCTTTTGGAGTGGCTTTATTGTTTTACAAAAATTTATTTTTCAATAATAACACTTCAGTCTCAAGTTTCAGCTTCATATTAAGAAAAGGAGTAAATATATTGATTAAAGGATGATATATAGAATTGTAATTTAATCCTTTG
>NZ_JAAABJ010000410.1 GCF_009904105.1 Elizabethkingia argenteiflava | reverse complement strand
CAATTCAAATAACTAATAATCTAGAACCATTCATCTTCTATAAAATAGATAGATTGATTTTATCTCCTTTAATCAAAGTAAAAAGAGTATTTTCGACGAGATTTGATAGGATTAAAATAATTCAACTTATTTTAAAACGCCTGAAAAGAGTCTGTCAGCGGCGTGAATTAAGTTTTAAATAATACTTTGTCAAAGAGAAAATCTGCTGTCAAAGCATTTACTATTATTTCAATAAATGGAGCAAATATGGCTCTTTCATAAAGGTTTGGATAGGTCTTTTGCTTATTAATAAAATAAAAATTTTATAACTAATTTTTTTAGATCTATGAGGAGACGATATTTGTATCGATTTTTTTAAAGTAGTTGTTTAAACTTTTAAAAAACTAAAAGAGATCGGAGAAAATAAGCCAAATTGAAATGCAATTAAATT
>NZ_JAAABJ010000003.1 GCF_009904105.1 Elizabethkingia argenteiflava | reverse complement strand
ATAATAATAATTCTTGGCTGTTTTATTATTCCTGAGATTGGTTTTAATATTGGCGATTATTTTTTCTTTTTCTAACATTTGTCTTAAATTTTCACTGTCAAATCCTGCATCAGCATTCAGAAACAATCCTTTATGATCTATTTCTGCTTCGATTAGAGGTGACAGGATTTCTTTCAAACTACCTTCTATTTGGTATAAATCGT
>NZ_JAAABJ010000409.1 GCF_009904105.1 Elizabethkingia argenteiflava | reverse complement strand
TGATAAAAGTAGTAAGCAGGGACAAAGAAAAGCTGGCAAAAAAGGAGTTTAAACCTGTAAGTAAACGATGGGTAATAGAAAGAACCTTTTCATGGTTTGATAATGATAGAAGGCTTTGCAGGAATTATCAACTCTTACATGAATCCTCCGAAAATATGACCAAATTATCTGCTATAAAATTATTAATCAATAAAATTTAAACAGG
>NZ_JAAABJ010000408.1 GCF_009904105.1 Elizabethkingia argenteiflava | reverse complement strand
TGGCCCTTTATAAGTAAGTAATATGTCTTTAGGATTAAGACGTACGGTGAGGATATAATTGAGACCTGGTATAATTTTTACTTTATCGCGGAAGAAGTTTAAATTGGTTTTCGATAAAGGCCCAATCGTAATGAAAGGAATACTGAGGGAAGCTTTATCATTATACGCGTTAACAATACCCACCTCGCTCACTTCATTCGTATTTAATCCCGATAATAAGGCGAATTTCTGATAACCTATATTCCCTAAATAAGTATTATGGGCATTGGATAGCTTGATATTAGAAGCTTGATAATGAGAACTGTGATTACCCACCTCAATTGCAGAGATATTATATCCCGTCTCAGCGCTACT
>NZ_JAAABJ010000407.1 GCF_009904105.1 Elizabethkingia argenteiflava | reverse complement strand
GACGTGTTTACAATTGCATAAAGAGCAACTTTTTTTATAATAGTGATTAATTAAGAAAAAATATATATGCAAAAATATCTTTCATTGATTATTACATTGTAGATAGCATGCCGTTAGAAATCGGCAAATTAAGCAGAAGTTGCCGACGTCCTGTTTGTAGAGAAAATGACTTTACCAGCCCGGATAAAGGTTTTTGTGCTTGGCAAAATAGTGTTTATTATGGTTATAAATTGCATGCAGTGTTTACTACTGATGGGATTTTTACCGATTTTGATCTAACACAAGCTTCTGTACAGGATATTCATTATCTCAAAGATATTAAGCACTTGTACAATATTAGGAGACAAAGGTTATCTGAGTATTGATTATCAAAGAGACTTATTTAATTACAACCAGATTAATATGGAAGTACCTATGCGAAAAAATCAACATGGATATAAGCCAAAGCCTTAT
>NZ_JAAABJ010000406.1 GCF_009904105.1 Elizabethkingia argenteiflava | reverse complement strand
GCGGGCGTCGGCTTCGTCTTCGCTGGAGACGATGATCGCGGCCCAGCGCCCGATCGGCGGGGCTCCGGCATCGCGGCGGGCTTCGGTTTCGGCGGCGTAGAAGGCGTCGCGGTCGCCTGCTGCGAGCGCGGCGATCACCGGCGCACCCGGATGGCGAGTCTGGATCAGCACCTCTCCCGGCTTCGCGCCGCGGCCTGCGCGGCCGGCGACCTGTGCGATCTGCTGATAGGTGCGCTCGGCCGCGCGCAGATCGCCGCCTTCGAGCCCGAGATCGGCATCGACCACGCCCACCAGCGTCAGCTCGGGGAAATGGAACCCCTTGGTTACCAGTTGGGTGC
>NZ_JAAABJ010000405.1 GCF_009904105.1 Elizabethkingia argenteiflava | reverse complement strand
GTTAAGTGTTAAAATAATTATCAGTTATTCAATATTATCCTTACTTCCAAAAGTAAGGATTTTTTGTTCCACTGCAAGAGTTTCCAATAATTTCTCTTTTGCAATAGGTTTACTATCCAAAACGTCTGCATCGGTGTTTTACCATAACAATGTTTTCCAGTATGCGTTCTTTCATTGTTGTATAATAGGACAACCAACTGTTTAAGTCTAATTGCAGTTCTTCAATACTTCTGTAAATTTTCTTTCTAAAAGCTATGGCATAAAACTCGTTCTGTATCGTCCTGTGAAAACGTTCACAAATGCCATTGGTCTGAGGACTTTTAGCCTTGGTCTTTGTGTGATCAATATCTTCAATGGCTAAATAAAGCTGGTATTCATGCTGTTCTCTTATTCCACAG
>NZ_JAAABJ010000043.1 GCF_009904105.1 Elizabethkingia argenteiflava | reverse complement strand
TCACAGGTACTTATTGGTATAAAAAAAAGAGAAAGTAGATAACTACTTTCTCTTTAAGTCGGGGCGGCAGGATTCGAACCTGCGACCTCCTGGTCCCAAACCAGGCGCGATGACCGGACTACGCTACGCCCCGAGGTGTTTAGGCTTATTAAAAAAGGCTTGCAAAAAATGCAAGCCTTTAGTGAGCGCGACAGGATTCGAACCTGTGACCGTCTGCTTAGAAGGCAGATGCTCTATCCAGCTGAGCTACGCACCCATAGTAGTAAAAAAACTTTTTGAAACAAAAAGCTTTTCATGAAGTCGGGGTGGCAGGATTCGAACCTGCGACCTCCTGGTCCCAAACCAGGCGCGATGACCGGACTACGCTACACCCCGTTTTTGCAGTTGCGGAGGGTAAGGGATTCGAACCCTTGCGACCCTTACGAGTCGACAGT
>NZ_JAAABJ010000404.1 GCF_009904105.1 Elizabethkingia argenteiflava | reverse complement strand
GGAACTCCCAAATGATGAACTTGTTTAAACTATTAGTTTTCTGAGGAACAAAATAACAAAAGCAATATAATGCAAATAATTCCAAGTTATTACAGAAGTTTCAAATAGTATAAATAATGCTTTGAAACTAACCAGCCAAGCAAATGCATTCTCTATATTGAACCTTCGATTATATAATTCTTCATCAAAATAATAATAAATTTTGGATGTTATATTATTCCTGAGATGGGTTTTAATATTTGCGATGATTTTTTCTTTTTCGAACATTTGTCTTAAATTCTCACAGTCAAATCCTGCATCAGCATTCAGAAACAATTCTTTATGATCTATTTCTACTTCGCTTAGAAGGGACAGAATTTCT
>NZ_JAAABJ010000403.1 GCF_009904105.1 Elizabethkingia argenteiflava | reverse complement strand
GCCTTATTTCCGCCTTTTATACTGTTTAACTGATGCTCTTGTAATTTGCTAATTTGGTCTTTGTTGATTTGTAGACCTTTGGTTAATTTGATTTTTTTCATCTGTGTTAAGTTTTGAAAATTAAAATCGGGTTTTTTATTTTTTTTTAATAGTTCCTCTTGTATAATATTCTGTTTTATGTATTCTTATTGAACTTGTTTAAACTATTAGTTTTCTGAGGAACAAAATAACAAAAGCAATATAATGCAAAGAATTCCATGTTATTACAGAAGTTTCAAATCGTATTAATAATGCTTTGAAACTATCTCGCCAAGCATTCGCTTTCTCTATATTGAACCTTCGTTTATATAATTCTTCATCAAAATAATAATAATTCTTGGCTGTTTTATTATTCCTGAGATTGGTTTTAATATTGGCGATTATTTTTTCTTTTTCTAACATTTGTC
>NZ_JAAABJ010000402.1 GCF_009904105.1 Elizabethkingia argenteiflava | reverse complement strand
CTGCAAGAGTTTCCAATAATTTCTCTTTTGCAATAGGTTTACTATCCAAAAACGTCTGCAGTGGTGTTTTACCATAACAATGTTTTCCAGTATGCGTTCTTTCATTGTTGTAATAGGACAACCAACTGTTTAAGTCTAATTGCAGTTCTTCAATACGATATTGCTAAATTAGGATAGTTTTTTTATCTTTACTAAAGAAAAACAATGGATAGTCCAAAATGTCATGAGTCTGAAAAAGTAAAAGACGGTATCGTCAGTAATCTTGAAAGATACAAATGTAAAAAT
>NZ_JAAABJ010000401.1 GCF_009904105.1 Elizabethkingia argenteiflava | reverse complement strand
TTTGATGGCTTTAAGAACAGAATATTATCTAAGATAATGGCAATGACTGTTATACAATGCATTAATAAACTAAACAATAGAAATATTAACAACTTAAAAACTCGTATTGCTTAAATCCACCACGGGTCATATTAACTAAATGACACCCCTAATAGAAAACACAATATGAAAAAGATTTCAATTTTTTTTTCACTTCTAATCACACTTAGCTCTCTTGCCCAAACAACAATTACCGGGAAAGTTTCCGACCTGCAAGGAAATAGCTTAGCAAATGCTAGTGTAACCGTAGAAATTCCTAACAACTCTGTTATAATAGCTTATAACATTACAGATGCTAAAGGCTATTATAAAATAGTTTTCAATAGCTCCCTTCAAAAAATTAACCTAAGAGTGAAAGCTTTTAATAAAAAAACGCAGATTAAAATAGTGGATAACAGAGATCAGACCATCAATTTCAACATGGTTTCGGATATTACCGAAATCAAAGAAGTGGTACTAAAAACAAAACTCATTACCCGTAAAGGCGATACGATTAGTTATGATCTTAAATCTTTTACTCATAAAAACGATCGTGTATTGGCAGATGCACTAAAAAAAATCCCAGGTATTGATGTCAACAAAGATGGTACAATATTATACCAGGGCGAACCTATTAATAAATTTTATATTAACGGAAAAGATTTAATGGAGGGTGGCTATGGCCTCATTAATAACTCTCTACCCATACAGGCCATAGGTAAGGTAGAAGTCATGGAAAACCATCAACCGGTAAAAATTCTTCAGGATAAAATTCCAAGCGATCAGGCAGCTATCAATATCAAACTCAAAAAATCAATTACGATGACAGGCCGTGGGGAACTGGGATTGGGAGCTTCTCCACTGCTCTGGAATGTAAAATTATCCCCTATGCTCTTTACCGATAAAGTACAATGGGTATTGAGTTATAAAACAAACAACCAAGCTGAATCTATTGAGAGTGAATCGAATATTTTATCATTTGGCAGCCGTCACGAGGGGGTAAGAAGGCAAGTATCTCAAAAAAACTGGCTAAATATAGACCAAGCCTCATCTCCGAATATCTCACAGAAAAGATACCTCTTAAACAGCGTGCACTTCCTCTCTGGGAGTTTGCTAACCCAACTAAAAAATAAAGATTGGGAATTTAAAGCCCATAGTAATTATACCAACAACACCATTGAGCAGGATAGCTATAATGAAACTCAATATGCTCAACAGTTTAATCATGGTGCCCAAATAAGCCACTCTATTAAAAATAATTTTTATACAGACAAAGCAAAAGCTGAGCTTATTTTTACAAAAAATACTAAGAAAACTTTTTTTAAAAATACTACCTCTCTCACTCAATTTTGGAATTCAGATCGCGGTTTTATAGATAGGAGTATTACTAATTATAATTCCTCTATTCAAACCACGGCTAAGGAAAGCTTAGCTTCTCCCACGACGAGTTTTCAAAATTCATTAAGCAGCATTGTCCCTTGGGGGCACAAATTGATCAACATTAGATCTTTTATTAACCATCAGAACGATGAACAAACATTAAGGGTTGATCCTATTCGCTTTACAGACCAACAGTCTTTTGATTCGTTAGGACATCCCGTATACCAATCTATATTTCCTTATAGTCCTTCTGCCAAAATTGCCGAACAATATGTAAAGATTAAAAATTTTGAAACTCAAAATACTGCTAATCTCAGTTTTTCGGAAAAAAAATGGACTTTTACTCCAGAAATTAGTTTATCCTATATTCGCGATCAATTGCTTACAACCCTCTATGGAAAGGGACCTAAAGGTATTGAGACTTATGGGAATCAATATAACAATACTATAACATTTAACCATACTACCCCCTCATTATCCACACTTATCAATTATAAAGGAGATCAACTTAACTTGTACCTCAACCTCGGCGTACGTTTTAATCATATTAAGACGATGGATCAGCCAGGAAATAGTATTATAAATCTTCAGAAGAGCACTTTTGAGCCTAGTTTATATGCGCAATACGAGTTTGCTTCTTTTTGGAAAGCTTCTATAAATGGAAATATACAATACACTTTCGGAAATATAGGTGACGTCTATACAGGTTTTATTTTGCAAACCCCCTCCAACCTTGCTACCACATCAGCTAATGGGGTTTTAGCTGAAAATAGAGTAAACCATTCAAATGCACGAATAGCATATAGAAACCCCCTAAACAATCTATTTTTCAACCTCCGAGCAAGCATCTCCAAAACTCAAAAAAACCTTATGTCCAACACTTCCTACAACGGTGGAAATATTACACTCGCCTATGTAGTAAAGGATAATGATCTCAACACCAATTCACAACAAATGGAGGTCGGCAAGTACTTCCCAAAGTTCAAAACCAATGCATCCGTTAGCTATTCTACCCGTTATCAAAAATCGATTAGCCTTAATAATGATCAGATACAGAGATCGAGAAATCATAACCAGAATTGGCGTTTTAAATTCAATACTACCTATTTTAACTGGATGAGCCTAGATTACAACTTTAGTTATGAATGGGGAAAAAATATTTATACTTATAAAGGGAGTAACGATGCGATCGCCTCAGGCAACTGGTCTCACCAGCTGAGTGTTATTCTCTATCCTGTAAAAAATCATTCTTTAGCGATGGATTGGGAGCAGACAAATTTTTCTCAAGGCAATCAATATCTCCACAATCCATTTTATGATCTAACCTATCAATATGTATGGACAAAGAAAAAAATAGACTTCGAACTGAAATGGCTAAATATTGCGAATACAAAGATATACCAACAAATCGGCAATACTTCTGTGGGGACCCTATACAAAAGAATGTATATTCGTCCCACTCAAGTGATGTTCAGCCTAAAATTTAATTTTAAATAAATTGAAGAAGGGGATCTTGTATGAAAAAAAATGTTTTTTATCTTTGTCCTAAATACCGATTATTAACTTATTAAAAAGCATTCCATCCATCCTATGAAAGGGATTTTAAAAGTCTACCATCCGGAAGAGACACTTAAATACAACATTAAGAGCAGCTATTGTAAAGCGGTGTATAGTAATAAACAAAATTTTCTGGAAGTAGAAATTATCACAGATGACGACTTAGATCATGTAGAGGATGACTCTTTGCAGTATAACTTTCCTCAAATTGCCTTAAGTATCTCAGATTTTCCAATTAACACAGAGCAGCTTGCAGGACAGATATTCAATGTAAATGATTCTGATGAAGAATCGTATTGCAGTGTTAATCTATATGACGATGAGGATGCCCTGATCTACCAGAACGAGCTAAAATTCTCAGAGAATGCTCAGAATGAACTTCAGCTGGTATGGCAAGGACACATCGACGACTTTTACACCCATTCGGAAAATTCAATTCCTTTTAAATTAAAATGCCATTTTAAACAAGAGGAACCGAATGAAGAGGAGGAATAATGAAAAGAAAGCATAAACAATTAAAAACATGTATTCTTAAGTACACTCAACGACAATATCTTAGCACAATCTGCGTTTTAAAATTTAAATAATTTCATTAATGGCATTTTCAGAAATATCAACTATATTGTTAGCAACACCTATTGCTAAGGCATCGACTCAGGAATTTTCCTTTTGGGAAATTATGTTCCACGGCAACCTGTTTGCAAATGTGGTAATGATAACCGTTCTATTCTTAGGTGCTCTCTCTCTCTACCTTTTCTTAGAGAGACTATTCTTTATCCGAAGAATGTCTAAAAAAGCGGATCCTAATACGATGCGTAATATTGAAGATTTTCTTAGAGAGGGGAAGATAGAAACCGCTTTAGAATATTGTGCATCCCAAAATTCACCAGAAGCCAGAATTTTGCAAAAGGGCCTTTCCCGTATTGGGCGCCCTGTATCAGATATCGTCAATGCCATGGAAAGTCAGGGACAAGCCGAAGTAGCCCATATGGAAAATAGGCTCAACTTGTTAGCTGCAGTTCCCAGTATTGCCCCAATGTTAGGGCTCTTGGGCACTGTAATCGGTATGATTCTAGCATTCTTTAACCTTTCGAACGCTAGTGAATCTTTTTCACCTAAAACGCTTTCAGAAGGAATTTATACGGCTTTAGGACAAACGGCTACAGGATTAGCCGTGGCGATCCCTGCTAATTTCTTTTATAATCTGCTACTCACGAAAATTGATCGATTTATCCTGAAAATTCAAAATGTTTCCAATGAATTTTTAGATATCATCAATAAACCTTTGTAAACATACCATGAGAATTTCAAGAAGGAATAAAGCCAATCCCGAATTTAGTTTAGCAGCCATGACGGATGTCATTCTGCTTCTTCTTATCTTTTTCATGATTACCTCCTCTGCTGCAAACCAAAATGCAATAGATGTTAAATTACCAAAAGGTGAAAATAACGCTATCGATACCCCTAATCCGATTGCCGTTAGCATTAAACCTGATGGATCGTATTACATAGACGAAAAACCCGTAGAGGCCGTTGAGTTGGAAAATTTTATTGTTACCCGATTACAAAATGCGCCTCACCCCTCTTTTACGATAAGAGCCGATAAAAATTGTCTACATAAAGATGTTGTTTTCGTAATGGAAATTGCCGAAAAACATAAATATAATATCGCTATCGCCACTACGACACAGTCTGAATAAATATAAGGATGAGTTATTTTTCAGTAAATAAAAAAGGAGAGAAAAGAGACAAGCTAAAAAGCGCGGCTATAACGATTATTGTTTGGACCGCACTATTGCTTTTTATCTCCGTATACTCGGTTAAGATCTACCATCCTCAACAAACAGATGCTGTAAATACCATGCTTATCAACTTTGGTGATGAACATAACGGAAACGGAGAAGAAGAACCTAAAGAACAAGAAGGGAGTTTAGCCGCATCAGAACCTACACCTGTAGAAGAGGTAGCTCCTGTGAAAGAATCAACAAAACCTGAACCAACCCCTGTTGTTGAAGAGAAGATCATTACAGGTAAAAGCGAAAAACACTTCACCTCTAAAACTGAAAAAGCCGATAAAAAATTAACCCCCAAGGCTTCTGCGAAAGCTATTACCTCCCCTCAAAAAAAAGCTATCTCTAAGTCTAATGCAGGAGAATCCCACTCTAAAAATAAAGAAGCTAAAGGTGATGGCCGGGGAACCTCTGCTATCGGCAATTTATTGAAAGGACGCGGTAGCAAAACCGGCACACAAGGAGTAGGAGGAAAAGCTGGTAACGCTGGGGATCCCTTAGGTGGAGATGGCAATGGAGACAGCAAAATAGGAGTGGATAGAAAACTTATTGCCTATATACCCGGTACGATGGGCCGGGGAGGCGCCCAGCCTTCTCATTCCTGCTCTGCTTCAGGATCGATTGCCCTCTCCTATACCGTGGATAAGGCGGGCAATGTGATCTCTGTACGCCGTATAGGAGGTCTTTCGGATCCCTGCGTGGTTGGGGTATCTTCCCGCTGGATTAAGCAATACGTTAAGGCTGAAAAGGCCAATTTTTCCTCTACAGGGACCTATCGTATTTCTTTCTAAAAACCTATAACCACTATGACAAAACAGGATCACCAAAAAGCACTAGAGTGGCTTTTTACACAAATACCGAATTATCAAAATGATGGAATAAAAGCATATAAGCCAGGATTGGAAAATATTCACCAACTCTGCGCCTATTTTAACCATCCGCAGCAGCAGTTAAAAATGATCCATATCGCTGGTACCAACGGAAAGGGATCTACGAGTAATATGCTCGCCTCTGTGCTCCAGGAAGAAGGCTATAACATCGGGTTATACACCTCTCCTCATCTTATTCATTTCACCGAAAGAATAAAAGTAAACGGTAAAAATGCGGATGCTGAATTTGTTTTTGATTTTATACAGAAATTAAGAAAAATACCACAGGATATACAAGCTTCTTTTTTTGAGTTTACTACGGTGATGGCTTTTGAATACTTCCGCCTCAAAAAGGTGGATTTTGCAATTATAGAAGTGGGTTTAGGGGGACGTCTCGACGCCACCAATATTATCTCACCTATTCTTACCGCTATTACCAATATCTCTTTAGATCATACTCAAACTTTAGGCAACAGCCTGGAAGAAATCACCCGAGAAAAGGCGGGTATTATTAAAGCTGGTGTTCCAATTGTATCAGGAGATAAAAATCCGATCGTAAAAGATATTATTCAACATACAGCGGATCGTGTTAGGGCTAAATTTGTAGATGCAAGCCTGTTCGGCGCTGAATTAAAATCGGACCTCAAGGGAATTTATCAAAAGAATAATATCAAAGTGGTACAAGCTTTAACTGAGGAATTACGCCTGCAAAACATCTCTGTATCTGAGGAATCTCTGACCAATGGTTTATTAAAAGTCCATCAGAACACTTATTTCATGGGCCGTTGGTTTGAATATACTCAAATCCCCCTGACCATCTGCGATACGGGGCATAACCAAGCAGGACTGGAATATGTATTTGAGCAACTCAACAGCTATCACCAACACAAACATATTGTTCTAGGCTTTGTAAACGATAAAAATATAGACGAAGTCATCCCCCTACTCCCCAAAAATGAGGATTTTTATTTTGTAAAACCTTCTACGCCGAGAGGTCGTCATCCTAGAGAATATGAGAATATTCTACAACAAGAAAATTTAAAATACAAGATATTCAACAATGTACAGGAAGGGTATCTCCTCGCAAAAGAAAATTGCCTGCCTGGAGAAATGATTTTTATCGGAGGAAGCAACTTTGTAGTGGGAGATTTTTTAGAAAAAAATTTGGTGATTAATGAATAAATCGTATATTTGCACCACTCAAAATGGAGATAACATCTCCACTAAGGGCGATTAGCTCAGTTGGTTCAGAGCATCTGGTTTACACCCAGAGGGTCGGGGGTTCGAATCCCTCAGGACCCACAACTATTAAATTAGAATAGTATAAATGCTGTAATATATATTACAGCATTTATCGTTTTATACCAATTCAAAAAGGTTAAAAAAACAACCATCTAAAAGCATCTATTGAATACGAAAAACGTACTGAAGCTTCAGAAAAAACCTTTTTAAAAGACTATTAGGGACGTAAACCTCTTGTAAACGAAGCTTTATAAGTTTAATTTTAAACCTTAAAAAGCCTAGCAAGTGAACAAAACATTTAATTTACTTCTTATGTAAAAAAAAGCCAAATCCACTTCTTCGGCAGAAGTTCATGTTAACATTCCTGATAAAAATGCTCTATAAAGACTTTAAAAACAATAAGAAAATAAGTCCTGGCATAGAGTTCAGGTCTATTCCTATTTTATTGATTTAAAGTCTTATTTTATAAATTCTAACGCGTATACCATCGGAAGCTTCCCTTCCATTCCTTTTACCTGATATTTCCCCTCTTCAAATTCAACCAGATTATTAAAACATTCGTATGGAGAATAATCATATTCATTAAACCGCTTTAATGTAAGCCCCGCTTTTATCAGTGCAGAAATGATTTCTGAGATACTATGGTTCCAGCTGAAGGATTTCAGCATCACTTTGGAGGTTTTATCGGTATAGGTATGTTCCGGTTCTTCGGCAATTAGTTCTTTATTAAAATAAGAATATTTAAAATCATCATCGAACATCCATAATACAGGATGAAAATCTACAATAACAAATCTTCCTCCTTCCACAATCCGATCTGCGATCAGCTTTCCCCACTGCTCAAGATCAGGCAACCATCCGCAAATTCCATAAGAGGCAAAAACAAGATCAAATTTATCGGTAATATACTGGTCCATTTCCAGTACATTACAGCAAACAAACGAAGCCTGTATATGCATTTCTTTTGATATTAAGCGTGCTTTCTCAATTGCATTTTCAGAAAAATCAAGACCTGTAACATTTGCCCCCATTCTTGCAAGTGATAATGTATCCTGACCAAAATGGCACTGAAGATGCAGTATAGTCTTTGCATTTACATCTCCTAAAATCTCAAGTTCAAAAGATTTCAAAGCATTCCGCCCTTTTTTAAAAGATTCCATATCATAAAAATCTGAATCTACATGAATATCTGTTCTTTTATCCCATAAGGCTTTGTTGGACTTAAACATATCGCTGATTTTTCCATGATTTTTTTATTAGTTATAATGTACTTTTTATTTATATAACACATCTGTTATTAATTGACTAAACATTTATTTTTTCATCATCATATAATACCGTAAGTTGTCCTTATTGCTTCTGCTCATTTCGACTCACCCAAAGTTTTTATATTGATTAATTATTTGTCGTAGTTATAGAATCTTATTTCCTACTGCTCGAACTTTACTTCTCCATTTTTTGCATCATCCAGGTAAAGCATTTGATCCGACCTGTTTTTCCATAAAATACTCATCACCAAAAGTTGCTGCTTTATTATCAAAATCCGCATATCCACTAGACAGAGCACCAGATAAACAACAATAAGTTCTGTAATGTGAATACGAAGCCCTGAACAACATCGGACCTTTAAAAAAGTTTATTTTTGATTATAAAGTAAAAATGATATTTTATTGTTTTTTATTAAAGAGATCTAATGTACTCCGTTATTTTTTCAAAAGGAAACAATGGAGTTGCCCATTTACAATTTTCCATATTATAAAGTTTAGACTCGTTTAGAGCAAGAAAAACTTCTCCCATATTGGTTCTTCTCTTTCTTTATTTGATTCTATTAAAGAAAGTAGCCCCATTACAATCCCAACCTCACCGTCTAATAGAGAGAAAGGATTTGACTTAACAGAGGTAGATAATTCTTTGAGGGGAAAATTACTTACTGTATATTGAAACCAATAGTTTGCTATCTCTTTATAAGTATTTTCTTTGGTTTTCCTAAAAAAGTATGTATTAAGAGCGATAAGACCTGAGGATCCATGACAAAAATAAGGAGAATCTACCTTCGCTTGCTCAGGATTATTTCTGGGTACAGTATTTTTAAGAATCTCTTTTGCCATATCCGAATATTGGTTGCTTTTGAATATATCACCCAATTTAAAATACATCAAGACATAGTTAAGTTCACCATAACACCATGCTAAACGAGAATTATAACCTGAATACATGGGATCCTCTATAGATTTTTCAGTTTCTTGCTCTACAATGCTTACGGGGAAATATGTATTAAAACTGTTGTTTTCGGAAAGAGGATTTTTTTTGTATACTATCATGTATTTTTCTATCTCTTTAATAAGTTTAAACACATGAGCAGATTTATATTTTCTATATAACTCCAAAAATATTAGCATATGCCCTGATAAACCATGTGAAAGGCTGAAATCAAATGTATTATTTGGATTCCCCAAAAAATGATTAGCTATTCTAATTCCTTTTTCATCCATAATAGCCATGTCTTCATATTTCGCGATAAGAGCATCAATGTAATGCTGAATTTTATGGGAGCCTAATTTGTACTTATTGGAAAAATAATGAACTATACCCATAGCCCCATGAAGATAATCTGGATTATTATTGTCTAATAATATAAGTGCATTTTTAAATAAAAATTCATCTAAAGATGCTAAATCTTCATCCATGGCAAAATCTACAATTTTCCTTGAAGAAAATTCATTCAATACCTCACATATGCCTGCGAATCCACTACAATAAGAAACAGAGTTTTGTAGTGTATAAGCCTCCTTATTGATGGACTCCAAAATGAACTCTATAATTTCTATGGAAAATAGTATATAATGATTATCATTAGTTTTTATACCCGCTGACAAATTAACTGTTGCAAGACCGGCAACTCCGTTCATAAAAGAGATATCGGTAAATTTAGAGAAACCTCTTTTATAGAGATCATTAATATAATCAAGAATTTCAAAAGTATATTCCTTAATATCCATAGCCTTTATTTATAAAATATTTTATAGTATTTATTCTCAGGAAAGGCTATAGCTTAAGCAGGAACAGCATTTCCCCATCAAAAAGTATAAAAACTGAAATCGATCATCTGATTAGCTCTTGTTAGACAATTTACAACAGAGAAAAACCTAAACAAAGACCTCAAGGAAAATTACAAAAGAGTTTTGGAATTTTTCGAAAATATCAAAAATTAATTTATTATACTGATGTAAACTCCCCCATAAATAGTACGACTATAATTTAGACAAAAAGTTTAAATTTAGGATTATATATTATGAAAAAGAAACAATTCAGTGCGAATCAGATTTCCAGTATTTTGAA
>NZ_JAAABJ010000400.1 GCF_009904105.1 Elizabethkingia argenteiflava | reverse complement strand
TTGCGGATTTGATTTAAAAAATTCATTTTACTCTCAATTGTTATCAGTATCTCTAATATTTTTTCATAATTTGCAGTAAAACTGTTCATATTTAATCGTTTGTTAGACTATTAAATTTAGGTATTTAGCTAATAATGAGCAGCTCCCTTTTTTTATCCTAAATGCACCACGGGTTAATATGCTATGAGGTAACCCTCTATGCGCTTAAATTTAAGCTTTATACCAGCGATATGAAAATTAGAATAAAAATCTTGATTATCTTATACTCAAATAGTGCATTTTTATTTTTTTATTATAAATTGTGTAATTTAGGGGGCTAATTGGTTGATGAAATAGATTGTAATGAAAATAGAACAAATATATACCGGTTGCCTGGCACAGGGGGCTTATTATATAGTTTCTGATGGGGAAGCAGCCATCATAGATCCTTTGAGAGAAGTACAACCTTATTTAGAGAGGTTAAGCGAAGATAAGGCCTCCTTAAAATACATTTTTGAGACGCATTTTCATGCAGATTTTGTGTCCGGACACTTAGACTTAAGACATAAAACAGACGCACAAATTGTATATGGCCCCAAGGCCAAACCTGAATTTGAAGCCATTATTGCAAAAGATGGAGAGATATTTAATATAGGGAAAATAAAAATAAAAGTTTTGCATACACCAGGGCACACCTTGGAGAGTTCTTGTTTTCTATTGATAGATGATGAGGGTATAGAGAGGGCTCTATTTTCAGGGGATACTTTGTTTTTAGGCGATGTCGGGCGTCCGGATCTAGCCCAGGAATCAACAGGGTTTACGAATAAAGATCTTGCGGGAATGCTCTATGACAGTCTGATGACTAAGATTATTCCTTTAGCAGATCATATTATTGTTTATCCTGCCCATGGAGCAGGCTCCGCGTGTGGCAAGAATATGCAGAAAGAAACCCAGGACAGTCTGGGGAATCAGAAAAAAACAAATTATGCACTCAATCAAAAGAATAGGGCGTCTTTTATCCATGCTGTTACAGAAGGCTTAAAACCGCCGCCAGGATATTTTGCGATGAATGTGGAGATGAATAGAAAAGGTTATGAAGAGTTTGATAAAGTACTTCAAAAGGGGTCCAGACCTCTGTCTGTTGAAGCGTTTGAGCAGCTTGCTCAAAGCTCGGAGGCTTTAATACTCGATACCCGATCAGCAGAAACTTTCCATAAATTTTTTATTCCACAATCTATTAATATTGGAATTAAAGGGGAATTTGCCCCATGGGTAGGTACTATGATTGTAGATGTCAACCAACCGATTTTATTAGTCGCTGAAGAGGGAACGGAAAAGGAAGCCATTACAAGATTGAGTCGCGTAGGTTTTGATAATGTATTAGGCTATTTAGAAGGAGGTGTAACCGGGTGGCAGCAGTCTGGGAGACAAATCGATACAATACATCGGATAAGTCCACAAGAGTTTGTACAAATTTATACAGAGGGCGCCAGGGTAATTGACGTGAGAAAAGAGAGCGAGTATGAGCAGGGACATGTGCAGAATTCCTGTAATAAGCCATTGGCGTATATTCACCATTGGATTAAAGAGCTCAACAAAGAGGAGCATTTCTTTCTTCACTGCGCAGGCGGTTATAGAAGCATGATTGCCGCGAGTCTTCTGCAGGCGGGAGGGTATAGAAATTTTACTGAATTAGCAGGAGGCTTTAATCAGATAAAGACGACGGGGGTACCTCTGAGTGGAATATCAAACAAGGATTAAAAATACACTACTTTGCGTATCTTTCATAAAAATAAACGATATGTTCGCTAAATTTAATGAACTTATACATTCTGAAAGACCTGTGCTTATTGACTTTTTTGCTACTTGGTGTCAACCTTGCAAGGTGATGTCATCCGTTCTGTCCTCCGTAAAAAAAAATGTAGGAGACGGAGCGAGAATTGTAAAAATTGATATTGATCAATATCCTGAAATTGCTTCATCACAGGGCGTTAGAAGTGTGCCAACGCTGCTCATCTTTAAAAACGGAGAGCTTTTATTCAGACATAGTGGGTTGATGGAGGTTAATCGTCTGACTGCAGAATTAAAGCAATATATAGAGTAGAAATAGTGCTGAAGTATAAGAGATCTCGAGCATTTATATCGGGATTAGTTACAAGTAGTCTCACTAAGAAATTAAAGTGGTCATCTACATAGATGACCACTTTGGTATTTAGAAATGATAGGAACAGGTGATGGAAAAATTTCTGCCTGGTGATAAGAAGCGTTCAGTATAACCTGAGGTATAGGTGCTTTTATTTAAATATTCTGTATAGGCTTTGTTGAATACATTTTTAAATTGTAAAAAAGCGGTAAAATTCTTGAAAATTTCAACATGCGCGTCTATATTCAAGATGGTGAAATCTTGGGTAGACCTTTCTCCAAATAAAGGATTTACTCTGCGCTGGGATCCTACATATCGTATTTCTGCACCCAATTTGAAACGCTTAAGTTGGCTCTCCATTCGGAATCTTGTATCCAGCGGTGCAATTTCTGGCAGCGGAATACCCTGACTTTTATTTTGTGCATAAGTATATGCAGCTGCCATTTCCGCATTTAAATAGCGCGTGATTTTCCATTGCACAGAACCTTCTATACCTGTCTTATAGGCCTTACCTATATTCGTAAATTCTCTGACCCCTTTGGATCTCATAGAGGTAGGCTTTATCGCCTTTGTGATTTCAGAAGAGATAAAATCTTTTAAGTGGGAATAGAATACGTCTAGCTGTATATTCATGGCAGGATGTTGATAAGAATATACCCAATCCACTTGATAATTTTTCTCAGGCTTTAAATACGGATTTCCTATATACTGGTAGTTGTCATTTCCGAGTGGGAAAAAGTTGATATAGCGTTCCGTAATACTGGCGCTCCTCTCTCCACGGCCTATTAAAATAGAGATTTGTTGGTGCGGATCCAATATTCTATTATAAGATAAGCTGAAGCTGTTGGTGGTTTGGTGAGAAGATAAATGCTCACCATATTTCATCATAAAGAAATGAGTGGGTGTATTAGCGGCAGCATGGGAATAATCCATCCGATAAGAAGCCGTTATTTTATTATGATTCCATTTTCGCTGGAATTCATGAAACCAGCCCATGCGATTGATTTGTCCATTCTGCCACGGGTTATTATGCCCCATAGACATGTGGTGTCCCATGTGGTGGTGCAGAGTCATTCCTTGAGGAATATTTTTTTCCGCATCATGCCGAAAATCTACACCCGAATAGAGCAAATTCTTATCCCATTGCATTTTAAGCTCTGTTCTTCCTCCTGCTGAGGTGCTTTTAATTCTGGAGATCATACTTTTATCTTGAGTTCCCATGGTATGATCTACGGAAGAGAGAAATCCGCTGAGGCTCAAATTCTTTAGAATAGAATTTTGAGGGCGGATATCATGCTTTAGAACATAGAGCCAGGTATTGTCTTTCATAAGGTCCATCATACCAGTCGCAAATTTCACATCTCGGGCTTGGTTAGTCGTGATTTGAGCCGTAGAAAGGTGCTGCTTATTCCAGAGATAGGAAATGCGAGACCCCATATTATATCTTTCAAAAGCTGAAGGTACGCGCTTACCATGACCATCTTTATAATCATCACCTTTCTGATAAGACCCCGATAAATCCCAATTGAATTTTGGTCCAAAGAATCTGGTAAGAATTTCATTTCGGTAGGTCGCCTTATTGCTTTCATATGCAGTCGCTAGCCGTCCGCTAAATTCGGGTTTGGAGGTGAATTCTGGAGCTACACTCACAAAATTGATGCTGCCTCCAAAAGCATTTCCAAATCGAAATTGATAGGGACCTTTATAGATTTCAACTTCTTTTACAAGATTCAGGTTAATTTGGCTGGTGGGAGGGTCCATTCTGCTGGGGCATGCCTGAATGCTGGTGATTGAACCGTCGCTAATAATATTCAGCTGTTCAAACTTAAATCCTCTGAGTACAGGGTCTGTAGCATAGCTGCCTGCAATTTTTCGTCCTCCAATTTCTGGAAGATTATTTAACAAATTCCCCGCATCGTGATCTAAGATGCCAGTAGGGGAGCTCATTATCTTTTTATTGGATTGGTGTTTTATAATGCGTACAATCTCTATATTTTTTGGGATTAAAGAATCTGTAACTTGCCCGAAAATAAGCGGTGAGCTAAGGCTGAAAAATGCAGCCATAGCGATATTTCTATTGGATAACATAGTATCTGAAAATAGGTTAAAAGTATTATAAATCTAGATGGCATATATCCTGAGCTATTCAACAACAGCCCTAATAAGAGAGGATATATTTTAATAAAAAGACAGAAATTACAATACGGGAGGCTTGAGTGGGAGATTTAGAAATCCCAATAAAAGGTGTTGGCTTTCATGTGAGCGCGTTGTTGTAAATAAAGTATTTTCAAGGATGCTGGATGAGTTTATAATTGCGGGTAGACCAATAAACTCGGAGGCGATTTTCAGCCATATGAAATTAGGACTTTTACCCTCTTCCTTTGTGAGCTGGCATTTCCCATTACATTGTAAATCAGAGCGATCTTTATTGATACAGTTTTCAGTATACCAGTCCATATTAAACCTATACTCCACCCAAATCCAGTTTTTTTGTAGGATAAGAATAAAGCAGATAAGACTGATAAAATATGAACTAAATTTAGTCAAAGAAATTAAAGTTGTACAAAATTAGGAATTAATTGTCTTATTTTATGGACAACTAGGCCTGATTTTTATCAAGGGGATATATGCATATTGAAAAACATATCGATTTTTTCAGTCAAATTGACTATTTTTATGCGTTAAAAACATTTTAAAATGCTAGATAGGGAGAATTTTATTCAGGAGATCACAGCAAAATATACATGCGGTGGGGAAAAAATTATACTTGGAAAAGGTATTTTTAATGGAGAAGTGCTTCCTGAAGTAGACGTATATATTCCTTTAAGTACAGTAAATAGACATGGGCTGATAGCAGGTGCGACTGGAACAGGAAAAACAAAGACCTTACAGGCTTTTGTAGAGCAACTTTCTCAATATGGCATTCCGACTATGGTAATGGATATCAAAGGGGATCTCTCTGGATTAGGGGCTGCAGGAGAAAACACGCCCAAAGTTCAGGAGCGTTATTCGAAAACCAAATTGTCGTATCAACCTCAGGCTTTTCCTGTAGAATTTATGAGCATTTCTGATGAAAAAGGGATCAGGTTGAGGGCTACTGTAACTGAATTTGGTCCCGTGTTGTTGAGTAAAATTTTGGGATTAAACGATACTCAGTCCAGTATTATGGCCATTATTTTCAAATATTGTGATGATAAAATATTGCCATTAGTGGATCTGGAAGATCTTAAAAAAGTATTGCAGTATGTAGCCGAAGATGCAGAGGGGAAGGCTGAATTTAGCCGAAATTATGGAAGTATATCTTCTGCTTCCTTAGGGGCTATTTTACGTTCTATAGTAGCTTTGGAGCAACAAGGTGCGAGAGCATTTTTTGGTGAGTTATCCTTTGAAGTAGAAGATTTATTGCAAACCCGAGACGGAAAAGGCGTGGTCAGCATCTTACGGGTTACCGATATGCAGAGTAAGCCTCAGTTGTTCTCTACGTTTATGTTATCATTGCTCGCAGAAATTTACATGAAATTTCCAGAGATAGGGGATACAGCAAAGCCTAAATTTGCTTTGTTTATTGATGAAGCCCACTTGCTTTTTAGCCAGGCTTCTAAAACCCTACTTAATCAAATAGAGACCATTGTAAAGCTCATCCGTTCTAAAGGTGTGGGGATTTATTTTATTACACAGGTGCCTGGTGATATTCCGGAGGGTGTTTTAGGACAGTTAGGATTAAAAATTCAGCATGCTCTAAGAGGTTTTACGGCAAAAGATAAAAAAGAAATTGAGAAGGCCGTTCAGAATTATCCTATCACAGAATTTTATAAAGCTTCAGAACTTATTCAGAATTTGGGAATTGGGGAAGCTTTTGTAACAGCTTTGGATGAAAAAGGTATTCCAACTCCTTTGGTAGACACTTTTTTGATTTCCCCAGAATCCCGAATGGATATTTTAACCCCTCAGGAGATAGATCATCTTGTAGAGAACTCTAACTTGGTACAGAAATATAAAGAATCCGTTAATAGAGAATCTGCTTATGAAATACTGAACGCTAGAATGAACTCAGCAGTAGTAGGAGAGGGGGCTGTTTCGCCCAGAGGAAACGATAAAAAGGAGGCGGGAGTGTTTGAGCAGGTGCTGAAAAGCCCATTGGCGAAATCTGTAGGAAATACATTAGTAAGAGAGGTAACCAATATGGTTTTCGGAATGCTCGGATTGAAAAAAAGAAGATAGCTTGTTCTGAGGATTTAAATTATAATTATAAAGAATTGTATTCAGTTTTAGATATTGAAGGTAACGGAGGTGCTTTTAGAAAGGAAAGTATTATTGAAATCGCCATATATAAATTTGATGGCCGTAAAATAGTAGACCAATTTATATCTTTGGTCAATCCGGAGGGAGATATTTCTCCTTATGTTCAAAGATTAACGGGGATCACGACTAAGATGGTAAAAACCGCGCCGAAGTTTCATGAGATTGCCAAACGAGTTATAGAGTTGACGGAAGATTCGATATTAGTGGGGCATAATGTGGATTTTGATTATAGGATGCTGCGTCAATCCTTTCATCGACTAGGCTATGATTATCATAAACAAACAATAGATACGCTTCCGCTGGCAAAAAAAATGATTCCCGATGAAGAGAGTTACTCTTTAGGTCGACTTTCCAAATCTTTAGGAATCCCATTAACGGATAGACATCGTGCTTCCGGAGATGCCCGGGCTACGGTTGATTTATTTAAAATACTGTTGGCCAAGGATCAGGAAAAAAAGATTATACAACATTATAAGGAGTCTAAGATTTCATTTCAGCTTAATCAGAAAATTAAGGAACTTACCGAGTTTCTGCCATCTGAAAAGGGGATTGTTTATTTTCAGAATGCGAATAGTGATATTCTACATAGAGATTATGCGCCTAATATTTATCGTATGGTCACTAAAATTTTTCAATCCCGAGCCCATAAATGGGAGAAATTGAAAGAGGAGACTACAAAGATTTACTATGAATTTACCGGAACCGAAACTATAGCGAGGCTCATGATGCTGCAGACCACTAAGAAAAAAATTACGGTATTGCCTTTTGGCTTTTACTATAAAAACGGGAGATATGTGGTGGAAAGAACGAAGGAAAATAGCGGAGAACTGATCAGGTTTCAGTCCTTTTCTCAGGGGCAGCGGGTACAGAAGTTTGTAGAGAGCCAGGAACGATTCCAGGATGATCCTAAGACGTTGAGAGACTTTCTCTCACTTGAAGGTCGTAATGAAATATGGATTTCAGAAGGCCGGACTAAAAGTGAAAAATCCTTTTTAGTCTTAGAGGATGGAAATCTTACAGCTTATGGTTTTTACGACCTTCATCATCAGATTAAGTCCCGTAGTAAATTGAATAAGCTAAAAAATAAAATTCATATAGTAAATTATTCAATATATAACGAATTAAAATTATCTTTGCTGCGAAGTGATTATGAGATTATAAATCTCCCGACCACATGAGAAGATAAGTGATATACAGTAGGGTATAAATCGATATGAAAAATCAAGAATTATTAAAAATTGCAGAAGAATACGGTACTCCCGTATATGTTTACGAGGTTGAAAAAATCCGAGAACAATATAAAAAGCTTACAGAATCGTTCGATGACAAGACCAGATTTTTCTATGCTGCAAAAGCATTGACCAATATTAATATTTTAAAATATATACAGGCGTTAGGAGCCAATATCGATTGTGTTAGTATTCATGAGGTAAGCTTGGCCATTAAAGCTGGCTTTACCCCAGACAGAATTTTATTTACACCCAATTGTGTAGATATTACCGAGATTGAAACAGCGATGCGACTCAGGGTGCACATCAATATAGATAATATTTCAATTTTGGAGCAATTTGGCAATAAGTATGGAGATACATATCCCGTATTTGTGAGAATTAATCCCCATATTCTAGCGGGTGGAAATTATAAAATTTCCACTGGTCATATAGATAGCAAGTTTGGAATCTCCATACATCAGTTAAGACATATACAGCGTATTGTAAAAACCACAGGATTAAAAGTTGAGGGATTACATATGCATACCGGCAGTGAAATTAAAGATATAGATGTTTTTATTCAGGGCTTGGAGATTATGTTTCAAATGTTAGAGTATTTCCCTGATATTAAATATATAGACATGGGAAGTGGTTTCAAAGTTCCTTATCAGCAGGGAGAGCTGGAAACCGATGTTAAAAGCTTAGGTAAAAAAGTATTAAAAGCGATAACTGCCTTCAAAAAAGAATCTGGAAAAGATTTTGAATTGTGGTTTGAGCCCGGTAAATATTTAGTGAGTGAAAGTGGTAGTTTCTTGGTAAGCGCTAACGTAATCAAGCAAACCACCGCCACTGTTTTTGTGGGAGTTAACTCTGGTTTTAACCATTTAGTACGCCCTATGTTTTATGATTCCTATCATAAAATTGAAAACCTCTCCAATCAAGTAGGGCCCGAGCGTATTTATACCGTGGTCGGCAATATATGTGAGACCGATACCTTTGCTTGGGATAGAAAGATTAATGAGGTGAAAGAAGGGAATGTTCTGGTATTGCGGAATGCAGGTGCTTATGGTTTTGAGATGAGTTCTAATTTCAACAGTCGTCTAAAACCTGCGGAAGTAATGTTTATGAAAGGAAAAGCTCACCTTATCCGAAAGAGAGAGGTTTTTGAAGATCTCCTAAAGAATCAAATAGAAGTATTGTAAAATTATAACAACCAAATTTATATAAAAATCTAAATTTTTAAAACCTAATCAAAATTATTAAAAGATGAAAAAAAAATTAAAAACAAGCAGTCAGTTTTACAATGAACTGAGGAGTTATACTCGTCCTGAAGTAGACTTTACCTTTATAGAAATGGAGGAGAAAATTGCCACGGGATCAGCTATTATTGATCCAGGAAGACCCACACCAACAGTAGATCAGCAGTGGGATAGACAACCTGATTTAAGTGAAGATGGCGATTGGTAAGATTTCTAAATCAATTTCTGATACAATTTAATTTTTAAATTAAAAAAACAACGAACAAATTTAGAT
>NZ_JAAABJ010000399.1 GCF_009904105.1 Elizabethkingia argenteiflava | reverse complement strand
GGTTTTAATATTGGCGATTATTTTTTCTTTTTCTAACATTTGTCTTAAATTCTCACTGTCAAATCCTGCATCAGCATTGAGAAACAATCCTTTATGATCTATTTCTGCTTCGCTTAGAAGTGACAGAATTTCTTTCAAACTACCTTCTATTTGGTATAAATCGTGATGATGGCCACTTTTTGGACTTCCCATTGCCAACATTTGTCCCCGGTGATCACACAGAAAAATGCTATTGGTGGTTTTTGCCTTTTTTCTACCTTGATAGCCTAGCTTTTCACCTCCCATTAGGCTTGGGGTGTGGCTGCCGTCCAACTGAACGCTTGACATATTCAATTTTCTTTTATTAAGGAGCGAAAGACCTATCCATGCCTTTCTGAAAGAGCCATCTTTGCTCCATTTATTGAAATAATAGTAAATGCTTTGCCAGCAGATTTTCTCTTTGTCAAAATATTCTTTCAAACTTAATTCTCGCCCCTGACAGCCTGTTTTCAGGCGTTTTACAATAAGCTGAATTATTTTTACCAGATTATATCTCGTCGAAAATCCTCTTTGTCCTTTGCTTAAATGAGTTAAAATCCATTGTTCTATTTTATCTTTGCTGATGAGTTCCAGATTATTATTTATTTGATTTGCAATTCAAATTTGCTATTTTTCTCGGAACTCTTTTTGTGTAAATAAGTTTAAACAACTTCTTTGCTAAAAATATAAGTTTGTGGTTTATGGCCATGTTGATTTTTTGGCATAGCTACTTCAGCACGAATCTGGTCGTAAGTGGGTCAATACTTTTGATTGCTAATACTCAGATAGCCTTTACTTATTAATGATTTTAATCCAGTGATTTTTATAGATTGTCAATGTCATGTATGTGAGCCTCTTTTAAGTCAGAATCAGTTGTTACCTACCCATTCAATTAAAGTCGCAATAAGTACTGCACAGTATCCTCTATTCGGATTGTTAAGCCGGTTCTACTTGCGAACAGTATTTTTTAAACTTCTGTTAGGTGGTATTTCCAATGTTATACCATCTGCTTTGTAGTATCACGGATATATATTTTTTAGCGATATTTTTGCTTAATGAATTCCTATGGGTAAAAAGTTCCGTTTTCTAAGATTATCAACACTAAACTCTATTCTCAATGATAAACTTAAAGTTAACTTTCTGAATCAATACTCATAAATTCTGAAGTGAAGTCTATTTAGGTTAACTCAGGATCTGAAAATTGTGACGTCAATAATTTTCGGAGGATAAAAAAACAATCAAACTACCGTTCCAACTATAAATTTCATACACCTTGCTGTATCTGCTTGGCCAATTTCAAACTATTGTTAGCGATCTTTGGTATGGCTGTACTCGCTCTTATCTATGTACTTAAATGATATGGAATAATTCCTATTCTGATTTCTCTTCTAAATCGTTGTATTCTTGCTTAAATAATTCAACTTCTTCTTTAGCGATCACCTCATCAATATCATTAATTACAGAATGATCAATTATAGGTGTTGTCTCAATAATCTTTTTAAGATTGGTTTTCAGCCAATCAGAATTCCAAATTTGTAAATTAGGATTTTTGTTAACCACTTTTTCGCATAGTTTTTCTGTATATTTTCTGTTTGGGTCAAGTTTAATTGTAACTCTTTGAAGCCAGATTTTTAGATGGCCTGTGTTTGGTATTTTCTCAAACTTTTTATAGATAAGATTTAGTATTTTGTTCTTCTTCTTATCATTTTGAATGAGTGATAAGAGTTTACTAAGAATAGCAGAAGCAATAGGATATGTTCTTGGACTTTTGTACATAATGTCAGTCAAAATACTCACTAATACGACTATATTTTGGTGGGTTTCGTTGATGCCCTTCATTCGGTTATAGAATTTACCCAGTGCTTTTGATAAACTGCCTGAATTTGGATATTCTTCTGATAGCTTGTGAATAATTAAAAGGTGTTCCTGAATGCCTGTTGCGCTCTTTCTTGAAGAAATCCAATATAGCTTATCAGGTTTAATAGAGTTATTAATGATATTGTTTGACATTATTGTTTTTTTTGCATTTAAGCCCATTCCAAGTTTCACCAGAACTTCAGTCAATAACTTGGTGATTTTTTCAGCTATTTGTGGATTGTTTGAGAAAATTCTGTAATCATCACGGTATCTAATTATTTCGTAATCCGTTAATTTGAGATTCTTGATTTCCTTAGATAGTTCTACATCGGCATAGCCGAGAACCATTTCAGCGATAAAGTCCATCAGGACACTTCCTTGCGGAATTCCATTTGTTTGTCCATAAGCCATATCTTGTAAGTGTTTATCAATAACATTACCAATTAAAGTTTTGTTGTTTCTTTTTTCTTTTGCTTCTTTTTTGGTATGAATAGCCCAAGGAACAGAATGGCTATAGATTGAACCATAGCAATCGGAAATATCAGTCATCAAAACATATTCGTATTTCAATGCTAATTCTAATGATTGCTGTTCAATAGATTGCCACCATTGACTAATGGATGTTGCACGGTCAGACTGTTGGTTTTCTGAACGTAAAGGTATACTGTAACATCTGATCATCTTATTCTCCTGAAAAACAGCGAAACGACTCACAATTGTTTTCCAGTTTTCTTTTTGAGTAATCTTATTGACAAGAGAAACATAAAGTGCAGGGTGAATGAGCTGCAAAGGTCGCCAGGTGAACTTACCATCTTTATTATTGAGGAATTTGTGGTTTACATCTTCAAATTGGGAAGGAAAATTTGTTTTGGTTTTTCCTTCTCCGATAGGGCGTTTTGAATAGAATTCGTTTAAATCTTTTTCACCAATTTCAGCAGCAACTACCCGTAATAAATTTTCAAATACAAAATATGTAGGCAGGTCAGAATTGAAATAACTTTCTTGTTTGAGAAAATATGATCTTGCATCTGTATGATCAAGTTTTAAAATTCTTTCCATTTGTGAGGGTTAATTTTTTGTAGATGTTCGGCATTTGGGCTTAACTATAAACCCTGGAGACTCATGATTTGCATTTTTTTTCCGCCAAAGCAACATGCTTTGACATCAAATTTAATGAATATAACTCTTAATTATAAGTAATTATAGAATGAAATTTACTTTGTAAGTAAAGGTGTGTAATAAAAAACATCAAAAATCCAATCACAATCCGTTTGAAAAGTCTAGCAACGCTAAGGGGAGGCTTTATTTTCAGTTTCAGCAAAAAATAAGTTTCCATCTTGCGGAAAAGGATCTGTATTTTTTTATCCTCCAGAATTTTAATAAAAATAGAATGTACCTAGCATTTCTCAAAAAAATTGCATTTATACGTGGCGAAATACATCACTCCAATTATCAATAAAACTCAGATGTTGCCTGTAAGCCTTATAATAAGTGTTATTATTAATTTCCGTTGGATCGATCGTTTAATTCATTAAAACGTATCGGCTCCTGGGTCGTTTCTGCTATCGGATTAGCCTTCTACATACTCTGCAAGGCTTTTACCTCAGGAGGGTCTTTCTTTTTTTTGACGCTACAGACCTGTTGGAGTAAAGTTAATTTTTTGTTTCAATAAAAAAGTAGAACCTCATACAATATAATTGGTAAATATTCTTTTGGCGTGAATGTGGTTTTCTCTTGGGTGAAGGCTTACATACGGTCTTATGATAAAGAAATGCTGGGAAGACTGAATGCTATGGTAAACCTGCTAAAGGTTGAAAAATAACGCATACAATTCAAAATTAGAGTATTTTTCAGTTAATCATTAGTCAAACTATCAAATAAAGTCTTTCTTTATTTTTTACCGGGGCTATTCATCATATAATTAATATTATTTTTTGGGCTAGCATCATGTAATTATTAAAGTATTTATTCAAATTTAAATATAGTTCTGGTTTCTTGTTTTTTATTTTTTATTATTAAAAATAGGCGTAAATTTGCCTCCAATTTTTTTTCATTAGTAAGCTTTTACTCAATTATTTATATTTAATGTATATTGATAATTATATGTAACAATTAAAATACACCAATCACATTATAATATGAAAAAAACAATTATGAATAGTAATTTATAATTTAAATAAATCTTAAATAATGTGTGTTTTTGAAAAGAAGGAGTATACAGCTCCGAAATTGGATACCTCTTTAGTAGAAATGGAACAAGGAATTGCTGCAGGGTCTGCCTCTGCTAGCCTTAAAGCCCCAGATAAGAATGAAGTAGTATTACAAGAAGAATGGGACATTGATCCTAATGATAAACGAACTGTAGAATGGTAAGCCTATTAAAATGTAGTATAATATAATTATATGAATGTTAAAATGATTAAAATGATTAAAAACGTTAAGATAATAAGCACCAGTATTGTGTTTGCAATCGCTTTTTTTATGACCTCGTGTAGAGGTACGGAGAGCGTTATAGAGGGAGAGAATTTAGTATCTCCAATACTTAAGGGCGAAGCGCTTCTTAAGATTAATCTCTTGGGCGATGAGTATCGCACCGAAAGTTTTACACCATTGGCCTCAGTTAAACAAAGAAGAGACTTTTCTGCTGAAAAAGAAAAGGTGAGTAACTTTATCATTGGAGATCAGGCTTTTATTGCGAGCCTTCGGCCCGTTTCTTCCGCCGCTATCTCAAGAGGTCTTACATCTTTATCTCCAGCAGCTCGTTCCGCTGCGACTTCTGTTCGTTCTTATTTGAAACCAGGGGTAACCTATAGAATCGTCGTATATAAAGGTGAAGACTATGTTACCCAAAAGTTGTATACGATCAATGAATTAGGTATTTCCATTCCCACATTAGGTGAAAAATCGACTCTTGATCCCATAGCACTAGATAAAGATACGGTGTATACTTTTGTAGTATATTCATTTAATAATAAACTAGACCCGGGAGCAGCACCTACAAGCCCTCGATCTCAAGCTGTATTAAATAACATCAATGGAGATTATGATCTTATGTATTATTCCAGAGATCAGAAAATGAAAGCTGGAGAGAATGTCTTAGAGGTTATATTAAAACATAAATTTAGCCAGATCACTACTATAATAGATGCATCAGCAGTAGCATCTGGTGCAGGTATTCAGTCTATTACTTCTGCGAATATGAATAAACATCGTATGAATAATAGTATGAGGTTATCCAATGGAGACGTGACTTTTGATTCTCAAACAAGTAGAAAAGCTATTGATTTTAGTGCTAACACTACTTCTAATCCGATCTGGACCAGTAAACCTATACTTTTAGCAAATCCAGGTACAGCAGCTGTCGATATGGAGCAACTCAGCATAGCTTCAATGCGAGTGGGAAATAAGGTGAAGAATGATATTCTTATACCTAATTTGGTGGTTTCGCCCGGAGTGAAGTATGATTTTGAACTTAAATTTGCTTGTACAGAGATCATTACACCTGCTCATGATTTTTTAATGGAAGATACAGTAGGGAATACGGATGGATCTAGCCTGTATCAGTCATTTGTTTTTCCTGCTGCAGACTCCGGTTTTACATTTGAGATTTATCAATTAGATAATTCCATTAATATGAAGGTCAATGGAGTGCCCTTGGCCAATCAGGAAATTCAATTTCAGCGCGGGATACCTGATTCACCCCAAAATATAAGATTTAAGTCCGATCGTGGTTTGTGGCAGAGTGGGGGAATACTCGCCATTTATAACATGCATAAAACCAATCCTAAACCTTCAGAACTCTTTGGAATTGTAAAAGTAATTATTGGTCCTGATGGTCTGGTTTCAATGTTTGGTAGAAGATCGGGAACTACACCCTGGGAGCCTCTTGAGTTATTTAATGGTGCGGAATTCAATAAAATAACATGGAGATCAGATAAGAGTAATGATGTTCAAGTTTCAATGAAGAGAACAGGATATACTTATTTGAGAGGTCGAGGTGAAGGTAGGAGAGTGGTTCCTTGCCCGTAAGAAGGAGATTAAAAGTATGATGTATGAGAGAAGCCTTAACCAATTGTTAAGGCTTCTCGTTTTGACCCATTATTCACCCTATAGCAGAGATTGTCCCATATTATGGAAGAGGGAAATTCTAGGGCGTAATTTATGGACTTAATTTTCAGATTCTTTTTCACCCTGTTATAATGAAACTGCGACAGTAATGCTCTATAGATGGTATTAATTTTCATATTATAAAGATTATAAATTAAAAAAAAACTATGGATATCATATTTATATAATATCACTATAGCCATCTATAGTGATATTTTTTTATCACAATACACTATTAAGATTAATTTTTTACATCTTGATGATTTTCAGCGCTATAACTGTATATTAAAAAAACTTAAAATCTAATATCAATTCATTTTTTTTGTATATTGCAATTAGATATTGTAATAATTCTTAGATAGTTGTATATTAAAATGTTACTATCTAGCATTTGCAATAATTAAAAAACACACTTAATAAAAAAATGATGAAAAAATTGGAAAAACAGGAGTACGTTCCCCCTGAATGGGATGTGCTCTTATTAAGCATGGAGCAGGGTATAGCTGCTCAATCCGCCATAGTAGAACCACCGAAGACTAATAACCAGGAAGTTAGAGAAGAGTGGGGGAACGATGACAATGTTAACCAACAAATGGATTGGTAATTCGGAAATATACAAGCCTATGAAACTAAATTAACTAATTTTAAACTTTGTCCGTATCCATATAGCTATCCTATCGTAAAACAGTATATAAAAGCTTTACGAGATTATTTTATTATAAGTTTAGCAATAAACCCATTGAATTTGTTTTGCTTGTAATGGATATGAGGAGGTAAACATGATTTTTTGAAACCTATCACCAGCAAAAATTAAAATGCACTCATTACAGGTTAAAGTTAGACTTTACTAGGGGCTGTTTATGGTTTTAAAAATAAGGAGATTGGTTAGACCCAAGATTTGGGTATATTCCCTAAAAACTCTTCAATAGGGCTATCGTATTACTTTCTATAACGAACATCTGTCAGAAGTCGTAATTTTTATAAGGTCACACCCTCTTTCATTTTCTGAAGAGGGTGTATTTTTTTGAAAAAAGTATAATCCTTAATGGGAAGGCGGGAGTAAAGCTAAAACGCTTTCATATGCCCCACCATTGTATACATTGTTAAGGCCTTGTGTTTTAAAAAAATCTGTGGCTTTTCCAGATCGATTTCCAGATCGACAAAAGAAAATTATAGGGCCGTTAAGTTTTTCAATTTCGTCTCTTCTTTCTTCAATTTCTCCCAAAGGAATATTGATAGCCTCTTCTATGGCACCATTCATTTCCAATTCCAGGGGCTCCCGTACATCAATAAGATGATAATTACCGGTCTTTAATAAGTCTTCAATCATTTTTAAATTTTTATGAGGAATCATGTTATTTCTTAAAATCTCTTAGGCTGTTTATCTTTATCTGATCCGTTCTCAATTTTTTATGCATATTCTTTTTATAGAGAGTGCTTTCCCAGTCGCCATACATGGCATTGGGAAGGATAATAAACCGACGGCCAAAAACCTTTGGATTTTCCAATACTTTTTCAGCAGCGGTCTTTCCGTTGTTATTATAATAGTAAAGATCCGAAAAATCACTTAAATTATCACCGAAAAATAATACAATATTATATCGTTCTGTAATTTTTTGACGTCTTTCTTCTTTATTCGATTGATGAGTTTTTAATATAAGATGTTCATTATCAGCGAAAGGAAAATTTTTCTTTTGAAGATTTGTTAAAGTAGCGGCTCTTTCACTTTCATATCGATTAGAGAGGTAAAAAATCTCAACCCCCTTATCTTTAGCAAAATGTAAAAAATCCAACGCGCCAGCAATAGGCTCTGCTTTTGCCAGGCTTGTCCAGCTATTCCAATCTTTTTGATTAAAACTTTTATGATTTTTAATTTGGTAGGCTTGATAAGGAGAATTATCCAGTATGGTTTCGTCAATATCCAGAACAATAGCACGGGGTTTATCTGTGATATCTTTGCTTTTTAGAATTTCCGTAAGGCGTAATTGTGCCAGTTGATAGGCTTGTAGTGTTAATGCTTTATATTCTCCGGAATTTTGCATCCATACCGTTGCATTGATCAGATCTTGCGTATTCTGATACTTTCGTGTAGAGCAGGAAAGCAATGATAAAACCAAACCTCCCCAAAACAATATTTTTTTCATAATGTAAAATCTCTATTTTAAAGATTCACAAAGTTAACACATAAACCCAGATTAATAAAATATAATTCTGTGTGATAGTAAACCTAAAGACCGATTTTTTGGTATTTTCATACCAAAACCTACCGCTCGATGATTGTATATTTATTTGTAATATCTTTCTTTTATATTTGAACTTTTTAATAAAAATAGCTATAAATTTTGAAAACAAAGAAAATTATCGTCTTGGGAAGTTGTAATACCGATATGCTGGTCCATACACATCGTTTGCCCGCTCCTGGTGAAACCATTATGGGGGGAGATTTTATAATGACTCCTGGAGGAAAAGGAGCCAATCAGGCTGTAGCAGCCAGCAGGTTAGGAGGAGAGGTTACTTTTATTACTAAAATTGGAAATGATATCTTTGGGAGACAATCTTTAGAGGTCTTTAAAAGAGAGAATATTAATACCAATTTTATCTTTTCCGATGCAGAACATCCTTCCGGGGTGGCGCTAATTACAGTAGACAAAGATGCAGAGAATTGTATTGTGGTAGCCCCAGGGGCAAATAAAACCCTATCAAAAGAGGATATTGATCAATGTAGAGAAATTATAGAGAGTGCGACTATTCTTTTAATGCAGTTGGAAATCCCCATAGAAACCGTAGAATATGCGGCTAAAATAGCCTATAATGCTGGAGTAAAGGTGATTCTTAATCCTGCACCCGCTTCTTTTTTATCTACCCGCTTATTGCAAAATATACATATACTGATCCCCAATATCATAGAAGCTGAGGTTATTTCGGGGGTAAAAATAAGCGATGGGGAGACTGCAAAAAAAGCTGCGGATATAATCCATCAAAAGGGAGTGGGCACTATCATTATTACATTAGGTAAATTTGGAGTTTTGTTGAAAGAGAAGGGTGGGTATTATAATATTCCGATAGAATCCAAAATAAAAGCAGTAGATACAACCGGAGCAGGAGATACCTTTTGTGGAGCTATTTGCGTAGGCATACTAGAGGGGATGTCTATGGTAGAGAGTGTGGGTTTCGCCAACACAGCAGCAGGTATAAGCGTCACTAGAGCGGGAGCCCAGCTTTCCATTCCTTACAGAAAAGAGGTAGAAACCGCTAAAAAGAGCTAAGCAATAAGTTATGCAATGGGCATAGTATTTTGTTTGATGATTATAGTTTGTGGCAGATTTTGGATGGGCATCCAAGACTTAGCCAGTGCCAAATTTTGTTCTGAATTGGGCGATTGAAACCACCGCCTTGGGATTTTATAATTTTCCCTACTTAATGCGCTTTTATATATGCAAGATACCCGTAAAAGTTTTATGCTGTATAGCCATAAGCAGAAAGAGAAAATCTTCTCCATACTTTAATGGAGGTGGTATATTCAATGCCCCCAAGATATTATTCCATGGCTGATCAGATCATAAGGGCTATCTGCGAGTGGTAAACTTTCCACCAGATGGGGTGATTTGTATGCATTATTGATATGCAGAATAAAAAGCAATAGTGTATGAAACATACACTATTGCAAAGCAAGTTAAGCACTTGGCCAGATGCCTTCGTAAGCACCGCCTCCGTAGTTGATCTTCTCGGCGCTCACGACAAAGCTGATCAGCATGCTGTTGGTATCAATGGCATTGAAGTCCACAGAGTGCTGGATCACATAGCCGTTTTCCCATTTTAAGCTAATCAGAGTGC
>NZ_JAAABJ010000398.1 GCF_009904105.1 Elizabethkingia argenteiflava | reverse complement strand
TGGCAGCCAATGCCTACATTCTGGCTTCATGCGGAACCCCATGCATATTCTACAAGCATTGGATTGACTGCAAACAAGACATCAAGGCAATGATCAATGCACGCCAACTGGCAGGTATCACCAATACAAGCAACACCACCTTCAATGCCTACAAAGGCAATGGCTATAACGGCATCATGACCACCGGCACAAAGACTTCGCTCCTTGCCATCGTGGGCCCTAACGCCAACAAGTTTGAAGTGTCTAACGCATACGCTGAAATTCTCAACGGCTACCACTACCGCTACTTCATGCCTAAGACGGCAAACGTGGCTTGGGTAGATCTG
>NZ_JAAABJ010000397.1 GCF_009904105.1 Elizabethkingia argenteiflava | reverse complement strand
TAAATCCAATCACTAAAGTCATAAAAAATATCTTGATAAATTTTTGGCAAGATTATTTGTCGTTATAAATATTTTTTTTTAAAGATATCAACAACATCTTTTTCTGTCAGGTTACTGTGCCTGCTAAAAATTTGGATGTATTCTCTTTGTATTTTTTTCATGTGTGATTGATTTAAATTTATAGCTGGCTACATGTAAGTTTAAATTAACCATTGATTATTAAAATAAGTAATATGAATATATTTAATTTCTATTTAAAAAATATATTCTTATTACAATTTTAAAGTTAATATAAGAAATAGTAAAAAAAATAAAC
>NZ_JAAABJ010000396.1 GCF_009904105.1 Elizabethkingia argenteiflava | reverse complement strand
GAGATCTCTTCGACAAAACTATATTCAAAAATGACAAAGACCGAAGCGGTTCAAGTGAACCTAATTTATTTAATTTTTAGACTCGTCCATTTTTAGTGGACACTAGTGATCTTCTATATATCCTTAATTCCGCAATACTATTACAACCTTAATTCCGCAATACTTTGATTTCACTTTATTTATAAGTACCTGAGCAACAAAAAGTTGCTCAGGATTTTGTCATGTCAGATTTTTCACCTATCTTAGTGTTGCAAATCAAAATATGTATCAAACCCGACAGACATGGCAAAGGTAGCAATAAAATCTGAGAAACTCTCTCCTTTTGGAGGAATTTTTTCAATAATGGAGCAATTTGACTCCAATCTCTCATCTGTAATCGACTCAACCCT
>NZ_JAAABJ010000395.1 GCF_009904105.1 Elizabethkingia argenteiflava | reverse complement strand
TGCGCTTTCTGCCCATGTAAACACTCCGTTCAATCCTCGCGGAGACATTTAAAGGTAATTTTCTGAATAAATCCCGCTATTAATCAATACTCATAAATTCTGAAGTTAAGTCTATGGAGATTAACTCAAGATCTGACAATTGTGATTTCGGATATGATTTAAAAAATTCATTTTACTCTCAATTGTTATCATTATCTCTATTATTTTTTCATAATGTGCTGTTTATCTGTTCATATTTAATCGTTTTTTAGAATATTAAATTTAGGTATTTAGCTAATAATGAGTAGCTCCCTTTTTTTTTATCCTAAATGAACCACGGGTTATATTATTCTTTTTCAAAAAATAAGACAATGGATGTAGTGAATATCAATACATAGTATCTTTTATTTTTTGATTGTT
>NZ_JAAABJ010000394.1 GCF_009904105.1 Elizabethkingia argenteiflava | reverse complement strand
AAGTAGTAAGCAGGGACAAAGAAAAGCTGGCAAAAAAGGAGTTTAAACCTGTAAGTAAACGATGGGTAATAGAAAGAACCTTTTCATGGTTTGATAATGATAGAAGGCTTTGCAGGAATTATCAACACATACATGAATCCTCCGAAAATATGACCAAATTAACTGCTATAAAATTATTAATCAATAAAATTTAAACAGGATCTTATTAGTTAATAATTATTATAGAAGTTTTTTAAAATTATTTACACAAAAAGAGTTCCGAGAAATTTAGCAATTTTGTATTGCAAATCAAATATCTAATAATCTGGAACTCATCAGCAAAGATAAATAGAACAATGGATTTT
>NZ_JAAABJ010000393.1 GCF_009904105.1 Elizabethkingia argenteiflava | reverse complement strand
TACGCCCAAATCCACTCTAATTATGATGATTGCAGCCTTTGCAGGAAGAGATTTTGTGATGCAGGCTTATGAAGAGGCCATTAAGCATGAATACAAGTTTTACTCCTATGGAGATGCCATGCTTATTTTATAAGATTTTAAAAACTAAAGATTCAATAAAAAAAATGTTTTTTTTTAACTTTACCTTGATTCTCACTAATGAAGGACATTCGTACGCTTTCTCTTGAGCAACTACAAGAATATTTTATATCGCTGGGAGAGAAATCTTTCCGTGCGAAGCAAGTTTATGACTGGTTGTGGTCTAAGAATTTGCATTCTATTGATCAAATGACTAATCTTCCAAAACCCTTAAGAGAAAAAATTGCCTTGGAGTATAGCATTCATCCTGTTTCAGTAGATTTAATGCAAAGAAGTTCAGACGGAACTATAAAAAATGGAGTCAAACTTCATGACAATCTAATGGTGGAGAGTGTACTGATCCCTACTGATACCAGAAGTACAGCATGCGTATCTTCACAGGTCGGCTGCTCACTAAACTGTGAATTTTGTGCAACCGCAAAATTAAAGCGTATGAGAAATCTTGAGGTGGCCGAAATCGTAGATCAGGTAGCTTTAATTGATAGGCAGAGCCGTCTGTATTTCAATCGTCCGCTGACCAATATCGTTTTTATGGGAATGGGTGAGCCTATGATGAATTATAAAAATGTGGTTGCAGCGATCCATAAAATCATTCAACCCGAGGGGCTTGGTATGTCCGCTAGACGTATTACCGTTTCTACATCTGGGATCCCAAAGATGATTAAGATGTTGGCAGATGAGGAATTAAAAGTTAAATTAGCACTTTCTCTTCATTCCGCAATTGAATATAAACGTAATGAAATAATGCCTTTTTCTAATAACTTTCCGCTGACAGAGATCATGAATGCCTTACAGTATTGGTATCAAAAAACAGGATCTATCGTTACTTTTGAGTATTGTGTTTGGCAGGGCATAAACGATGGAGATGAAGATATTCGTGCCCTCATTAAATATTGTAGGCAAGTGCCTTCAAAAGTTAATCTTATTCAGTACAATCCTATTGGAGAAGGGAAATATGATCAGAGAAGTACAGCTGCAGAGGAAAAATATGTAAGAGAGCTGGAAAAAGCGGGTATTACCACCATGATTCGAAAAAGCCGCGGGGGAGATATAGATGCCGCCTGTGGACAATTAGCCAATAAAACAACTAAAAATGAAGCATAAATTCCTTTGGATAGGTTTGTTTTTCTTTCAGATTTATGCTGGACAAGAAATTCAAATCTTAAAGTTGAAACCTTATCAAAAGGCCGTTCTTTCAGATACCCTGAGGGAAAGTTCCGGCTTAACTATTCTACAGGGAAAGCTTCTCAGTTTTAACGATAGTGGTAATGCACCCGAAATTTATGAGATAAATCCAGAGAGAGGCAACATTTTGAAGACTTACAAGACCAATGCTATCAATCAAGATTGGGAAGCTATAACCCATGATGAGAAGCATCTTTATATTGGAGATTTTGGTAATAACTTAGGTGTTAGAAAGGACCTCACGATTTATAAAATCCCTTTTATTCCAGACGCTGAAAAACTTGAATACACGGCTAAAATTCATTTTTTTTATCCCGAACAGCAAGATTATTCCCCTAAAAATATTCGGAATAATTTTGATGCAGAAGCGATGATCTTTCTTAATGGCAAGCTGCATGTTTTTACAAAAGAATGGGAAGCCAAAGCGGTATCGCATTATGTTATTGATCCCGATATCCAAGACTTACAACCTGCTTATAAGCAAGAAACTTACCCTTCGGGCTTTGTGGTCACCGATGCAACTTATTTCCAAGGAAAACTCTACCTGATAGGCTACACTAAAAGTGCGCATATTTATCTTTTATCTTGTGAAGAAACCTCTCCTGGAGTGTTTTTTGAAGGTAAGATCAAAAAATATTTCTTAGGAATGGCTACCCGTTTCGGGCAGATAGAAGGAGTGACTGCGACAGAAGAGGGATTATACATTTCAGGTGAAGAATTTAATTTTTATCTTTTAAAAGCGAAGCAACGTTTATATTTCTTACCATTTAAAAAACTTAAATGATTATATTTGTCTTTTGAAAAATAATATTTTTGAATTACTCGTAAAGCAACCTTTATATTTCAATACAGCTTTATAGAGAGAGGTTTAGTTTTCTAGCCTGTTTTAAAAACGGGAAAGGATTATAAATACAATCCTATAAAAATAGGCTGATCCTTAACAGTAGAGTTGGGTGAGTATCATCGGATAGGCCTAGAGGCATACAGACTATTCGGTTAGCTTATAAAAAGAGATTCAAAAAACAATTAATCATAAAGGCTTAACCCAAAGTTCAGTGGCTAATATTATAGAGGAAATTAAGAATCCAATAAAAGATAACATGAAGCTTTTCGAGAAAAAGTTTTATGAGTCGATGAAAAGTAATGTTGCTTTATTGGATAAAGTAACACAGTTTATCGTAACCACAAAAGGGAAACAAATGCGACCTATGTTTGTTTTTCTGTGTGCTCAAATGGCAGGTGAGATAAATGAAAAAACGTATCGTGCAGCTTCTATGATAGAACTAATTCATACGGCAACTTTGGTTCACGATGATGTCGTAGACGAATCATTTAAAAGGCGAAATTTTTTTTCCATTAACGCGCTCTGGAAAAACAAAATAGCCGTTTTAGTAGGAGATTATCTTTTATCCAAAAGTGTATTGCTCTCCACAGATCATCAGGATTTTGATTTACTTTCGGTGATTTCCAGAACGATTCGGGAAATGGCAGAAGGAGAGTTGCTACAGTTGGAAAAAGCGCGCAAATTGGATATCACCGAAGAGGTGTATTATGAGATCATTCGTCAGAAGACCGCTACTCTTATTGCAGCGTGTTGTGAAGTTGGCGTGCGTTCGAATGTTGTGGACGAAGCAACGGCAGAGAAAATGAAGCAATTTGGCACCTATACCGGTATGGCATTTCAGATTAAAGACGATTTATTTGATTATCTAAGTAGTAATCTTATCGGAAAACCTGTAGGTATAGACATTCAAGAACAGAAGATGACCCTGCCGCTTATTTACACTTTACGGATCACAGATGCCGAAAAGCGCAAGTATTATTTCGATATCATAAAGAGATACCATAAAAATCCAAAACGCGTAAAAGAGCTGGTAGAATTTGTAAAATCCTCTGGGGGATTAGATTATGCCATAGGGGTAATGAAAGATTTTCAACAGAAGGCAATAGATATTTTGGAGAGCTTCCCCGATTCAGAAGCTAAAAAATCACTTCGCCTCATGTTAAATTATGTAATTGAAAGGAAATTTTAATTGCTCAACAAAAAAAGAAACGTTCCGTAAAAAAGAGCGTTGAACCATAAACTTCCTCTCTGGAAAAAATACCCTATAGTGGTATATTATTTTTAAGAGTTTAAAGAAATATCCATAGCGCTTTATAGAAAAAAGCAGATTCTAAACTTTACATTAGAGAAGTATGTAAGCATGAGCTTATCATCACCTTCCCTAAATATTCATTCTAGGGGATATATTCTAAGTTTTAATTTTCCTAAAAACCAATTTATACAACAATCTGTACCATAGATTATATAAGGCTATACTTTTTAAAAATTACCTGCTTACGTGGCTATAACCTCATATAAATACGTGCTAAATCCTTATATTTGTACAAATGCTTTAAAATGGAAGTTACAGAAATAGAGACCTCGCAGGTTACTTTTGAAGATTTTAAAAATCAGATACTTGCAGATTATAAACTGGGTAGAGTTTCCAGGGAAATGAGCCTGTTGGGAAAGAGAGAAGTGTTGACTGGAAAGGCCAAATTTGGAATTTTTGGCGACGGTAAAGAACTTCCTCAATTGGCCATGGCTAGAATTTTCAAAAAAGGAGATTTTAGGTCTGGATACTATCGAGATCAAACTTTTGCTATGGCGGTAGATGCATTAACTCCTGAGAGTTTTTTTGCCACTCTGTATGCTGATACGGATATTGAGAGGGACCCCACCTCAGGAGGGCGACAAATGAATGGTCATTTTGCAACCCGTTCTTTAAATGAGGATGGAAGTTGGAAAGATCTTACCCGGATTAAAAATATAAGTTCAGATATTTCTCCTACAGCTGGCCAAATGCCTCGATTGTTAGGTTTGGCACAAGCTTCTAATTATTATAAGCAATATACTTATCCTGGTTCTGAAAAATTTTCTAATGCTGGCAATGAAGTGGCTTTTGGAACCATTGGAGATGCCTCCACTTCCGAAGGTCATTTTTGGGAAACCATTAATGCCGCTTGTGCTTTGCAAGTACCTATGATCTTATCGATATGGGATGATGGCTATGGAATTTCAGTTCCTTCAAAGTCTCAACGGGCAAAAGAAGACCTAGCCGAAATGTTATTAGGCTTTCAGCGAAAGCCCAATAGTAAACAGGGATGCGAGGTAATCCAGGTAAAAGCATGGGATTATCCTGCCTTACAGGATGCATATGCGAAAGCCGATCAATATGCCAGAGTAGAGAGAGTGCCTGTTATTCTGCATGTAGTAGAGGTTACTCAACCTCAGGGTCATTCCACTTCTGGTTCACATGAACGTTACAAGTCTTCGGAAAGATTGGAATGGGAAAAGGAGTATGATGGTTTGAAACAATTTCGTAAATGGATATTGGACTATAAAATAGAAGACGAGCACGAAATTATTTGTATTGCTTCTGCTGAAGAAATAGATCGCATCGATGAGGAGGCCAAAAGAGAAGTAAAGGCAGCACAAAAAAAAGCTTGGGAAATATACCAATCTGCCATATCTACTTTAAAAGAAAAAGCTATACCAGCCGTAGAAAAATTAGCCTTAGTTTCCTCTAATTCTAAAGGAATAAACGAGGAAATCGAAAAATTTAAAGCATCACTTGTGATTGCTAAAAAAGAAGTTTTCCATCTATTGAGACGATCTCTATGGGTTACAAAAGGTGAGGATTCTCCAGAGCGACAAACGCTAAAAGAAATCTTAAATGAGTTAGCTGCTGTAGAAAGAGATTGCTATTCCTCTCATCTCTATAGTGAGTCGCAGTGGAAAGCAGTAGCTGTACCCGTAGTTGAGCCCACGTATGCCGAAGAATCTGATATGGTAGACGGAAGAGTAGTGGTGAGGGATAATTTTGATAAAATACTGGAAAAATATCCTGAATTCTTAATTTTTGGAGAGGACAGTGGTAAAATCGGAGATGTTAACCAGGGACTCGAGGGGCTTCAGGTAAAATATGGAGAACACCGGGTTGCTGATACCGGTATTAGAGAAGCGACTATATTGGGGCAAGGTATAGGAATGGCAATGAGAGGCCTGCGTCCGGTAGCCGAAATACAATATCTAGACTATATTTTATACTGTTTACAGGGCATGAGTGATGATTTAGCTACGCTTCACTATCGTACTAAGGGAGGACAGAAGGCTCCCCTAATTGTCCGTACCAGAGGCCATCGTTTGGAGGGTATTTGGCACTCCGGATCGCCTATGGCAGGCATTCTTAACCTCATAAAAGGGGTAAATATTTTGGTGCCTAGAAATCTTACGAAAGCAGCAGGTTTCTATAATACGATGTTACAGGCGGATGAACCATGTCTTATTATTGAGCCCTTGAACGCATATCGCTTAAAAGAAAAATTACCCAATAATTTAGGTGAGTTTACCACACCTGTCGGGCGAGTAGAAACAACCAGAGAAGGTAGGGATATTAGTGTGGTAACTTATGGATCTACTTGGAGATTGGTAATGGAAGCTGCCGAGGAACTCGAAAAATTAGGTGTAGATATTGAGGTGATAGATGTACAATCTCTTATTCCTTTAGATGTGTCGGAAGATATTCTTGCCAGTGTAAAGAAGACGAATCGTTTAGCCATAGTCGACGAGGATGTAGAAGGAGGAGCAACGGCTTATATCCTTCAGCAGATTATTGAAAAACAAAAAGCCTTTAGATATCTAGATGCAGCACCTGTAAGTCTTACTGCTAAGGATCACAGGCCTGCCTATGCCTCCGATGGAGATTATTTCTCCAAGCCTTCGGTAGATGATATAGTAGAGAAAATTTATAGGTTGATGCATGAATCAAATCCCATTAAATACCCTGAGATTTAAAAAGTGAAATAATATTTTAGAATGAAAGATATATTGAAATTTGTTTTAGTAGGTGGTGTAGGAATAATATTCACTTCTTGTGGAACACAAAAAAAGCTTGAGGCGTTACAAACAAATTATCATAAGTGCGTAGAAGAGTCGGGACAAAAAGAAAATCTTATTCAAACCCTCAAAGTAAAAGCTTCCTCTCGGGAGGAACAAATTACATTACTAAAAAATCAAAATGAAATTTTACGCGAGAGCTTAAAAGATTGTGCGGTTAATAATAAAACAGGGTCATTGAATATTGAGAAGCTGATTGGACAGATTAAAGAATCCCAAGATTATATCAAGAGATTGCAAGATGCCAGATCCAAACAAGATTCTCTAAATTTGGCCATCTCCAATAAGTTGAAAAGATCATTAGATCATCTTAACGATCAGGATGTGGACATTAAAGTACAAAAAGGGGTGGTTTTTATCTCGCTGTCCGATAGAATGCTGTACAAATCTGGAAGCTATGAAATTCTTCCTTCTGCAGAAATTGTATTGGAAAAAGTAGCACGTATTATTAATGATTATAAAGATTACGATGTGATGGTGGAGGGGCATACCGATACCGATCCGATGAAATCTAATGCCTTCATCAGAGATAATTGGGATTTATCAGCCTTAAGGGCAACTTCTGTGGTTAGGATGCTACAAAATAAATTTGGTGTAAACCCTTCCCGCATGACGGCCGGAGGTCGTTCTCAATACCTTCCAAAATCCGATAACAACTCCCTTTTGGGTAAATCGGAAAATAGAAGAACCGAAATTATTGTGCTCCCTAAATTAGAACAGTTTATGCAGCTTCTAAATGCTAAGTAATAAGATCATTTACAGATAAAAAGGGGTAGCTTCAAAAAATGAAGCTACCCCTTTTTATTTAAAATAAAACTCAACTGTTGTTCCCTTTATAATCGATGATAGAATGGAAATCAAAATACTACCTGTGATTTGCTATATGATGATTCGTTCGAAATTTTGTTCAGATACGACCCTCGGCATTCCGGAGTCTTGCAAGTCAATATTAGTTTTTTTTATTCCAAACCCCACATTCTGATGATAGATTTTGGGCTGTAAGCTCTTCTTCATATAGTATTAATCAAAGTTAGACCGTCCAACCCTCTATAATTTGTACTAGGGTAGAAAGTACTTGTTGTTTTATAACAGACAGAAAGACGACTATGCATAAAAGCTGATTTTATTTTATGATAAATTCAGATCATGTGCATGGTATAATGATTATAGGGGACTATACACTGGGTATCAGCTATCTTTGTAATCGTTTTTTATATAAATAAATATATAAAATGTTAAATAATCCTTATATCAGTGTTTTTTATAATTAAAATATTAATTTTATCCTATATATTATAAAATATATAATTATGTATATATAGGCTAGGCTTTAGCATATAAAAATGATCGGCGCTCATAAAATATTTACCATTCGTATTGATGCTTTCTCTGCAAGTCAAACAGGAGTTCTTCATGCTATACTTAATAAAAAAGGGGAAGTACAATGGTAAAATATTCAAAAAAAGTTAATTCCTAAAGATATATAATATAGAACAAAAGCCCTTAATAATACATTAGGGAAAAATAAAAAAATTAAGATATGAATACATTTTCAATCAAAGCATTCGGAAGCCAGGCTCCCGATGCAGAACTAAAGCAAATGGATATCCACCGCAGAGAAGTGACCTCAAAAGATGTGGAAATAGATATTCTATATTGTGGTGTTTGCCATTCCGACTTGCACACCGCCCGTAATGAATGGAATAATACAGTATATCCCAATGTACCTGGTCACGAAATCGTTGGTCGTATTACTAAAGTAGGTGAGGAGGTTACCAAATTTAAGTTAGGCGATTTGGTTGCTGTAGGTTGTATGGTCGATAGCTGTAGAGAATGCGAGAGTTGCCAGGATGGTTTAGAACAATACTGCGAAGCGGGAAATACCGGGACCTACAATTCACCAGATAAGCACTTAGGCCTACAAACCTTCGGGGGTTATTCGGAGAGGGTAGTGGTGGACGAAAATTACGTTTTACGAGTGCCTGAAAATTTAGACCCTGCAGCAACTGCTCCTTTGTTGTGTGCGGGGATTACCACTTATTCACCCTTAAAGCATTGGAATGTTAAAGCTGGGATAAAAGTGGGAATTGTAGGCATTGGAGGATTGGGACATATGGGAGTAAAGTTGGCAAAAGCAATGGGGGCTTATGTGGTCGTGATTACAACTTCTATTGAAAAAGTGGAAGATGCACAGCGTTTGGGTGCAGATAAAGTGATACTTTCGACAGATAAGGAACAAATGAAAGCCAACGCACACTCCTTGAATTTTATTTTGGATTGTGTATCGGCGCAACACGATATCAATGCCTATTTAAATTTATTAAAAAGAGATGGACAACTTACTCTTGTAGGCGCACCAGAAAATCCACTTCCTGTAGCTCCTTTTAGTCTTATTCCCTCCCGAAAAAGTTTTTCTGGTTCAATGATCGGAGGGATACGAGAAACTCAGGAAATGCTCGATTTCTGTGGAGAACACAATATTACTTCAGATATTGAAATCATTCGCATTCAAGATATCAACCAGGCTTATGAACGTCTGTTAAAGGGCGATGTGAAATACCGTTTTGTAATTGATATGGATTCTTTAAAGAATTAGAACATATATGATAGATGTGTCTATCAAAAGAGCATGGTGGTGTTTTGTTATCACCATGCTCTTTCATAAATAAGAAATTTTAGATTTCATTTTTAGGATAATAATTATATAAACAATTCCTCGAATCTTCTTAAGATTCTATTTTGCTTAGCATCCAGTGGACACTTCACCTGAGAGGATTTTTCGTTCTGATCATCAAGCGATAAAAAATATTTACATTGCCAATTTTGGGTTTGTTTAGCTTGAGGAGCATACACGCGAAAGGACAGCTTGCCTCCCTTTTTGTCTTTTGAGAAGATTCCTTTTTGGATTAAGACTTCTTTATTGAAAATAAAAACACCGTGATATTGTTTATTAAAGGAAGCTATAAAGACATAATCGTAACGATCATCGAAATCTAGGGGAGTGATCTTTCCGGAGATCCCCGACCGTTTATACAGGGCAACAAATTGTCCCACTTTAGTTGGGGTGGTTTTCGCTACTCTAAATAAGATATTTTTTCCTCCAATACTAAGTGAAGAGCCTCCATATTCCAGATTTTCATGATCCCTTAGAGCACTATTGTTAATTTTCAAACTATTGTTCTTAAATACTTTATAGGTGAAATCCCTCAATTGAAATGGTATAGCACCCGTTTCGGGGCTGGTCTCCCAATTGTGTTGTTCAGGCTCTATATTTTCTATTGTTTGCTTCATGTATTTTTATTAATAAATCCTTTACCTCGTTTCTAATAAAAACGGGTTTATAAAATTATATAAAAAATTAAAGTGGGTTTATCAACTCACCATATAATAGAGATAAAAGAATAAGCTGAATGTAACAGCCGTCAGCGAGCGGTTTGGTATTCCCTATGGAAACCTCAGATTTTGAAAAAGAAGTATTCTTTAAGCTTTTATTTTCATTGCGTTAAGTCATTACACAGATCTTTATAGAAATTACACTGTCCCCCACAAACGTTTATTCCCAATTACATAAATTCTTTTCTTCGCCCGTGTTAAAGCTACATTAAGCATATTAGGCTTTTCAGATGCCCATTTTCTTGCACCAGGGGATTGGGGATCGCTTCCTAAAACAAGGAATACAACATCGGCTTCTTTTCCCTAAAATTTATGAATGGTCCCACAAAATATTTTTGGATCGCTTTTAAACTCCCAATTACAATAATCTGCCACCAAAGAAAAAGGAGAAATAACAAAAATTTTTCCGTGATAAACTATTAGAAGTTAAATATATTGGAAAGACTATAGTGATACTCTTGCATGAAAATCAAAATGTATCAAAAACCAAAGATGATCGCCTGTGGTTCTGCGCTACCAATGATTTAAAACACTTTGTTTGGAGTCAGAGAGATGTTTTAGGAGGGTCGACTCCTCTTTATAAAGCCTCTTTTATTCCGGTATATAAGCCTGATGGGAGTATGAAATTTAAAATTGCTTATACCACAGATGAGCGGCTTCCAGTTGCAGAAAGATGGCGTCTGAAAATTACAGAAACACAATCTTTTAAACTTAATTGATCTCAGATACTATATCTATTAACAGAGGGTCCGGAGGGCGATGATTATCTTTTTAGTGACCTCCCCCTCATTGTTAATAAAATGGGACAGGGCTTTTTTTATTTCATCCATATAAAGAGAAATTTAAGCCCATATTTTCAATTCTAAACATCATTGTTAATCAGAAACTTTTAATAGGGTAGATCGAAACCTCTCGTATATTTGAGAAAAGAACACTTCTACCTTATTTTAGGTTTTTTATATGCTGCTGCTAATCATCTCATTTTTAAAAGCAGTTTTACCTTATTTATTATAGATGTTTTTGATACTTATTTTTTGATATCAACTTTAAAACACTGTAACCACTCAGTCCGGCAATAGAAGAAGCAATTAAAATAGCAAATTTGGCTTCGTCCTGAATGCCAGTATCTCCTTTGAAGGAAAGAATAGAAATAAATACCGACATGGTAAAGCCTATACCGGCTAATAATCCGACCCCCACCATATGCGACCATCGGGCGTGTAAGGGTAGGGAGCTAAGTCCGAGCTTAATACCTATAAAACTAAAAAGTAAAATACCAGTTAATTTACCTGCGACAAGTCCTCCTATTATCCCCGCTCCGAACGAAGTAAATAATCCGTCAACCATACCTGTATGAAAGACAATATTTGTATTGGCTAAAGCAAATAAAGGCATAATAATATAATTTACAGGTATATATAATCTCTCTTCTAGCTTTTCTAATGGCGAAATTTCTTTTTTTGATTTTTTATGGCTAGGAATACTGAAAGCCAATAATACCCCCGAGATAGTTGCGTGTATTCCCGAATGATGTATACAGTACCATAGCACTAAGCCTGGTAACAAATACCAAATATATTTTTTCACCCCTCCTTTATTGAGTAGCATTAGAATTAGTAGTATACCTAGAGAAGCTCCTAAATATGTCCATATGATTTTATCCGTATAGAAAATAGCAATTACCAGTATAGCTCCTAAATCATCTACGATGGCCAAGGCGGCTAAAAATATTTTCAGAGATAGCGGAGTATGTTTGGACAATAGGGAAATAATAGCTAAGGAAAAAGCGATATCTGTAGCCATAGGGATTCCCCAGCCTTTTGCATATTCGGTACCCTGATTAAAGAAGCTATAAATGAGCGCTGGAACCAACATTCCCCCCACAGCAGCTAGTATGGGTAAGGAGGCATTCTTTATACGGGAGAGTTCTCCTTGTAGCATTTCTCTTTTGATTTCTAATCCGACCAAGAGAAAAAAAAATGTCATCAGCCCGTCATTAATCCATGTGGAGACAGTATATTCGCCTAAGCGATAATCTAAACCGTTCTGAAAGTAGGTACCGGATGAGGAATTCGCTATAAAAATTGAAATAAATACACATGTAATGAGTAAAATTCCGGAAGACTGACTGCTGTCAAAAAATTTTTTAAAATATTGGGTCAATTTCATAGGGTGTCTTATTACAAGCGTCTAACTTTTAGTATGTTGGGTATGTTTTTAAGATGTTTTAGGGCGTCGTCCAATTGAGCCTTGTTTTTAATTTCCAGAATAATACTTCCTATAAATACGCCACCTTTAGATTCAATAGAGATTCCTTTTATATCAATGTTCATATGATGGTAAATAACCGAAGAGATATCGTTGATCATCCCCTGTCTATCCAATCCCTGTATTTCTATTTTGGCTTGGTTGCTAAAGCGTTCTTGATTGACCCATTTAGCTGGAAGTACACGGTAATCATAATTGGCACGTAGATTAATCGCATTGGGGCAGTTCTCGTTATGTACCTTTATACCATCATTAATGGTGATAAAGCCAAATATTTTATCACCAGGAACTACATTACAGCATTTGGCAAAACTATAGTCCATTTTCTGTTCGTCTTTACCAAAAACAATCAGATCTAGATCCGAAGGCGGATCTTGTGCTATAAATTCCTGTTTTGGATGTTTTCGGAATTTTTGCAAAAAATTGCTAATGACTCCTTTTCTATCTATATATTTCTTTAGATCCGAGGCATCTAGATCACCATTTTGGAAGCTTAAGAAAAGTTCTTGTGAGGTTTTATAATTGAAAAACTTTTGTAATTTATTAATTTCATCTTCATTATAAGAAATTTTTGCGTGCCGCATTTTGCGTTGTAAGATTTCTTTTCCTTCTTCTGCCATTTCGTTTTTGCGAGAGTTGAGAGCGGCTTTAATCTTAGATTTAGCTTTCGAAGTCACTACAAAATCCAACCAGTCTGGTTTAGGTTTTTGGTTATTACTGGTTAAAATATCAATCTGATCGCCATTGGTTAGTGTATAGGAAATGGGGACGAGTTTTCCGTTTACTTTAGCACCTAAACATTTCATTCCCAAGTCAGTATGGACTGAGAAAGCAAAATCTAAAGCAGTTGATCCCGAGGGTAGCAGCTTGATTTCTCCTTTCGGCGTAAATACAAAAACTTCTTTTCTGTAGAGGCTTAATTTAATATTATCTAGAAGTTCATTAGTGGAAAGCCCCTGTTGACCTTCCAAGATTTCGCGAATCTGAGTTACCCATTGTTCAAAATTTCGATCTTCGATATTTTTGGTATATCCTTCTTTATACTTATAGTGGGCGGCTACTCCTTTTTCGGCTAATTCGTCCATTCTTTCACTGCGAATCTGTACTTCTACCCATTTTTTATCCGGACCCAGTATGGTAATATGTAAACTTTCATAACCTGTAGAGCGCGGATGAGAAATCCAGTCGCGCATCCTACCAGGATTGCTGTGGTAGAGGTCGGTTACAATAGAATAGATTTTCCACGCCAGAAATTTTTCGTTTTTAGCATCAGATTTATAGATAATACGGATGGCATAATTATCATAGATTTCTTCAAAACTCACATTTTGTTTGAGCATTTTGCGATAAATACTACTGATAGCTTTAGCCCGTCCTTTAATTGAAAAGTTTAAATCTTCTTCTTTTAATCTCTCGGAAACTTCTTTTTTAAATTTTTCGATATATCGTTCTCGACTTTCTTTGGCTAAAATTAATTTTGCCGTAATTTCATCGTAAACTTCCGGATTATTATACTTTAAAGAAAGATCTTCCAATTCGGATTTAATATTGTATAAACCCAATCTATGTGCAAGAGGTGCATAAATATAGACGGTTTCTGAAGCGATTTTTTTCTGCTTGTCGGGGTGCATGCTATCCAGAGTTCGGATGTTGTGAAGTCGATCGGCAATTTTAATCAGAATAACTCTAAAATCGTCTGATAGCGTCATCAACAGTTTGCGGTAGTTCTCCGATTGAACTGAGATGTTCTGGTTATTCATAATAGAAATCTTGGTGAGTCCCTGTACAATAGCCGCGATTTCTCTACCAAATAGTTTTTCCAGATCTTCGTAGGTATAGTCTGAATCTTCAATAACATCATGTAAAAGTGCAGAGGCTATACTGGTAGCCCCCAAACCTATTTCGTTGGCTACAATTTTAGCAACCTCTATGGGATGGTATATATATGGTTCACCCGTTTTACGACGCTGATCTTTATGGGCATCCAGGGCAATATCAAAAGCTTTACGGATCAGCTTATTATTATCCTCATCTAATGTACGGTAAGTATTGGATATTAAGTTCTTGTATCGCGCTAAGATTTCCTTATTTTCTTGTTCAAGGTTATAAACCATCTCTATGTGCCAAATATTTATACTAAAATACTGTTTTTTGAGCACAATAGCAATATTTTTTGTAGGAAGACAAGATGTAGAAATCATTATCTTTGGATAAATTATAGGTATGAATAAAGTAATCTTTATCCTGATTTTGAGTTTAGGAGGATTGGCCTTAGCGCAACAGATCTCACAAAAACTTCAAATTGAAACACAAAAGATGTTAAATTCAGCGTCTATGTTGGCAGCAAACCTATCCTTTTATGTTGCCGATGAAAATGGAGATATGGTTTATGAATATCAGGGAAATAAAGGGCTTTCTCCGGCCAGCACGCAGAAAATTTTTACCGCAATTGCGGCTTTGGATAAATTAGGTCCGTCTTTTCGTTTTACCACTCAAGCTTCTTATAGTGGCCAAATCCTTAAGGAGGGTAAGCTGAAGGGTAATCTCTATATTACTTCTAATGGAGACCCGACTTTGGGTAGCTGGCGCTACGAAGGCTATAAGCCAGAAGATTTTAAAACTAAATTATTGCAGGCCTTGCATGAAAAAGGCATAAAATCGATAGAAGGAGATTTAATATTAGATGATTCCTATTTCGATATGCAAACCACTCCCGGAGGCTGGCCATGGAATGATATAGGGAATTATTATGGGGCTGGTGTATGGGGGATATCGTGGAATGAAAATCAATTTGATATACATATGGCTGGAGGACGCTCGATTAAAAACTTTAAATACGGCCCCATAAATCTAGATTGGGTAAATGAGGTTAAGGCGGAAGGAAATAGAGATCATAGTATTATTTATACAGCTCCATTTTCACCTGTGGGTCTTATTTACGGGAAATTACCCCCAGGAAAAGCTTCCGTAATTTCGGGTGCTTTACCCAATCCTCCTCTGGTTTTAGGTTACGAAATAAAAAAATGGCTTTCTCAAAAAGGAATTCTTTTAAATGGGAACCTCTTGACTTATCACTCCGAGCAAATAAAAGGACATCAGCTAGTGAGAACCCCTAAGAATCATATTTTTTTTGAATATCACTCGCCGTCCCTGGATAAAATTATATTTTGGTTTTTGCGGAAAAGTGTAAATTTGTATGGGGAGACGCTGTTAAAAACTTTTTCAAAACTCCAGTCTGAAGATGCGTCTTTTGATGGTGGCGTTCAGGAAATGAAGCGTTATTGGTTGGGGAAGGGAATCCCTGGGGCTATGCTTAATTTTATTGATGGCAGTGGGCTGTCTCCTCAAAATTATGTCTCCGCTAAGGCAGAAGTGCAAGCTCTTTTATATGCCAAAAAACAAAGTTGGTTTAATGTCTTTTATACGGCTTTGCCTACCTACAATGGAATGAAAATGAAAAGTGGTACGATTAAATCGAGTAAGGCTTACACAGGCTATCACCAAAGTAAAACGGGAAAAAAATATGTTTTTTCTATGATTGTAAATAATTACGCTGGTGGCAACATAAATTCGTTGATGTTTAAAGTTTTAGATGCGCTAAAATAAAATTTGGAGAAGAAAAAAAACCTTCCACAGTTTATTAACTGGGCCGTTTACATATTTCTAAGCTTTGTAGTTTTAGGATCTATATTGGCATCGGCTATATTGATTAATTACCTTCGTAAAGAAGAAATACATCGCATGGAGCTTTTTGCACAAGCCCAAAAGCTCCTCAATGAAGATTTTGTACAAGATCCACAAGTACAATTGTTGTTAATTAATATTTTAGCAGATAACAGGACTATACCTGTTATTATTACGGATAGATTTGAGAATCCGGTGTATATGATGAACCTTTCTCAAGATATAATTCATGATCCCTCTAAAATAAAGGAGTTATTAAAGGAAATGGAGCAATCATATAAACCCCTGGAAGTTACTTTACCCGATGGAAATAGCCAATATATTTATTATAACAATTCTAGGTTGATGAACAACCTCCGCTATTACCCTCTAGCCCTAGGGACTGTTATTATAGCCTATGTATTGTTTTCACTCTGGTTTTTAAAAACCGTACAACGAAGCGACGAAAGTTTTTTATGGGTAGGCTTGGCCAAGGAAACGGCTCATCAGATAGGAACCCCTCTCTCTTCTATGATTGGCTGGCTCGAAATCTTGAGATTAGAAAATGAAAACAGTGTAGGCGTTAAGGAAATTGAAAAAGATATCCAAAGATTAACTACTATTTCGGAACGTTTTTCTAAAATAGGTTCGGTTTCAGAACTTAATGATCTGAATTTAAAAGAAACGATTAAACAAAATTATGAATACTTAAGATCGCGTATCTCCAATAAAATAAACTTTTCGCTTCAATTACCTGCTCAAGACATTCTAATCCCCCACAGCCGTATTTTAATTAGTTGGGTAATTGAGAATATTGTGAAAAATGCAGTAGATGCTATGAAAGGGATGGGGGATCTTCATCTACAGGTTACTGAAAAAGGCAAGGACATTACTATAGACATTCAAGATACCGGATCTGGAATGACAAAATCTCAGATTCGAAATGCTTTTAAACCCGGATATTCTACCAAAAAAAGAGGTTGGGGCTTAGGCCTTTCTCTGGCGAAAAGAGCGATTAAGGATTATCACAAGGGTGATCTTAAAGTATTAAATACGGAAGTAGGGAGGGGTACAACCTTCCGCATCACCTTATCTAGAAGAGACAGTGAATAATATAGGTGATAAAGTCCTATTTTTTTCCTCTATTTTAGACATTGCTAAAAAAAAAACAATGGATTGTCCAAAATGGCATCAGTCTGAAAAAGTAAAAAACGGTATTGTCAGGAATCTTCAAAGATACAAATGTAAAAATTGTGGATTTAATTTTACAGTATATAAAAGAGGGGGTGAATATTCAAAAACAATCAGAAAAAAAGCGC
>NZ_JAAABJ010000392.1 GCF_009904105.1 Elizabethkingia argenteiflava | reverse complement strand
TGACCATTATCAGTTTGTATACTATGAATTCGAAAAGGAAAATGTTTTCGGAAGTATTCGACAAAATCAATCGCAAAAGCTTGATTTTGTTTATCATAATTTTTTAATGCTCTTGCTCGTGTAGCATCATCTATTGCCGTATATTGATAACGCTTAATTTTATTACCAGATTCATCAAAGAAATTAAGGAACTTAACTTCTACCTGAACTCTATGACCAGGAACCTGTTTTTCATATCGTTTGAAGGTTTTTATAGATCGCTTCTTCATATTCTGAGGTAACTTATTCACATCATTCCTTTTTAATACATGATAAACAGCGCCTGAAGATAACTCAAT
>NZ_JAAABJ010000391.1 GCF_009904105.1 Elizabethkingia argenteiflava | reverse complement strand
CTAAGCGAAGCAGAAATAGATCATAAAGGATTGTTTATCAATGCTGATACAGAATTTGACAGTGAGAATTTACGACAAATGTTAGAAAAAGAAAAAATAATCGCCAATATTAAAACCAATCTCAGGCATAATAAAACAGCCAAGAAATATTATTAATGTGATGAAGAATTATATAAAAGACGGGTCAAAATAGAGAAATCAAATGCTTGGAAGGATAGTATCAAAGCATTATTAATACTATTTGAAACTTCTTTAATAACATGTTATTCTTTTCATTATATTGCTTTTGTTATTTTATCTCTCATAAAACTATAAGTTTAAACAACTTCTATATAATTTTAAAAACAATACAAATTAAATGAATTTGTAATAT
>NZ_JAAABJ010000390.1 GCF_009904105.1 Elizabethkingia argenteiflava | reverse complement strand
TGACCATTATCAGTTTGTATACTATGAATTCGAAAAGGAAAATGTTTTCGGAAGTATTCGACAAAATCAATCGCAAAAGCTTGATTTTGTTTATCATAATTTTTTAATGCTCTTGCTCGTGTAGCATTATCTATTGCCGTATATTGATAACGCTTAATTTTCTTACCAGATTCATCAAAGAAATTAAGGAACTTAACTTCTACCTGAACTCTATGACCAGGAAACTGTTTTTCATATCGTTTGAAGGTTTTTATAGATCGCTTCTTCATATTCTGAGGTAACTTATTCACATCATTCCTTTTTAATACATGATAAACAGCGCCTGAAGATAACTCAATCCCATGATAACGG
>NZ_JAAABJ010000389.1 GCF_009904105.1 Elizabethkingia argenteiflava | reverse complement strand
TGAGGCAACTGAAATTAATATTAAAATTTCAATTGACGCTATTAATAAAGCTGAAAAACTAAATGTTAAGATCTCTTATAAAGGTTTAGGTTTTGTTTATATGATATATAAAATTTTTTCCTATTTATTTGATGTTGTAGAATCTTCACATAAAGTATTAGGACGACTATTATATTTATGTAATTTTTAAAAAGTAAATGTTATTAGTATTTTCGAAAAAGACAAGGAGCGTTTGTTTACGTTTAATGAAAAATTCGAACAAAACGACTGTAAGATAAATATAATCCCTGATTCAAAAACAGGAACTGTACTATCTATGGATA
>NZ_JAAABJ010000388.1 GCF_009904105.1 Elizabethkingia argenteiflava | reverse complement strand
ATTTTTTTAGAATAGCATTTGGACTTTCTTCTCATTCTTGCTAAAAAATGCCTAAACAAATTATTATAAGCTTCTACGGTAAATGTTTCTGCTTTTGTCTGAAGATGCTTCTCTTTAGCAACAATGCCTTGGTAGCTTTTCCAGTGATCACTTGCTATCTTCTCCATTTTGTGTTGTTTTATTGTTTCCCAAAACTCTTCTGCAGTTTGATGACTTCTGTCACCAATAACGAAATTGATGAATCTTTTTCCAAAT
>NZ_JAAABJ010000042.1 GCF_009904105.1 Elizabethkingia argenteiflava | reverse complement strand
GGCTTATATCCATGTTGATTTTTTCGCATAGGTACTTCCATATTAATCTGGTTGTAAGTAAATAAGTCTCTTTGATAATCAATACTCAGATAACCTTTGTCTCCTAATATTGTACAATTTTGAAACAAGTGCTTAATATCTTTGAGATAATGAATATCCTGTACAGAAGCTTGTGTTAGATCAAAATCGGTAAAAATCCCATCAGTAGTACACACTGCATGCAATTTATAACCATAATAAACACTATTTTG
>NZ_JAAABJ010000387.1 GCF_009904105.1 Elizabethkingia argenteiflava | reverse complement strand
TGGAACTCTTATTTTCTTAGTAGTTTTGATATGACTGCAGATTTTTGTCAATTCTCTTAAAATAATTTCTTAATTTTGAATAAGATTGTTCATGTATTTAATCAATTGATATCCAATTAAATATACTGTTTTTCAATCAAATGAACAATCTTTTTCCATTATATTCTCTAAATGCACAACAGGTTAAAAAAGTATTATTTAAAGATGATTTAGAAAGCTGGATTCTAGGACTTGTAGTATACCACGTATGAGAGGATTGTAGATTCATTAGAAGGGGCGATTTGATAAATCCTAACAAAGCGAATACACGTGCACATTTAAGCAATGAC
>NZ_JAAABJ010000386.1 GCF_009904105.1 Elizabethkingia argenteiflava | reverse complement strand
CATCCCAACTGCCTTGTTCGAAGCACTTTGTTCCATCGTCCTTATGTGACGTATGTTTGTCATTGTCAGCGTTGTCGCTATTGCAATGCTCCACAACGGTACATACCGCACTTTCGTGATGATGGTGCGGTATAAACGACAATGCCAACAAAACAATTGTTGTCAAAGCCAAAATAGTTATGTAGAGCTTCTGCTTCATTATATTTTCAATTTGGCTGCAAAGATAGCAAATAAACTTTGCAACTCGGTTGCAAAGTTATATGTATACCATTTTTTAGATGCGTGAACCATAGTAAAATCTGTATGACTCCTTTGCTTTTCATACTGCGGTTTCAGTAGAAACACCTCATCCTATCCCTTTTCATTGGTTTTTGGTGTAACTAAAAGTTAAATACGTTAAATATT
>NZ_JAAABJ010000385.1 GCF_009904105.1 Elizabethkingia argenteiflava | reverse complement strand
CGAAATTTACAGGATTATTGAAGCTATAACTGTACGGCGACCAGCTTGGCATTTTCTCCGCTAGAGGATCCACATTTAACCACAGGGATACCCTAGGGTTGTAATACCTTGCGCCGTAGTAGTAATAGCTTATTATCTATAACCCGAAATCTTACAAAACAAGGATCTTACCTATCTCTTCATCTTTTCTTCTTTATCCAGTTTTTAATCTCTCCCGATACATTATATTTATACATTCGCTCTATCATAGATGGATCTGGATAACGAATACTATCAACATCTGATCGTTTACCAAGTAAAATAACAGAATATTTTTCTTTAAAATTCGATTCAACATTACCTTTACCTTCTCCTGCTACATATTCGTCAATATAGATACCGAAAGTATGTTTATCTTTTACAGTGCCATCATTTAAATGTAAACTATAATTTCTAACTTCCTTGCCATTTATTTTAATATCACAATCAAATGTTTGTGAAGCTTTTAAATGGGTTCGTATAATTCCATTTTTAGGGATATCTACATAGTGAGTAGGGAACCTAAATTTACTTTTTACATTATCTTTATTCTGATCGAAGAAAATAACAATATACCCACTATACTCACTAGAAACATTGATAATCATTTTTTTAGCCCGTGTTTTATAATTATAAAAATAATAACCAAAACACAACATACCTAAAAGTATCATTAGAACTACAACATTTTTACTTACCAAAATTTTTAATAACGCTTTCATTGTGATCTTTTATTTGTTCTATTTTTCCGCTATTCAAGATATTTTTAAAGTTACCTTTATCATCAAGGCCTATAATGAGCATTCCTGAAAAAGCCTTCGTATCAGCATTCCCTGGAAGTTGTGAAACTGGGGTCCCCTGCTCTTTCTTCACGCCTAAAAATATTCTAATATTATTAGAATCACTTATAAAACTCTCTGTGGAAGGATAACCATCACTCATAACTGTATAAACAATACTCAACGTACTATTATTTTTATCATAGTAAGTGGAAATGTTAGCATTCACATTTACTTCAGGAGTCAGTAACTGCGGTGTTAAAGGATTTTTAGTACTATACTCTATAGATAAATTATTTCCCTTTTGATTTATATTGTAATTTACAGCTGCTCTATCTTTATCATATGTAAAGAAACCTTCTCTTTCTGTAATACTTGCTCCTGCACTTACTACAGAATATTTAGAATTATCCGTATTATAGGAAAAAATAGCTCTTCCTCTTGCTGTAGAATTCACACTCAAAGAAGGTCCTCTTGCATCTCCTGCGTAAACTCTGCCTAGAGGATCTTTAGTAGTTTTTGAAGAAATAAAACTTGCCATGTTAAACGTATATCTAGGACCAGGCCCCCCATCTATAGGTTCCCTGCCATCAGGATCAATATATTTTGTAGGATTATTAAAGGTATACTCATAAGGAGATCGTCCCGGGAACTTCTCTGCCAGTGGGTCAGTAGACAACCACATCTACTCAACAAATTGCTCGCGCGAACGCAACCTTTTGATAAAGAACACCTTTTCTTATTCTCAAAAATAAGGATTTTTCTTTTCAATTGAAAAAAAT
>NZ_JAAABJ010000384.1 GCF_009904105.1 Elizabethkingia argenteiflava | reverse complement strand
TCGAGTTAATTAGGGTATTTTTTCGAAAAATAGTGTTATAAAATTTGTTAAATATATATAAACTTTATATTTTTGCACTCCCAAACGATAACAATTTAACCAAGGGAAGCGCAGTAGATATTTGAGAAGGATTAGAATAGAGAAGTATTGCTTATTAATAGTATCGGATTTGGAATAATTCAGGTTTTGTATTATACTGTGGGCTTATAGGTTTTTCAGTCTTTGCAATATTATTTTTTTACTTTTTAGACTTCTTTTTATTTGAAGTTTATGAATATCGAATGATGTTTTTTATTTTTATCGTATTAACTTTTGT
>NZ_JAAABJ010000041.1 GCF_009904105.1 Elizabethkingia argenteiflava | reverse complement strand
ACGATTTATACCAAATAGAAGGTAGTTTGAAAGAAATCCTGTCACCTCTAATCGAAGCAGAAATAGATCATAAAGGATTGTTTCTGAATGCTGATGCAGGATTTGACAGTGAAAATTTAAGACAAATATTAGAAAAAGAAAAAATAATCGCCAATATTAAAACCCATCTCAGGAATAATAAAACAGCCAAAAATTATTATTATTTTGATGAAGAATTATATAAACGAAGGTTCAATATAGAGAAAGCAAATGCTT
>NZ_JAAABJ010000383.1 GCF_009904105.1 Elizabethkingia argenteiflava | reverse complement strand
TTTTCTTCCATTTTCCAACACATCACTCATAAAATCCATACTCCAGCTTTGGGCAAAGGATTTTGGAATCTTTAGAGGCTCTTTAATTCGGGTAATTTTTCGATTCTTAGATTTTTTTCTCAATGATAATCCTGCTTGATTATAAATCCGATGAAGTTTCATGTCATTAACTTTATAAACTTGATTTCTGAATCGGGTATTGATAAATATAGGATTGTGTTTTTCATTAAATATAAAAAAAAAAAATTGATTGTCAAAATTTTATCAGTCTTAAAAAGTAAAAAACGTTATTTTCAGGAATTTTTAAATATACAAATGTAAAATTTGTGTATTTATTTTTACGGTTTATAAATGAGGGGGTTAATATTCAAAAACAATAAAAAAAAAAGCGCTTCAACTTTATCTTGAAGGCTTGGGCTTTAGATCAATCGGCAGGATTTTAGACGTTAGCAATGTCACTATTTTGA
>NZ_JAAABJ010000381.1 GCF_009904105.1 Elizabethkingia argenteiflava | reverse complement strand
CACAAGAAGAATTTGACTTTGAGTCTTTTAAGAATGAGACTATTGCCGGCCTTTATTCTGGAAAAAAAATGACTGGCACCGATGGGATTCTGTCTCCAATGGTGAAGCACTTTCTGGAATCTATGATGTGCGGTGAGCTTGAACACCACCTTGCTCAGGATAAACTTAACGAGCAAATTAACCGTAAGAACGGTAAAACGAAGAAGACCGTGCGTAGTCTAAGTGCTGGCTCATTTGAGTTAGAAACTGATCGTGACCGCCTGGGTACTTT
>NZ_JAAABJ010000380.1 GCF_009904105.1 Elizabethkingia argenteiflava | reverse complement strand
CTTAATACCGAGAATAATTTTCTTGCCTTTATTTGATGTCATTATCAAGCCCACTTTATTGCCAAACTCATATTGTTTATGGGCTTTCCCTTTTGCAATACATCGGGTGCAAGGTTTGTGAAGACTGTATATTTTATCGGTATCGTTTCTTTTTTGAGTGACCGCTTTGGTATAAAGTGTTAGTACATCTTTGTAAAATTCCTGCTGTACCAAATTAAAATTGCGTTGCAATTCCCCTATCAGTCTCATGTCAATTCTTTTGATTTGTCTTTGTGACTTTCTTGCTGTTTTTGCCCGTTTGGGGTGTTTGCCGTTGTAGGTATCGCGAACCACTTGTTTACTCACTTCTGTGTAACGTTGTCTTTGTTTTATACCTTCTTTTTCAGCTATTTCATTACAATAATCAATTACTTTCTTACATAATTTTGCATCTGTGGAAAAAGTAGTATTGTTCTCTTGAACCGTGGTGTCGGATAAAACAAATTTAGAGGTTCTCATTTTTGAATCCTGCATATTTACACTGTAAGAAAATATTTCTTCAACCCCTTTTTCACCTATTCTTTTACGAAAATGAACAAAATTACTTGGATCGCAAGGAAAATCGTGTTCAAAGAAAACGCGGCCACAAAAATACTGCATGTAGGGATTCATAATCCAAGATAAAGCAAGGGGTTTCATCGCCTAGATTAACAGATGTTTTAAAAGCAAACAGCCCACCATAAAGCGAATGGGAAGGCTAGATATACCTAATTTAGAGTATAATGGAGGAAATTCCTGTTCGAAATAATTCCAATCTATTCTTTGTGGAAACAAGACCAATTCGTGGTTTTGATCTATAAAATCAACCAACATGGGGCGAAATAATTCCGGCTGTTTTTTTGGATTTTTTCCTAACGTATTTGCAAGCTTTTAAGGGCATGAGATACAAAAACCTGCAAATAAAAACAAAATTTCAAGTATATAAACTGCTGTAAATGTGAAATTAAATACTATTTAAGAAGCGACTAAATAAGATAAACCAGATGTAATAAAGATGAGAATTTCATTTATTCACAACACTTGAAAAAGTTTAAATCCTATAACCGGCTTAAACTTCTATTAAAAACAAAAAAAATGTCAAGTTGATGAATATGCTATAAGTTAATTGATTTTAT
>NZ_JAAABJ010000040.1 GCF_009904105.1 Elizabethkingia argenteiflava | reverse complement strand
TGATCACCTGTCTGGTGGCTAGGAGTGAGGGCTTAGCGGATAGCTTGTTTTTTTTCCAGTAATAGAGAGCTGAAGTAAATTTATAAGGCAAGTGTTCCAATAGCTCGGGTTGGCTTACCACATCGATGCCTGTGGCTTGGGCTAATTGAGTATAATTGCTCCTCCCTGTTAATTGGATGGCTCCCCTACCGATATACCTGGCACTGTAATCTTCCCCGAAACCAGCTACGATTATTAATGTAGTTTTATAATTTAGGGACAATGAAAAAAAGTAAGTTTAGCGAGCGACAGATCATCAAGATTTTGTCAGAGCATGAAGCGGTTCAATCTGTTTCGGATATCTGGCGTGAGCACGGCATTAGCCAAGGAACCTTCTATTCTTGTAAGAGCAATTATTCGGGGATGTAGGTTTCACAGCTCAAGCAGCTTGGGGAAATGGAAAAAGAATTGGCACAATACAAAAAGATTGTTGCCGAGCAGACTTTACAGATCACAGTTTTAAAAGACGTTATCGAAAAAAAGCTCTAGGGCCTGGCGAAAAGCGTGAGCTTGTAGGTTATGCCCGCGAAGATTTTGGGATGAGCCTGCGGCAGTATTCTGTTTAAGTACATCTGTTTTTTATTACCTTGCAAAGCGTAAAGATGATACGGAAGTCATCGAGCAGCTTTCCAAACTGGCAGAACTCCACCGCACATGGGGTTTCTGGATGATGTATCACCGGCTTAGAAATTTGCAATATATGTGGAACCATAAGCGTGTCTATCGTATTTACACAGCTATGAGACTTAATCTGAGAAACAAACGTAAGAAGCGTATTCCGCCGCGTATAAAAGCACCTTTACTCTGTCCTATCGGACCGAATATCACTTGGAGCCTTGATTTCATGCATGACACGCTGGCCAGTGGAGAAACGATACGTACATTGAACGTCATAGACGATTTCAGTAGGGAGGCGCTCTGCATTACAGTGGATACTAGCCTACCCGCACAACGGGTAATCCGAGAACTGGAAAAACTGCTGGAGTGGCGTGGTAAAGCCGAAAAGATCCGTTCGGACAAGGGACCAGAGTTTATCGCTGAGTCCATTCGGGACTGGGGTGAGCAACACAACATACAGTGGGAGTTTATCCAACCGGGCAAGCCTACGCAAAATAGTTTGATAGAAAGATTTAACAGAACCTTCAGACAGGATGTGCTTGATAGCTATATATTTGACAGTTTGGCTGATATAAGAAAATACGCAGATGCGTGGGCATGGATGTACAACAATGAAAGGCCCCATTCTTCCTTGGGGCAGTTAACGCCGACAGAGTTCCTGTTGAAATATGGAAAACTCTCTGATTTTCCCACATTCCAACAGGATAGCAATAGCAATTCTGATTGGAATTCTTTAGTTTTGGGTGTAGCTAGCTAAGGGAAGATTACACTAGAACATCGGAATTACTAAGAGCCTGTTTAAATTTTATTGATTAATAATTTTATAGCAGATAATTTGGTCATATTTTCGGAGGATTCATGTAAGAGTTGATAATTCCTGCAAAGCCTTCTATCATTATCAAACCATGAAAAG
>NZ_JAAABJ010000379.1 GCF_009904105.1 Elizabethkingia argenteiflava | reverse complement strand
TGTAGGCTTCCCTTTTTTAGTACGATTTAAAATTAGACAATTTTTCATATTGTACCCAATTTATTTTCTGTTAATTTATAACAGCAAGTTTCTGTTTTTCCTTTTCTCTGTATTTCACAGGAGACAATCCCGCTAATGATTCATGAGGCCTCTCTTCATTGTAATCTTTAACAAATTCATCAGTTATCTCTCGAACATCTTCTAATGATTCAAATATATATGAATCAAGAACATTCTCCCTATAAGTCCTGTTAAATCTTTCTATATATCCATTTTGCATTGGTTTGCCAGGCTCTATATATTGAAAGGTAATACTATTGGCCTTACTCCAATGAGTCATCAATCCTGCAATAAGTTCTGG
>NZ_JAAABJ010000378.1 GCF_009904105.1 Elizabethkingia argenteiflava | reverse complement strand
AATCCCATCAGTAGTACACACTGCATGCAATTTATAACCATAATAAACACTATTTTGCCAAGCACAAAAACCTTTATCCGAGCTGGTAAAGTAATTTTCTCTACAAACAGTACTTCTGCAACTTCTGATTAATTTGCATATTTCTAATGGCATGCTATCTACAATGTAATAATCACTGACAGATATTTTTGCAGCTATCTTGTTTCTT
>NZ_JAAABJ010000377.1 GCF_009904105.1 Elizabethkingia argenteiflava | reverse complement strand
GTTTACAATCGCAGAAAGCGCAACTTGTTTGCTTATCGGGATTCATTAAGAAACAAGATAGCTGCAAAAATATCTGTCAGTGATTATTACATTGTAGATAGCATGCCATTAGAAATATGCAAATTAAGCAGAAGTTGCAGAAGTACTGTTTGTAGAGAAAATTACTTTACCAGCTCGGATAAAGGTTTTTGTGCTTGGCAAAATAGTGTTTATTATGGTTATAAATTGCATGCAGTGTGTACTACTGATGGGATT
>NZ_JAAABJ010000376.1 GCF_009904105.1 Elizabethkingia argenteiflava | reverse complement strand
TTCTGTATTACCAGATACATTAGCTTCATCAGTGCCTGTTCTGAAGGAAAAGCACCTTTAGTTTTGGTGATTTTGCGTATCTGGCGATGTACCCCTTCAATTGGATTGGTAGTATATATGATTTTTCGTACTACCTCATCGTACTCGAAGAATGCAGAGAGATTTAACCAATTGTCCAGCCAGGATTTGCAGGTCAGGGGATATTTTTTTGCCCACTTCTCTTCAAAGGCAAGCAGCCTTTGATATCCCTGCTCTTCATTATTAGCCTTGTAGATTGGCTTCA
>NZ_JAAABJ010000375.1 GCF_009904105.1 Elizabethkingia argenteiflava | reverse complement strand
TAAATTGCATGCAGTGTTTACTACTGATGGGATTTTTATCGATTTTGATGTAACACAAGCTTCTGTACATGATATTCATTATCTCAAAGATATTAAGCACTTGTATCAAAATTGTACAATATTAGGATACAAAGGTTATCTGAGTATTGATTATCAAAGAGACTTATTTACTTACAACCAGATTAATATGGAAGTACCTATGCGAAAAAATCAACATGGATATAATCCGCAGCCTTATATTTTTAGAAAAT
>NZ_JAAABJ010000039.1 GCF_009904105.1 Elizabethkingia argenteiflava | reverse complement strand
ATAACTCCAATCCAGAATTGGACCCTTCATTTTCTTAACTATAAAGCCTAAGTACATCCTTTTTTCCTGCGATATCAACCCAGAGGATATTATAGATCGCACGGGTTTCAACAGCACCATTCACCCTTACCTTGAAAAACATACAATCCAGAAATACAAATGGATAGACGGTTTGAAGAGGAAGGTTTCTCCATTCTTGAACCGCGGGTAGTACACTATCGGTAATACGGGATATCTCTGCAGGAGAAATCTCCATAGCATACATTTGCTGCACATAATCCCGCATTGCTCGGGTACTCACTCCCATAGCGTACATCGATAAGATAGTACCTTCTAGCTCATCGGTAATGATTAGCTGGCGTTTGGGCACAATCTTAGGTTCAAAAGTACCCAGGCGGTCACGACCAGTTTCTAACTCAAATGAGCCAGCACTTAGACTACGCACGGCCTT
>NZ_JAAABJ010000374.1 GCF_009904105.1 Elizabethkingia argenteiflava | reverse complement strand
GGGTACTCACTCCCATAGCGTACATCGATAAGATAGTACCTTCCAGCTCATCGGTAATGATTAGCTGGCGTTTGGGCACAATCTTAGGTTCAAAAGTACCCAGGCGGTCACGACCAGTTTCTAACTTTTAGATTTTTATAGGTATCAACATCATAAGCAGTGGATAACCCAAAAATATCCACCCAACTATTTGGGGCTTTTACATAAGCATAAGTATTCAAGCCACCTTGTAGCCCTATCCGATCCTGAGATATATAGTTTCCTGACTCATTATCATAGTATTGTAAACGATTGGCAAATTACCAAACGCTTTGTTTTTAATTATCTAAATCTAAACTCCAATCAATTTCATCAACAAACCAACCGTTCTTCTGACCTATTTTTAAAATCCTCTTTGTCAAATTAGGATTGTTTTCTATAATTTTTTTATTTGTAAATCCTTTATCCAACCACGTTAAAAAAATTACTCCTAAATCAAACCTTTGTTCAATGTTGTATTTTTTTTCATAACCTTCTACTGATACGCAGAAATCTATTGTTAGATAATTGTCTGCACTTGTGTAACGTACAAATGATTTTCTATTATGAGATTTAGGCAAACAACGAATAGCAATACCAATACTTACATTGTTATTTTTATATTCATTGTTTAATTTGTAGAAATAAGATTATTATATTCTGAATTATAGCTTAAAAATTATTGTATCTGAATATTGATCAATCACATTAATCCCCTTCATACATGCCTATATATTTTAAGTCATTATACTCTTCTTTATATGGTTTAGGGACAACAAGATCTCCATCAGCGTACCAGAAAATAGCATTTGCTTTTTCGATTCCATATTCATTGCAAACATTCTTAATTTTATCCCATTCTTCTTGATCAGTTGATGATTCTTCTAATATTTCATCAAGAGAAACCTCTTCATCAAATCTTGGAATTATTCCTATAAAATCTTGATCATACCAAACTTCCCCAATATCCTTACAAAATTCACAAAGTTTATAATTAGGACTTTCAAAATGCCCTTCTGTTGAGTAATCAAGTTTAAAATACTTTTGGTATTCCTCTTCTTCTTTAAAAGTGGTACCTATCCAAACATGAATTTTATTATACTTTCCCATTTTTCATATTGTTTTAATGATTATTTCTCATTCTCATATGATTATCATGATGCTGTTGTATAATTGCAAGGGCTTCTGCTTTTGTATTGGCCCCTTTTAACGCATCTATCAATTTATTATGAAAGTGTCGTACTGCACTACTACCATGATGAGGACCATCTGGAACAGGTAAACCATGGCGATTTGTTACATTCACAAATTCAATATCTGCTATTTTTATTGTGAGTTTCTCTAACTCGTCCAAGCTAAACCCTAATTCTTTTGCTTTTGCAGCAACAGAAACTGGAAACATTTCATGATTTTTACCACCGTTCATACCTCTTAACGCAGCTTGAACAGAAGACTTGTTACTTTTTATCAGATCCTCAGTTGCATGATTATCCCACCAGTCACGAAAAGTAGTTCTCATATCTCCCCAAGGCGTTAAGCCTAATGGATCAATCCAACTATTGGAATCTAAAACATATCTATAAAGCGCTATTCTGCCCTGTAACCCAATGGGATCCTGACTGATAAAATTACCGATTTGAGGGTCATAATACCTAAACCGGTTGTAAGCCAGTCCTGTTTCAACATCCACATACTGTCCCTGATAAAGAAAAGGCACAAAATCATGATTTCCCTTTCTGGGGGAACCATATACATCTAATTCTCGTTCCCAAACCAAAGACCCACTACTATCATAGGCATGCGAGGGAGTGCCCCAATGCCTCTGAGCTGAATATCGAATTTCTTTTGCAACTCCTTTTTATGGTATACCGTGGGGTAAGCACTTGTAATAAATGCTTTAAATATCAAATTCCCCTCCCCATCGTAATGGTAATCAAGCTAACTGAAATGGAAATCCGATCCTGATAAGTATAAAGTCTATGTTCTACATTACACCAAAGTGTTTTTTCAAATCAATTTTTATAAAGGCATGGCTTTGCTACATAATTTTTTTGCGCTTTTTTTCTTTTTCCAATAAAAAACAGAGAAAATAAATCTATATGGAGTATATTATTTCACTATAATCATCATTACCCATTGCTGATTCAATAATTGATTTCAAACTACCATCTGAGTTATATTCAAAAGAATGAAATAAAGTACTTGCTTCATTTCCACTTCTATCAAATTGCCGTATAGTAATCTTCTCAAGAAATCCTCTCTGGTCATAAGAATATTCTTCTTCAATACCACCTCTTCTACCTACTGAATAAAGTTTTATTAATAGATCATCTATATGTGTGTAATAACTAATATTTTGCAAAGTTTTTCCATTATTAAATGCTAATGATTTTATAAGAGTATTTTTCTCATAAAACAAAAACTGATAATAGTATTCATTGTCAATATCAATACCTTCTTTGACTTCTACAATCTTATTATCCTCATTAAAACCATAGATATATAAATCGTTTGTTTTTTTTATCCGATTCATATTCTCTACTAATTTACCTTGTTTAAAACCTGATCTTTGATATGAAAATGGTTCAATTTCATAAAAAGTACCTTTGTAGTTTTCAACCTTTACTATTTGTTTTTCTATTTCGTCTTTAATAGTATCAAATTCGTTTTTACATTTATCGTATTCTATTTTCAGTTCTTTCTGAGTCATAATTTATATTTCAAAAGTTCCTGACATAAGTTCATCGCCTATATCCATCAATACATTTTCAAAGTCTGATTTATTATTAATATCCTTTAGTCTATTAAAAACATTTTGCTTATAATTGTTAGTATGAACCCTACTATGCGCATGTGCGCTTGCTCCCGCAGCATCTTTCACTTTAGTCGATATTGGAAGATAAACCCCATTGACTGCATCATTTATATCCAAACCTAGTTGCTTCATTTTTTCTTGTAAAGCTACCATTCTTGGGTCTTTAGAATTGAACATTATAATATGGTGAGCAGAATTTTTATAATTCGGTTCATTAATTCCCTCCCTACGCATATTATTTCTCAATTTCCTTGCATCTGAAAAACAATCCAACCCAAATACATCTATCTGTTTATTACTATCAAACACATACGCATAGAGGTTCGGGTTATTTCCTAATAACCCAATGGGATCCTGACTGATAAAATTACCACTTTCGGGGTCGTAGTATCTAAACCGGTTATAAGCCAGTCCTGTTTCAACATCCACATACTGCCCCTGATAAAGGAAAGGCACAAAATCATGATTTCCCTTTCTCAGGGGAGCATAAACATCTAATTCTCTCTCCCAAACCAAAGACCCACTACTATCATACACATGCGAGGGTGTCCCCAGATAGTCACTGACAATACTGTACTTCTCCTCTCCAACAAGCTTTCCGCAAGGTACAACACTTCCCTCATATTGCCACTCGTGCAGGGGTACATTCCCATCCCACAACCACCTTGTGGCTTTTTAAAAGAATTAACAAGCATCTTAGCCATTACTATGGATCAAATCGTACAATAGACAGTTAAGGCTCATTGCGGAGCTGGATGATAAAGATAAATCTATCGTATCCCGTATGACTGAAAATAAGGCTTACCCAAAATAAATTTAAAAACTTCTTTCAAAAAAATATCGGTGCTCTATAATATAACACAAGGCCCGAAAATCGGGCCTTTGATATTTAAGAAATCGAAAAAATCTGTTTTTAAATCAATCATAAAGTTCTTCTATTTCATAAAATAAATTTTCTGGCATACCTTCTATAAATTCTTCAGGATATGGAATTTTTTCCCCTGACAATTTTTGAAACATTAGCTGTGGTATCTCTTTTTTTGACTCCTCAGAAATATAGGAAGTCCAATCATCTCCCTCATCATCTTTTGGATCAAAAGAAAACAAATGTTGCTTATAGTATTCTTTGAAATAATGATCTTCTATTAATTTTTTGTTCAAAAAATCGGTACTAGGGTCTGATTTCCAATAAATCATTAGAATAGTGGCTTTATCTGTGTTGGGATTTTCAACCAGCCAATTAATGAACGTCATATAGTTATCCCAATTCCAATCCATAACCATTTGATGCCAAACTTTAGTTGACTGTGTTTTGGCAAAGTCAATAATTTTATTAACTGCTATTTGTTCTATTTGATTTTCTTCCATAACATTTTATTTATTCTCATCTAATTGCATTACCAAGACGACTTCTTTTGCTTAACCTTGAACGTTCTGTTTTTTGTATTTTAAAAATTTCTTTTCGTGCTTGTGTTCTACTGATTTCAGTGTTGTTGAATCTTTTTTCAACATCTATCACTTCCTTCTCCATATATTTATTTATATTCTTGTGGGCACCACGATGATAAAAATCGAAGCCAAGTTGATTGGCTACAGCTTCATTTCTAGGCAGGAAAACGCCATTCTTTACATTATCCTTAGCGTCTTTTAACCCTATATCATCAAAGAATGTTTGATGAGCTACCCAAACTTGATGAGGTATTACATGGTGTGCTTGAAACTCTCTTCTTGGAAATTCCTTTATACCATGTGTCATGTTTGCAGGCTCCATCCTATTCCCTAATGTTCGACTTCCCTTACTCAGTCCAAAAACATCTACCCATCCATTGGTATCGTGAACATAACCGTATAGCTGAATTCCACCTGCTAGCCCAATGGGATCTTGACTGATAAAATTACCGATTTGAGGGTCATAATACCTAAACCGGTTGTAAGCCAATCCTGTTTCAACATCCACATACTGTCCCTGATAAAGGAAAGGCACAAAGCTATTGTCTCCTTTTCTCGGGGAACCATAAACATCCAATTCCCTTTCCCAAACCAAAGACCCAATACTATCATACGCAGCGATCTTCTATGTTATTTTCTTTATCAGGAATTAGTCAATCTTGAATATTAAATTCAGAATTGCTAATTAAAAATAGATAGTATTTTATTACGATGGTGCGTTAAGAGAAGTATCGCTCATCTGAGCATTTCTATTTTTTTAGGATAGCATTTGGGCTTTTTTCTCATTCTTGCTAAAAAATGCCTGAACAAACTATTATAAGCTTCTACGGTAAATGTTTCTGCCTTTGTCTGAAGATGCTTCTCTTTAGAAACAAGCTTTGGTAGCTTTTCCAGTGATCACTTGCGATCTTCTCCATTTTGTGTTGTTTTATTGTTTCCCAAAACTCTTCTGCAGTTTGATGACTTCTGTCACCAATAACGAAATTGATGAATCTTTTTCCAAAT
>NZ_JAAABJ010000373.1 GCF_009904105.1 Elizabethkingia argenteiflava | reverse complement strand
GTAGTTATAAAGAAATTCTGTCCCTTCTATGCTAAGTAGAAATAGATCATAAAGAATTGTTTATCTATGCTGATTCAGGATTTTACAGTGAGAATTTAAGACACATGTTAGAAAAAGAAAAAATAATCGCCAATAATAAAACCCATCACAGGAATAATAAAACAGCCAAGAATTATTATAATTTTGATGAAGAATTATAAAAACGAAGGATCAATAGAGATAAAGCAAATCCTTGGATGGATAGTTTCAAAGCATTATAAATACGATTTGAAACTTCTGTAATAACATGGAATTCTTTGCATTATATTGCTTTTGTTATTTTATTCCTGAGAAAACTAATATTTTAAACAAGTTCAAAATAAAAAGAGCCAGTGGAAAATAAGTTAATATTTTATTAGTTTATTTAAAAAAAAGACAAAAAAATATAT
>NZ_JAAABJ010000372.1 GCF_009904105.1 Elizabethkingia argenteiflava | reverse complement strand
TGTATGCCCCTTTTTCCTTTCATCCTCAATAATGGAATATGCTATCCTTACCAAAGGCTCTTCTTTATTGCCTTCGATAGATTTAAACAATCTGGTAAGTAGGGTTTGGTTCATTTATTTGGTATAACTTTAAAATGCAAATTTAGACATTCAAATTTACATTCTAAATATATATAAATAATTTAAGGTTAATTCAAAAATAAATTATCTGTCTTTTACGGGAGTAGTGTTTAAATTTTTCAGATAATGCTGTAAAAATTTCTTGATATGAGAATTACGGAAATATTTAGTAGAAACTAATTATATGGATAAAACAATAGCCTCTTTCGTTCCCCCTAAAAATAAAAAACCCTCTGTTAACCGAAGTTACAGAGGGTTTATGTACCCCAGACGGGACTTGAACCCGTACGCCCAAATGGGCACAGGATTTTAAGTCCTGCGTGTCTACCAATTCCACCACCAGGGTGTAGACTAGAGCGAAAAACGGGATTCGAACCCGCGACCCCAACCTTGGCAAGGTTGTGCTCTACCAACTGAGCTATTTTCGCAATTGTGCGGATGAAGGGACTCGAACCCCCACGCCTCTCGGCACCAGATCCTAAGTCTGGCGTGGCTACCAATTACACCACATCCGCATATCTTTAAAGAACGTCTCTTCTTTTTTGTGATTGCAAATATATAGACTTTTTGTTCTTACTTCCAAATGATTTTTTCTAAAATTTTATTTTTTACTAAAACCCATAAAAACCTGTTTCGACCTCCTTCTGCTTCACTGCAATTTTATTACCTTTACAACCGTAAAAAATATCGAAATGGAGTTAATAGGTACAGTGAAAAAAATATTTGATGTTCAGACTTTTAGCAGTGGTTTTCAGAAAAGAGAGCTTATTCTTTTGACGCAGGAGCAGTACCCACAGCCTATTAGTATTGAATTTTTATCAGATAAAATAGATTTGCTCAATACTATTTCAGAGGGTGAGCAGGTGAAGATTGGGATTAACATTAGAGGTAGAGAATGGCAGGCTCCGGATGGGCAAATAAAATATTTTAACTCGATTACCGGATGGAGAATGGAAAAGGTAACTCAAAATTTTAATGAGCCTACCCAGGCTACTCCACTTCAGTCGAACCAGTCTACGGCAAGTCAGGATACCAATGTATTTGGTGATGATGACGATGATGATTTACCATTCTAATTTAAGAACTTTATAAAACCTTACAAATCCTACCCAGCTAAAGTAGGATTTTTATTTTGCAATGTATCCGCTTAATCCTAATGAAATATCTTTTCCCGATCCGAGCTTGTATCACCCCCAAGATGGTCTTATAGCCTATGGAGGAGATCTCTCTGTGGAAAGAATTTGGTTTGCTTATCAGCAGGGAATTTTCCCATGGTTTAATCCGGGGCAGGAAATACTTTGGTGGTGCCCCGACCCACGCTTTGTGTTGTTTCCCTCGGAAATAAAAGTTTCCAAATCTATGCGTAAGGTTTTTAAAGATGGGATTTTTTCCTTTACCGAGAATCAGTGTTTTGAAGAGGTTATCCGGCATTGTAAAAATATTTATAGAGAGCATCAGGAGGGGACCTGGATTACCTCCGAAATGGAGCAGGCCTATATAAGGCTGCATAGATTGGGAAAAGCCAAAAGTGTAGAAGTGTGGAGAGAAGGTAAGCTCGTAGGTGGTTTTTATGGTCTTGATATGGGCAGTGTTTTTTGTGGAGAAAGTATGTTTGCCAAGGTGAGTAATGCTTCTAAAGCCGGCTTTATTTATTTTGTACATAAATACCAGTATCAATATAGGGTAATAGACTGTCAGGTCTATACGGAGCATTTGCAGAGTTTAGGTGCCAGAATGATTAATAAATTGGAGTATTTAAGCTTTTTACAATAAATCAAGCATGTTTTTTCCTGGCTAAAACAAAAAAACTGCTAGCGAAATTCGCTGCAGTTTGAAATAAATCTAATAAAAAGTAAAAATGAAAGGCTACAAATTTACGATATTCATAGTATAACTTCCAAATTTATTTTTAAAATTTTATTAATCCCTAATATATAGTTTGTTAGTGGTGGAAATCCATACTATAAATGACTTGAAAGAATAGAGCAAGGGGTTGTTTTTTAACAAAACGCCGTGTCTATTCTTGTTAAAAGACCTGAAATAAACTATTTTTAAAATTTCGGCATATTAAAATCCTCCAGTTGATCCTTACTTTGTTAGGAAATAACCCCACTTCCTAGGGTTTCTTCTCCGTCATACCATGCAGCAAATTGTCCAGCAGCAATAGCGGATTGAGGCTGATCAAAATCTATGTAAAAAGCCTCCTCAAATCTGTATATTCTAGCTTTTTGCAGGGCTTGTCTATAGCGTATTCTGGCCATCACCTCGCGACTCTCTCCTTTTTTCAAGCTTAGATCTGGCCTTACCCAATGTACCTCATCAGGATGAATTCTTAAGACACTTCTATACAGACCAGGAAAAGAATGCCCCTCCCCTACGTATAAGATATTGCGTTCCATATCTCGAGAGATGACAAAACAAGATTCTTTATGACCGCCGATCCCCAGCCCTTTGCTTTGCCCTATGGTATAATACTGTGCTCCTTGGTGTTTACCTATAACCTTACCCTCTTCTTTGCGGTATTTTATTTCGGAGGACAGAAATTCTAGCTCTTCTTGTTTTGAGCTAAAGGAGGGAAGGTTTTGTTGAAAACCCGAAAAATTTCTGAATATTTCTACGATATCGCCTTCTTTAGGTTGAAGCTGTTGCTTTAAAAATTCGGGTAAACTTACTTTGCCAATAAAACAAAGTCCTTGGGAATCTTTTTTATCGGCAGTGACCAAACCTATTTCTTTCGCAATTTCGCGTACCTGAGGTTTTGTGAGGTGTCCTATAGGGAATAAGGCTTTTGAGAGTTGCTCTTGGCTGAGTTGGCATAAAAAATAAGATTGGTCTTTATTCTGGTCTTTTCCGGCTAACAGGCGATAAATAGTCTCCCCTCCTTTATCTATAGAGTCTATTTGTGCATAATGGCCTGTGGCAACCTTATCCGCGCCAAGGGAAAGGGCGATATCCATAAAAGCTTCAAATTTTACCTCTCGATTACACAAAATATCAGGATTGGGGGTACGCCCTTTCTCGTATTCCGAAAACATGTAGTCGACAATACGTTTCTTATAAAGTTCGCTCATGTCGATGACCTGAAAAGGTATGCCTAACTTTTGTGCTACCATCAGGGCGTCATTACTATCCTCTATCCAGGGACATTCATCCTCTAGGGTTACCGAAGCATCGTTCCAGTTACGCATAAAAAGCCCCACCACTTCATGTCCTTGTTGCTGTAGCAAATAGGCCGCTACACTGGAGTCTACGCCTCCGGATAATCCCACTACAATCTTCATCTGAGAAAAATTTTTGCAAAGTTACGATAACTTAGCCTTTTCGAAGAAAGCCTTTCCATTGAAATCATCAAATCTTTACAATGGGAAAAACTATTTTAGGCCTTCCACTCTACTACTGCCTTAATAAAGGCTTCAGCATTTTCTAAGGGAATATTAGGCAGGATACCGTGCCCTAAATTGGCGATATAGCGATCTTTGCCGAAACGGCGAATCATGTCGTCAACCATGTTTCGAATGATTTTTGGTGAAGAGTGTAATCTTGCAGGATCGAAATTCCCTTGTAACGTGATTTTGTTTCCGGTTAGTTTTCGTGCGATTTCAGGCGTAACAGTCCAATCCACTCCGAGAGCTGAAGCTTTAGAATGAGACATTTCTTCTAAGGCGTACCAACAGCCTTTTGCAAAAACAATGACTTCCGTGATGGGGCGCAAGGCCTCTACAATCTGTTGGATATACTGCCATGAAAATACACTATAGTCTGCAGGCGAAAGCATCCCTCCCCAAGAGTCGAAAATCTGAACAGCAGAGACACCTTTTTCGACTTTCCTTTTTAAATAAGCAATCGTAGTATCAGTAATTTTTTGTAGTAAAAGATGTGCTGCCGAAGGATGTTGGAAACAAAATGACTTTGCCATATCAAAAGATTTACTGCCTTTTCCTTCCACGCAATAGCACAAAATAGTCCAAGGGCTGCCAGCAAAACCAATGAGTGGAATTTCATGATTAAGTTGTTCCAAGGTTAAAGTAATCGCTTCAAAAACATAGTTTAGCTTGTCGTTTACCTCAGGTACTTGAATTTTCTCCACAGCCTCAGGTGTCCGGATAGGTTCATCTAACCACGGGCCTATCCCCTCTTTCATTTTAAAATCTATTCCCATAGCCTGAGGGATCACCAGGATATCCGAAAATAAAATAGCGGCATCTAAAGGAAACCTTCTGATCGGTTGCATGGTGATTTCTGCTGCGAGTTCGGGTGTCTGACAACGGGTAAAGAAATCGTATTTATTGCGGAGCGCTATAAACTCAGGAAGATATCTACCTGCTTGCCTCATCATCCATACCGGAGGTCGCTCTACGGTCTCTCCCTTTAGGGCTCTTAAATATAAATCGTTTTTAATCATTATAATTGTCTTTTATGACCTGAAGAAGGTCTTCTAAAGTTTCTTTTTTACTGGTTATTACTTTATTGGAGGATAAATTTCGTAAAAATTTTGCGGTGGTTTCTCCAATAGCGAAGAGTCTTTGGTGGTTTATTTTATTTTTTTTCAAAAAACTCTCTACTCCCGAAGGGCTGAAAAACACCAGGGCTTCGGTGGGTTTGTGCCATTCTGGGTAGAGTAAAATAGTCTCATAAACCACATTCTCTATCCATTCAAAACCCGCTGCTGTTAATTCCTGTTTTAGGGTAGGTAATGCTTTTGAGCCGCAGAAATGCATGATTTTCGTCGGTCTCATACAGTTTTTCATTTTAGAGGAGAGTTCCTGGGCATTTTTTGCAGTGATTTCAACAGATAAGCCTAAACCCTTTAGGGCTTCTCGGGCTTTTTCACCTACCGTATAGCATTTCGTATTTTCGGGAAAATTAATTTTCCCTTCGACTGATCTTACGCCTTGGATGCTCGTAAAAACAAAATGATGGCAATCTCTGGTGTCCATTATTTCACTGGAAGATCTAAAGCCTATCACAGGCAGAAAAAAAAGCTCGAAACCATCGCCCAATTTTTGCTGGATATATGCTTTAGGCAATTCTTTTGTAAAAAGAATACGAGGTTCCATGTTTTATAATTGTTTTTTTAGCGCTTCCATAATCGCTTGTCCTCCTTGTGATAATGCTTTATGAGCGAAATGTAGACCTAAGCCCTTACGCCATTTCACCTGCTCTTTCAGTTCTATTTTTTTTAATCCATCAAGAGAAGCCAGTCGGCCTTCAAAATAGAGATCATTCCCCATAATAGTTGCACGTGCACCTATGGGAGCTGTACAGCCTCCTTCCATATGACGAAGAAACTCTCGTTCCACTTGAATGCACTGGTAAGTTTCCGGGTGAGTGATTTGATTTAAAATTTCTATCAGTTGTAAATTGTCCGCTAGAGCTGTACAGCAGATCACTCCTTGGGAAGGGGCTTGCAGAAGGAAAGGTACGAGTTCATATTCAATCTCTAGCTTCATTCTTTTGATGCCAGCCAGTGATAGTAGAGTCGCATCGGCAAGTCCCTCTTCTAACTTTTTCAGTCGGGTTTGTACATTTCCCCGAATATCATAAAAAAGGGTATTTGGATACTCGTTTTTCCAAAAAGCTTTCCTGCGCAGACTGCTCGTGGCAATTGACAAATCGGCGATATTCTTATTTTTTGCTTTAGAATTCCGAATTAAAATATCTTCTGGGTAATCTCTTTCCAGCACGGCAGCGAGTTTTACGCCTTCTGGGAGTAAGGTAGGAACATCTTTAAGCGAATGAACAGCGATGTCTACTTCTCTATTGAGCAGGGCAATATCTAAATCTTTAGTAAAAATACCCGTAATGCCTAGGCTGTAGAGAGGTTTGTTCAGATTCTTGTCTCCAGTTGATAGTACAGGCACCAATTCAGACGCATAGCCTTTAGATTGAAGCTGGTGGGCAATTTTTTCTGCTTGCCACATTGCCAGTGGGCTATTTCTTGTTCCAATCTTAATGTTCTTCATAACTATCTGCCTTAGGTTGAAGGTTGAGGATATCATCCAAAAGTTTGGAAACCTCATCTGATCGATGAGGGTTCTCTATGATATATTTTGCAAAGCGATTGGTGATTTTCTGGATCATTTTATGTGTTAGTAACAGATCGCTTTCATCCAGTCCTCCGTTTTTCTTAATCGCTTTTTGAATTTCATTTTGTTCAATTCTTTTAAGATTGTTTTTAAAGAAATGAATATGGGGAGCCATTTTTCGTTTTTTTTCCCATTCAATAAAATCTTTAGACATCTCTTTTATAATTATCTCTGCTTTAGGAATTTCTTTTTTTCGCTGTTCCAGGGTTTCCTGAATCTGAGCGGATAGGGTGTCGACATCAATTAACTCTATCCCCTTTAGCTGTGCGATATTTTTGTCTACATTCTTAGGGATAGATAGGTCTATTACAAGTAGATCTTTGGGGGGGATATTCTCCGCGAATAGAATAGGCTTTGCAGCTCCCGTGGCCACAATGAGAATATCAGTTTGCTTCAATTCTAGGGAGAAGTTCTCAAAATTAATATGAGGGATCTGATATTTCTGAGCAATTTTTTCTGCCTTTTCTGAGGTTCTGTTGGCGATTTTTACTTTAGGCTTATAAACATGTTTTACTAAATTTTCTATTGTATTTTGTCCGATCTCTCCTACTCCTAGAAGTAAAATGTTTTTCTCACCCAGCTGCTTCTGGGTCTTCAATATATAGTGTACAGCTGCATAGGATACGGATGCGGCACCATTACTAATGCCGGTCTCATTTTTTATTCTTTTAGAAACCTGTATAGAAGAGTTAATCGCTCGCTCTAGATAGGCATTAGAATGCTGCTTGTACTCTTTAAATCTCTTATAGGCATTTTTAATCTGAGAAATAATTTCAAAATCCCCTAAAATCTGACTTTCTAGCCCTGCTGCTACTCTGAAGAGGTGATCTAAAGCATCTGTACCTTTTTTGACGGTTACAAATTGCATAAAGTCCATTAACTGTACCCCTACTGTATCACAAAATAATTGTGCTACAAACATATAATTATGAGTCGTGGTATAAATCTCTGTTCTATTACATGTGGACACCACAAAGGCATCCCCCATATCGCGATCGTGAATTTGGTTGACAAAACTTTTGATATGATCGTCAAAAAAGGCGAATCTTCCTCTGGTAACAGCATCGGCCTTCTCAAAACTAATACTAAGAACCGCAAATTGTGAGGTTTGATATGTATTCAACTTAGCACCCATAATATCAGGCTGCAAATTTACGCTATTAATTCTGAAAAAGAATTGATATATGCCAACAGGTGAATGACTTTCATTATATTTCATTAATTTAGAATAGTTACAAATTACAACACCATTGAAGACCGTTTTTTTTGAAGTCCTATCATAGAAGAGTATTGCATATATTTGATACTACTATTTGATATGAAAAGAATATTATTTTTTTATTTTTTGCTACTTTCTATTATTTCATTTGGACAGCAAAATGAATATTTTAAGGAGGTTAAGCAATTGTATGACGACTATCAGTTAAAGATAGATCATGAATTTAAGCACCAATATGCGTTGATAAAAATTCCTGAAGAAAAAGTTAAGCTAGAGGCGGAATATCGTTACCTTATCTATCAATTGAATAAGGTTAGAAATTATGTGTATCTAGGGGTATTAATACGAACCAAAAATCAGGAGCAGCTTTCTCTTATTAAAAAATCGATTTCAGAAATAAAAGAATTGGCTATAGACAAGCAAAACGATCAGCAAGCAGAATTTCCCGGAGGTATGGAACGTTTAAAAAAAATAATTGAAGAATCTTTTTATTTTAATGCATTTGTCGATCCGCAAACCACTTTAAAAAGTATTACTACTTTTGTAGTCGAAAAAGACGGAAGCATTAGCCACGTAGAATCAGAGGGAGAGAACGCAATATTCAACAGACAAACAGAAATATGCTTATATCTCCTTCCAGAAAAATTTATACCGGCTCAGTCACAGGGAAAAGCAGTTCGATCCCTATTTAAATTGCCTATCACCATGAAATTTGAGTAGATGTTTACAGATGATTATTTTATGAATATAGCCTTTCAGCAGGCACAAATAGCATATGAAAAAGACGAAGTGCCTGTGGGTTGTGTGATCGTTCATAACAACCGCATTATTGCCAAGGCTCATAATCTCACTGAGCAGTTGAACGATGTCACGGCTCATGCAGAAATGCAGGCTATTACAGCAGCAGCCAATCTATTAGGAGGTAAGTATCTAATCGATTGTAGCCTATATGTAACCCTCGAACCTTGTGTAATGTGTGGTGGCGCTTTAACCTGGGCGCAACTCTCAAGATTAGTCATTGCGGCTGAGGATGCGCAAAGGGGCTTTCTTCATAAAGGGTTAGCACTACATCCTAAAACGCAAATAATCACCGGAATTATGGCAGAGGAGAGTGCTTTGCTCCTCAAAAATTTTTTCAAGTCGAAGCGTTAGCAATAAAAGAAAACATGAGTACATCCATATATTGATTTCCCTTTTTCACATGATCTTTTAATAAAGCTTCTCGTTGCATACCTATCTTTTTCATTACCTTTCCGGAGGCTATATTATGAAGTAAAAAAGAAGCATAAATTTTATGAAATCCCAGCTTTTTAATTCCAAAATCGAGGACGGCTTGGGCAGCTTCTGTAGCAAATCCTTTCCCCCAAAAAGGAAGGGCTATCCAGTAACCCAATTCTGCCTTATCATCTTCGGTATCATGTAGCCCTATGGAGCCGATTATTTTACCATTTTTTTTCCGAATAGCAAAGTTATAAGCCGTTTTTGCTTTAAAGGCTTCTTCCGACATTATAATCCAATTTTGTGCATCAGCCAAGGTATAGGGATAAGGAATATGGGAGGTGTTTTCTGAAATTACCTTTTCTTGCAGATATTCCACAATAAGAGGAATATCTGTTTTTTCCAGTGAGGAAAGGATGAGGCGCGGGGTTTCTAATTTGGGAAAATGCTTCATTTTATAATTATAAATTTTTTCCTAAGTAATAGAGCCCTTTAAGAGTATGCAGCCGGTCGGCCATATTGATTTTAGGAGTTAAGGGTTTATAGATATGGGATACGCCTCCTGTGGCGATAACAAAGCAATTCTCATTTACCTCTTCATTAATCCGGTCTATAAAACCTTCTACCATTCCCAGAAATCCATAAATCATACCGCTTTGCATGCATGAAACCGTATCTAAACCTAATATGGATTTTGGTCTTTTTAGTTCAATTTCCGGAAGCTGTGCTGTTTGATGAATAAGAGAGTTGAGAGAAGTAATAATCCCAGGTGCTATTATAACACCCATAGTTTCTCCATTTTCGGCAATACAACTCACGGTTAGCGCCGTACCAAAGTCTAAAATAATCTTTTTTCTTTCAGGATAGAGCATATGTGCTGCCACAAGGTTAGCATAGATGTCTGTGCCCATTTGCTTGGACTTTGCTTTTATCTGTGCAGGGGTATTGCGATCTACCAGAATAGGTTTCTTAGCATGAATTTTATGGATAGCTTTGGAAATATCATAAGTAAGCTGAGGTACCACCGATCCGATGATTACCTTCTCAATATCCTCAAGGGCTATATTATAATACTGGTATAAGGTAAGAAACTGCACAAAAAATTCATCACATGTATGGTAAGGCTTGGTATTGATGACCCAGGAGACATTACAATGGTCTTCCTCAAAAAAACCAAAACGTATATTGGTGTTTCCAATATTGATAACTATTGCTTTCATAAGATTATTTTACCTCGATAATATTGTCCTCAGGATTCACATCTGCTAAGCGCTGACTAAAGTCTATACCCATAGCTTGAATTTGCGACTTGGTATAGGGAACTGTAATTTCATATTCCTTTTGAGTCCAGTTCCAGTAGGGCATTACGTTAATAGAGCCGTAAATGTCTTTTTCTTTGGGTGTCCGCATCATATTGAGCGGAATATGGAAGGTGAGTATTTCTCTATTTTTGGTTAAGATATTAAAATCTATAGGCATGGGAAGGCTACCATTATTGACCAATGTGATGGTAGTGGATGCTATATTGTACTTAACGCTTTTTATACTATAGTCAATGGTTTTGGTCGTATTGATCCAGTAGTTGTGGAACCACTTGAGATCCATACCCGAAATTTTTTGTGCAATATGCATGAAATCTCGATCTGTAGGGTGTTTCATATTCCATTCTTCATAATATTGCTTCAATACTTTAGAGAGATTTTGCTCTCCCATAATATAGCCGAGTTGCACCAGAAAAAGTTCTCCTTTTATATAAGAGGCATAGGTATAAGCCGTTCCATCGTCGTGATGATCTCCCAGCCAGGAAGCAGGTTCTTCTTTTCCTGTTCTAATGAATTTACGGTAGTCGTAAAGGGTATTGATAAAGGGATTGGGCTCGGGTTTTAAAGGAGGGAAAAGCTGATTTAAAATATAATGTTGGGCATAACTTGCAAAACCCTCGTCCATCCAAGGTCTTACGCTTTCGTTGGTGGCTAGCATCTGTTGATACCAAGAATGAGCTCCTTCGTGAAACATAGTGTCGCAAAGATTCTTTAGAGAGTCTGTTTCCCCTAAAATTATGCTGCACATTCCATATTCCATACCTCCGTCACCGCCCTGTATAAAGGTGTAATTAGGCCATGCATAGGCCCCGAATTGTGTTTCCATCATTTGGAAAAACTTAGTCACATAGGATTTGGCCTCTTCCCAGTATTTGGTTTTATCCGATTTTTGGTATACAAAATATACCTTAGGCCCACCTAGTACTGAGAATTCCTCTACACTATAATCTCTGTCAGCGGCCCAAGCAAAATCTAGAATGTTTTTCGCTGTCCATTTCCAGACGACTTTATTTTTCTGATCAGCATTAATCGTAGCGGAACTGGTATATCCTAAGACTTCGGAAGGATTTTCCAGTTGACCTCCTGCTCCGATAATATAATTTTTATCAATTTTTATATGAACATCAAAGTCTGAAAACGGGGCATGAAACTCTCGGCCAATATAATCAAAAGTAGCCCAGCCATCGTAATCGTATTCGCTAATTTTAGGATACCATTGCGTCATGGTTAAATCTATGCCTTCCTTATTATTTCTACCACTTCGGCGGATTTGCATCGGAATATGGGCATCCCATTCCATTGATAAAACTGTAGAGCTACCCGGCGGTATGGTTTCGTTAAGATAAACCTTCATTAAGGTTTCCTGAATTTCAAATTTTACAGGCTTTCCGTTTTGGGTAACCCAGTGAATATGCTGGAATCCTTCTTGATCGGGCGGAATATTCGCTAAGCGCGAAATACCACCCTTTTGCAGTCTTTTATCACCATTTTTTGCTTGACTCCTTACCCTTTGATCCATCATAGAGCCAGACTTAAAAGCATTCCAGTAAAGGTGCATATAAATAACGTTGAGCTCATCAGGTGAGTTATTGGTATATTCAATATCTTGTTGGCCTTCATAGGTGAAGTTATTTACATCAATATCCACATCTATTTTATATTTTGCCTTTTGTTGGTAATAGGCTCCTTTCTGAGAAAAGCCGAGAACAAAAACAAAAATTAAAATACCCGCAAGTAAGTTTTTACCCATTTCAGATTAATTTTTTCAAAGGTAAAAAAATATAAGATATATAACAGTCCTCGATAGGTGTTTGATACGGTATCAATGCCCTTTGATTCGGAATTCATAAAGCATTTTTCTAGTTCATAAAATGGACTAAAGTGTAAATGATCACCCCCACTAATCCTCCTACGAGGGTTCCGTTAACCCTAATGAATTGTAAATCTTTTCCCACTTCAAGTTCTAATTTCTGACTGAGTTGTCTACCTTCCCAATTGGCCACTGTTGTCCTGATTAATTCCGAAACCTTTACCCTGTTTTTAAGGGAGATTCTATAAATGTGAAAGCGCATCCAACGGTCTATTTTAGACTGTTGTAATTTATTTTGACTGAAACTGACTACCCATTTTTGTATATTTTTTCTTGCGTATGTTCTCATTTTTGAGTCCTCATTATTCAGTTCTTCAAGCAGTGTTTGTCGGATAGAGTTCCAAATATCTGTAGCATATTTATCCAACTTCTCTTTATGCAAAAAAGATTTTTTTATTTTATTCAGTTCGCCTTCCCAGCGGTTAGAAGTCATTAGTTCATGGGTCAGTTGATAGAGATTTGAAGAGATTTCGACTCTTACTTGATGGTTCTCATTTTTCTCTATGTCTTCAAAAAAATCGGCTAAGCCTACCACAATTTTATGAGCGATTGTATGTTTTACAAATTTGGGAATCAGTGTAGAGCTATTTTGGCGTACTTTTTCCTGAATAAAGCTTTGATTTTCTAAAATGTAAAATTTAATCTTAGAGGAGAGAAGGCTTATAAGGGGTTGTTGTTCCTCTTTTTCCAAAAGATATAGAATACTATTGCCCAAAATATGATTTATTTTGATGTGATTTCCCACTTCTTCTATTTTAGAGGAGATGAAATGCTTAATTTCCTGATCATTAAATTGGTGAACAATGCTTCTTAACAAAATGAATACTTCGCCAATCAGCTCTTTTTGATTTTTATCCTTTATTAGCCAGGCGCTTAAATACTCGGAAATTTTCATTCGTTCAATAGGGGGGCGTAGGTTTTCTGCTGAAACAAAGTTCTCTACCACAAAATCACCCAAATTATTACCGATCTTTTGTTTACTATTTTCAATAAGGTTGGTGTGTGGGATCTTTATTCCCATAGGATAATGAAAAAGAGCCGTTACGGCAAACCAATCGGCTAAGGCCCCCACCATGGCTGCTTCTGAAAAAGCGTGGAGATAGCCCAGCCAGACATATGAGGTGTGCTTCTGAAAATAAGTGCTTAAAATAAAAATACAGACCATCAATACGAATAATCCTGTTGCAAGAGCTTTGTATTTAGTCAGTTGTTTTCTTTTTTCGGGTTCCGTCATCTTTACAAATTTAGTACCTTTGAAAGGTGAAATTAGGACTTTTAATTTTTAAAATACCCGTTTAGACTGTTTTTTATTCTACTCAGGTGCAAAAAGTCCCTTAAAATAAATATATGCCTGTTCAGCCTTCAAACAAGAATCCCTACTATTCTCGCACGGACAAAACAAAACTGAATATTTCAAACCAAGAGTGGAAAAAAATCCTTTCCCCTCAGCTGTATAGTATTGCCAGAGAAGCGGCAACCGAGCCTCCGTTTGTAGGAAAATATTACAATACAGAGAGCTTAGGAGAATATTATTGTGCCGCATGTGGAAATCACCTCTTCCGCTCTTCTTGTAAATTTTCTAGTAGCTGTGGCTGGCCCAGTTTTTTTGAATCTGAAAAAAAGGCATTAAAGTATAAAAGAGATCTTTCGCATGCTATGGAAAGAATAGAAGTGCTTTGTGCTCGTTGCGAATCGCATTTGGGACATGTTTTTAACGATGGTCCTCCCCCCACAGGCATGCGTTATTGTATGAATTCATTAAGCCTTGATTTTATACCAGAAGGTGAATAAGGCGTTAAAATTTCTTAAATAAGGTTAAAGTTTTTAGGGGTTAAAATGCTGATATTTAATTTATTCTAATTTTGCTTCACGTTTTTAAACATTGACACCAAACTAGAATGAAAAAATCCAGTCTCTTCTTTATTTTCGTGTATGTTGTTTCAACTTCTTTTTTTATTCCAGAGCGAACATCCGAAGGTTTTAAAAAAGTAGAGCAAACCACATCCCACAATACTCCCCCCAGTCAAGGGGACGATCATCAGGTTGCAGCACTTTATGATTCTATTGATTTTTCAGGCTTTCAGCCATTAACAAAAGAGGTTTTCGCAAAAGCTTATCAGGGTTATACCAACCTTAAAAAAGCGGGGCGGGTAAATGAAAGCAGTTGTCTTCTCACCATTTGTGATTTTAGCCTGTCCTCAAAAGTTAAAAGACTTTGGGTGATTGATCTAAAGCAGAAAAAAATTATATTTAACTCTCTTGTTGCTCATGGCAGAGCTACAGGGGATGAATTCGCTGAAGCTTTCTCTAATAGAGAAAGTTCACACCAGAGCAGCTTGGGTTTTTATATTACCGAAAATGCTTACAATGGAAGCAATGGCTATTCTTTAAAATTAGAAGGAGTAGACGCAGGCTATAATGATGCGGCTTATAAAAGGGCTATTGTGGTCCATGGAGCGGATTATGTGAATGAAGATTTTATAATAAAGCAAAAACGTATCGGGAGAAGCTGGGGCTGCCCAGCAGTCCCCAGACATGTAGCTGTACCTCTTATTGATACCATAAAGGATAAAAATGTATTATTCATCTATTACCCCGATCAGGGATATTTTGCCAGTTCTCAATGGTTAAATAACTCAGATGAAGATATGACTACCGAAAAACCAATTTTAGCCAATAATTAAAGGCTTCTTTCAAGAAGTATTCTCACTTTTACCCTTACCTATAGGGTGTTGTTTGCCCTCTTCAGACAATTGTTATATACTTCCCGCACTACTCTACTTAAGATGGTAGTCTATGTATTGTAAGAAGTGATGGTGATAAAAACAATAAAAAAGTATCTGTTATTAAATATTCCTACAAAAAAGCAGATTTTATTTTTCCGATCCTGTCACCGGAGGTACTGGATCTGTAATCTGTCTCATCGCATGTTCCTCCTGATAAATTCTGATTCCTAAAACAACAAGATAGACAGGTAGTAGCCATAGCATAGTTTTCCATGCGTGGCAAAGAAGCCCCACTCCAATAAGTTCTGGTATAATATTTAAAAAGTAGTTAGGGTGTTTTACCGTTCTGAATAAAAAAGATTTGACAATTTTTTGGTTGGGAAGTATGTAAAGCTTAACCGTCCATATTTCTCGTAGCTCGTATATCACATAAAACAGAATCGTATAAGCAAAAATTAATAAGCATAAGCCCACCTGGCTATAAATGTCGAATAAAGTATGTTGGATGTAAGCCTCGTAAAATGAAGCCGAATAGAAAGAAATATGAAGGATGGAAAGTAAAAAAGAATTGGCTCGTCCATATTGTACGGCCCCTTGTTTTAAGATTCTTTTTTCATTTGAAATAGAAATAAGAAGAGAAACTATTCTTATAAGGAAAAATAAGACTAGGGTATACAGAATAGCAGTCATATAAAATTGTTTTTTGAAGGTTATAGTTATAAGATTAGATTTAGTGAAGAATTAGGAAGAGAAGTTTTTTAATTCATATCAATATTTGGTGTGTTTTCTCATATTTTTGTATTTATTTTTTAATAAAAATCATTATATTTAAGTTTTTTATATAAAAATAGAATTATATTGCAAATATAAATTATTTTATAATTAATGTCTCCATTTTTCTTCTCTTAACAGGAATTGTAGTTTTAGCTCTAATTTTAAACCTTATCCTTTACAAGAAATAAAAATCAACTAAAGTCAAGCTAATCTTTCCATAAGTCCCATACATTTAAGTTTATCTAGCATAGGTGCTCCATATCTGGGGAAATTATAAGCTATCTATTCGTGTCATAGATAAATATGTGAGGGTGAAATTTGAATTTGGTATTATTTGTCTTAATTTTGTAATCTGAAATCATTCTAAATTATTAACTAATGATAAAAGTATCCGATCAAGCAAAAGCAAAGGCCATTCAACTAATGACTGAAGACGGTTTTGATCCTGCGCAGGACTACATACGCGTAGGAGTAAAGAGCGGCGGGTGCTCTGGGTTGGAGTATGTTTTAAATTTTGATAAAGAAAAACATGAGGTAGATCAGGTTTTTGAAAGCAACGGAATTAAAATTATTGTCGATAAGAAGTCCTTTCTCTATTTGGTGGGAACCACTCTAGAATATTCAGGAGGACTTAATGGTAAAGGCTTTGTCTTTAATAATCCTAATGCATCAAGAACCTGTGGATGTGGAGAGAGTTTCAGTTTATAAACGATAAAAGCAAGGGAGACAACGGAAATTCAGTTTTTTAAATTGTTATTTCCACAAAAAATAGATGAATGAGTAAATATACAGAAGATGATCTAAGGCTTGATCTCGAAAATAAAAAATACGAGTTCGGTTGGGAGACCAATATTGATTATGAAGATTTTCCAGTAGGGCTCAATGAAGATGTTGTCCGGGCCATTTCGCTCAAAAAAGAAGAGCCCGAATGGATGACAGAGTGGCGGTTGGAATCTTTTAAGATCTGGCAGAAAATGCAAGAGCCGAATTGGGCAAACGTTAAATATGACAAGCCCAATTTCCAAAATATACGTTATTATGCCGCTCCCAAAGTAAAGCCTGAGTTGGAAAGTCTGGACCAGGTAGATCCTGAATTGCTCAAGACATTTGAAAAATTAGGCATTTCCCTTGATGAGCAGAAAAGATTATCTGGAGTCGCTGTAGATATAGTGATGGATTCGGTTTCGGTGAAGACCACTTTTAGAGAAACCTTAGAAGAAAAAGGGATAATCTTTTGTTCTATTTCAGAGGCGATTAAAAAATATCCTGATTTGGTAAGGAAATATATAGGGAAAGTGGTGCCAAGAGGTGACAATTTTTATTCAGCGCTTAATTCTGCAGTCTTTTCCGATGGAAGTTTCTGCTATATTCCAAAAGGAGTGAGATGCCCTATGGAGCTCTCGACCTACTTTCGTATCAATCAGGCGGGAACAGGTCAGTTTGAGAGAACGCTTTTGATAGCCGATGAAGGCAGTTATGTCTCTTATCTGGAAGGTTGTACAGCGCCCTCTAGAGATGAAAATCAGCTCCATGCAGCTGTTGTAGAGCTAATAGCCATGGACAACGCAGAAATTAAATATTCTACTGTTCAAAATTGGTACCCTGGAGATGAAAAAGGTAAGGGAGGGGTTTTTAATTTTGTTACCAAAAGAGGATTGTGCGAGAGAAATGCAAAGATTTCTTGGACCCAGGTAGAGACAGGATCTGCTGTAACCTGGAAGTATCCGTCCTGTATTTTAAAAGGCGACCATTCCGTAGGAGAATTTTATTCTATAGCGGTTACCAATAATCATCAATATGCAGACACAGGAACTAAGATGATCCATATCGGAAGGAATACTAAATCCACTATTATCTCGAAAGGGATTTCCGCAGGCAAATCACAGAACTCCTACCGAGGCTTGGTAAAAGTGATGCCTTCGGCAAAAGGGGCCAGAAATTTTTCCCAGTGTGACTCTCTATTAATGGGCAATCAATGCGGAGCGCATACCTTTCCTTACATAGAAATTAAAGATCCTTCAGCTCAATTGGAGCATGAAGCTACCACTTCTAAAATCGGTGAAGACCAAATCTTTTATTGCAACCAAAGGGGTCTGGACACGGAAAAAGCCATCGCCCTTATCGTCAATGGGTTTAGCAAAGAGGTTTTAAATAAATTACCAATGGAATTTGCAATTGAAGCACAAAAGCTGTTGGAGATATCATTAGAAGGATCAGTAGGATAGAATCAATAATCATTTACCACATTTAAACATGTTAAATATAAAAAATCTTCATGCTAGGATTGAAGAAAGAGAAATATTAAAAGGAATCAATTTAGAAATAAATCCCGGAGAAGTTCATGCTATTATGGGGCCTAATGGAGCAGGAAAATCTACCCTATCCTCAGTAATCGCAGGAAAAGAAGATTATGAGGTTACAGAAGGCGATATTCTATTTTTAGGGAAGAATATTAATGAGGATGCACCTGAGGAGAGAGCTCATAAGGGGATTTTCCTCTCCTTCCAATATCCAGTAGAAATCCCTGGCGTTAGCGTTACCAATTTTATTAAAGCGGCCATGAATGAGACCAGGAAGGCAAACGGTTTAGAAGAAATGTCCGCAAAGGAAATGTTGGCGCTGATCCGTGAAAAATCGGAGCTATTGGAGATAAAAAAAGATTTTCTTTCCCGTTCCTTAAACGAGGGGTTCTCAGGTGGAGAGAAGAAAAGAAATGAAATATTCCAGATGATGATGCTCAATCCAAGATTAGCCATTTTGGATGAAACGGATTCAGGTTTGGATATTGATGCGTTAAGAATTGTTGCGGATGGGGTAAATAAATTTAGAAACGAAGGGAATGCTATTTTGGTCATTACTCACTATCAAAGACTACTAAATTATATTCAGCCGGACTTTGTACATGTTCTTGCAGATGGTAAAATAGTAAAAACAGGCGATAAAACTTTAGCATTAGAGCTTGAAGAGAAAGGTTACGATTGGCTTATTTAATCCCCAGGAGAATAAAAAAAATCGAAAACATCAACATTCAAACTTTAAACAAAAAAAATGTTACAAGAACAAGTTTTAGAGCAGCATACAGCATTTTTAGCCAGCCTCGGACATCGTTTTCTAGATCATAAGAGAAAGGAGGCATTATCAAAATTTAAAGAGCAGGGCTTTCCTAAAAAGAAAAATGAAGAATATAAATATACGTCTCTGGCTGAAATTGTAAATAAAGAGTATAATTTCTTTCCTACACAAGAGCATCATATTTCAAAAAGTCAACTCCAGTCTTTACATTTAGGGGAGGAGAATATTGATTTTATTATATTTATTAACGGAGAAGTATATCCGGAATTGTCGCAAATTTCCATTGAAAATGCCGAGTTTTTATCAATTAATTATGCATTGAATGATGAAAAGCGCAGAGGTGTTTTTGAAAAATATTTCGATAGCATTACGCATGAGGACAATCCTTTTGTTTCGCTCAATCTCGCTTATTGTAAATATGGGTTCTTTTTGCATGTTCCTAAGGATACGGTTATAGAGAAGCCTATACATCTATTTTATCTATCCCATAATCAGCAGGAAAATACGTTTTATAACGTACGGAATTTACTGGTGGCAGAGTCAGGAGCTAAAGTTGAGATTATCGAAAGTCATCATAATCTGGATGAGAGTTTTGCTTTTACGAACTCCATAACAGAAATATTTGTTCATTCCAATGCGAAAGCAGACTGGCATAAATTGCAAAATGATAGCGATACGGCTTATATGGTGGATAGTACGTATGTGGAACAGCAGAGAGATAGCGTCGGGACTGTGAATACATTTTCCTTCGGAGGAAAGCTGGTGAGAAATAACCTAGATTTTATTCACAAGGGAGAAAATATCAATAGTTTTATGAATGGTATTACCATTCTTAATAAGGCTCAATTAGTAGATCACCATACAGCGGTTCATCATAATTTCCCTAACTGTGAAAGCTATCAGAATTACAAAGGTGTATTCGCGGGGAAATCCCATGGTGTTTTTAATGGAAAGGTATTTGTGGATAAAATAGCACAGAAAACCAATGCATACCAGCAGAATAATAATGTATTGTTAAGCGAAGGAGCTACTGTAGATACTAAACCTCAGCTCGAAATTTTTGCAGATGATGTAAAATGCTCACATGGATGTACCGTCGGGCAATTGGATGAAGAGGCATTATTTTATTTGAGAGCCAGAGGTATCTCTAAAAATGAAGCCGAAGCTTTATTGTTATATGCATTTGCTCACGATGCTATGCAGAATATTGATATTGAAGCACTTAAACTTAAGATTTCTAAACTTTTAGCAGAAAAGTTGGATGTAGATATTGAATTTTAGTAAAAATCGGGGCTGTGTAAAAAAGTACATTTATAAAGAGAACATGAATGTAGAGCGCATCATTTTTCATATCAATGCTTATAAAGCCCATGGACAAATTTTAGATGCCGCAAACTTTGTAGTACGCGAATGGGAACTTGATAGCAGATATTTTGCTGGTTTTGGCTATCGGCAGGAGTGCGAAACCACTTCTATTTTGTTAACTACAGAAGGGGATTTTGGTAGTCCTCAGAAAATTAAGATTCCAGTTAATCTTTTCGACTTCGATCTGGGGCTGGTGATCAACCTAATCGCTCATGAAATGATGCATGTTGAGCAAAGAGCAGCTCAGAAATTTGTAGAGGACAAAAATGAAAGAGAGTGGCAGGCTTATTATGAAATGCTTTTTCACAAGCGATTTCCTAAAATATGGGACTTATCAAATTTTTATAAAAAATTCTTTATTGAAAAAGCCTTGGTCTATTATGGAAGAATGAGAGAAGGTTCCGAACTCCAACACAAGTATGCCGGGCAGAAAGCAGAAATGGAAGCTTATAAAAAGATTTTAACAGAACAAAAAAATTAAACTAAAATGCAGGATATACAAACAATACGTTCTCTATTTCCCATTCTTCAAGAAAAAGTGAATGGCCAAAATTTAGTTTACTTGGATAATGCAGCCACTAGTCAGAAGCCTTTAGTAGTTCTAGAAACGCTTCAGCACTATTATCAACATTTTAATGCCAATGTTCACAGAGGGATTCACACCTTAAGTCAATTGGCTACAGATGCAATGGAGGATGCACGTAAAAAGCTACAGCGTTTTATCAATGCAAAGCACGATTATGAAGTGCTTTTTACCAAAGGGACAACCGAAGGGATTAATCTTGTTGCTTATGCTTTGACAGATATTCTCTGTAAAGATGATGAAATCATTATCTCCTATCTAGAGCATCATTCCAATATCGTTCCTTGGCAGCTTTTATGCCAGAGAACAGGTGCAAAATTGCGTGTCATTCCCATGACAGAAGAAGGGGTTTTACAAATTGATGTATTAGGAGAATGGCTCTCCGAAAAAACCAAATTAGTATCAATTAATCAGGTTTCCAATGCGCTGGGAGTCATTAATCCCATTAATGAAATCATTAAAAAAGTAAGAGCCCAGTCTAATGCTTGGGTTTTGATAGATGGAGCCCAATCGGCACCGCATTTTGAAATTGATGTTCAGGCTATGGATTGCGACTTCTTTGCCTTTTCAGGCCATAAAATGTATGGGCCCACAGGCACGGGAATCTTATATGGAAAAGAAGCGGTACTCAACCAACTTAATCCATTTCATGGTGGAGGAGAGATGATAGATCGCTGTACCTTTGAAAAGACTACTTATGCAGGGTTACCCTTTCGGTTTGAAGCGGGCACACCTAATATTGCAGGAAATATAGCCCTAGGGGCGGCCGTAGACTTTATGAATGAAATAGGAGTCCGTAATATTGGCCAACATGAGAGCAAACTGCTAGACTATGCCCAGCGTCAGATTCTCGAAATTGAAGGTTTAAGGATCTATGGAGAGAAAGCCGCTCGTGCAGGAGTATTATCCTTTAATTTAGAGGGCATAGGTATCGCTTCAGATGTAGGAATGATATTGGATAAATTAGGGATAGCCGTTAGAACAGGACACCATTGTGCCCAACCGATTATGGAATACTTTGGCATCGCTGGAACTGTAAGGATAAGCTTTGCTGTCTACAATACCTTTGAGGAGATAGACCGTGTGATAGAGGGCATAAGGAAAGCCCAGAAAATGCTAAGATAAAAAGAAGAATATTGTAATAGGTTCTTCTTTTTATATCCCGCTTCTGTTACTTTTATGCTATACTGATAGCAGAGGAATGTAACTTCTTTTGGATAAAAAGCGGGGATCTTTCCGATACCCGCTGTTCTTCATTATAAAGAAAAACTGATTATTTTTTCAATTCTTCCTTTGCAGCATTGGCTGCTCTATCAATCTTATCTCCTGCTTTTTCCACCTCTTGTTTTAGGTTCTTCCCTACATTATTGACGGCATCTCCAGTTTTATCGGCAGCATCTTTTAGGGCATCTACAGTTTTATTAGCTGTGTTTTCAACAGAATCTACAGCAGCTTTTGTAGTGGAATCTATAGCAGGTTTTGTTATGGAGGCCACTTCTTTTTTACAAGAAATTAAGGCCATTGCAGCGAATCCTGCGATACATAAAATGGTTTTTTTCATATTGCGCTGATTAAAATGTGAATAATATGCAAGTTAGCATAAAAAAATGATATTTATTTTATTTTGAAATGCGAAATTACAGGAAAATGATCAGAAATTTCAATATCCCTTTTCACCCTATAGTGAGTCGCTTTTATAGAGGGGCTGCTAAAGAGGTAATCTATACGTATGGGCATCTTATAATCGTGAAAGCTGGTGCCTGATCCTGAGCCTACCTCCATAAAAGCATCGATTAAGTTTTCTCCCAGGTGATAATATTCATATGAATTAGGAACCGAATTAAAATCTCCTCCTAAGATAATAGGATAAGGGGAGTTTTTAATAGCGGGGAGTATATCTGCTATCTGATCCTCATGTAGTCTAAAGCTTTCCGCCAAACGGGCTTCCAGTTTCTTTGCTTTCTCCTCATTTACCTTTTGATCTCGAGTGGGGAGTAGCATTTCCTTATGGAGATAGAAAGGCTCTAGGTAAATATTAATAAAGCGAATAGTGGTACCGTTAATATCAATATCTGCAAATAAGGCATGTCCATTATTTTTATCCTTTACCAGTTCACCACTATTTTTGACTGGAAATTTGGAATAGATCTCCACAATCGTACTCTCTACAATATATTTAAAGGCGGAAAGTTCCAGTTTATTTTTACTATTAACAGCTTTTTCCTGAAGAAAGATAATATCTGGATTTTCACTCTCCAAAAAGGCTTTAAGCGCCGGAATACGAGGTGCCGAATGCACATTGTAAGTGATCACCTTTAGATTTCCCTTTTGGTGGGAGTTATCGTTATAGTTGATCCACCTCCTAATAGGATTAAAAAACATCAGCAGTCCTAATAGGAATACGATGGCACGTTTTTTAAAATTTAAAATCCATATAATGGTCAGCATCACATATACCGTTATCAAAATGGGAAAGGCAAGCGAAAGGAAATTGAGCCATTTGAAAACTTTAGGAGAGACCATACTGTTCAAAAGCATAGCTGATAGGGCAAAAAATACCACCAGATGCAGCAAGGTAAATATAAAACGTATAATTCTCATAGGTGATCTATCCTAAAACGATTTTTGGTCCATATTTTAACCAGTATAAAGGCAATGAGAGCACCACCTAGATGTGCGAAGTGTGCCACATTGTCCCCTTTGAAATTATTAGTTCCCAGATAAAGTTCTACTAAAATAAGCACCGGCATTAAGTATTTTGCTTTAATTGGGATAGGGGGTATCAGAAGCATAATCTTAGCATCCGGATACAGCATGGCAAAGGCTACCAAAAGACCATAAATAGCACCAGAAGCTCCCACCATAGGGGTAGATAGAAATGAGAAAAGCTGTTTGATATCCTGTACATCTCCTTTGAGGGACGTTTCTCCTCGCAGCTCATTAATATTTGAAAACATTCCGTTAATATTAACTTTGGACAGATGGTATATCTGTTCTATATCGGCCCCCTCAAGCCGCAAATTACCGATCAGGCGATCGATATCAATATAGTTGACAATATTAAATAAAATATAGGCGCCTATACCGCAAACAAAATAAAGAATAGCATATTTTTGAGGTCCCAATGTCACTTCAATAGCAGAGCCAAAGGACCACAAAGCGATCATATTAAATAAAATATGAGCGAATCCACCATGCATAAACATATGGGAGATTATTTGATAAAATTGAAAATTAGGTGAACCTGGAAAAAAAGCACCCAAGACCATCTCTAATTTTACTCCTGTAAACTCTAAGATATAGGTAGCAGCAAACAGCAAAACATTTACAATCAGTAAAGTTCGGGTAATGGGCGGAATATATCTTTGCATATTTTTACACTTTAAGTTTATTTTTTAACTCTTCAATAGGGAGTTCTATGTAACACCTCTTGTTATTATGATTATATTGTGGAAAATTTAGAGCCGAGAAGTCTTCGATAAGATTTTCCACATCTTCTTTTTGGAGAAAATCAAAATTCGATTTGGATTGTAATTTAACTTGTTTACTTTCAAAAAATTGAAAAAAATCTGATTCATCTTCTCTATATTCAGCAAACAGTTTTTGCAGTAGTGCTATAGCCTCTTTCTCGTTTAGATCTTCTGGGATCGCTTGAATATGCAGTGTATTTCCTCCCGCATCTAAATTGAGATCAAAACCTAGCTTTATCAAATTTTCCTTAACAGAAAGATAGGTTAATTTTTCAATTTCGTTGAGGAAAATCTCATGAGAAAATAGTAATTTCTGACTTGATGTAGAGGAGGTTTTCTTTTTTTGTTTCTTTTGAAAAAGAACCAGCTGGTGCATTCTTCCCAGATCTAGCATAAGGGTTTTGTTATGGTGATTATAGAGCCAGAATCCATTCGGAAGACGCATCAAATCACTATCCATATCCTCATCAAATAGATTAATTTTAGAAGGAGATGGAGAAATATTAGGCTGGTACATTTCTGTTAAATTAACCACTTCTTGGGGTTTGGGTGAAGAGGTGGATTCCGCTAGAAAAGGATTGTAATTTCTGTCTACCTGAATAGAAGGAATCACAAGCCTATCAGAACTAGGCTTAGAAGTAATCAGCTCATCCCGCATAGGGTCTCTGTCAAAATCCAAGCTAGGAGCGATATTGTACATGCCTAGAGATTTTTTTATGGAAGATCTTAGCATGGCAAAGATAACATTTTCATCCTCAAATTTCACTTCTGTCTTTTGAGGGTGGATATTGACATCTATTTTTTCCGGATCAATTTCTATAAATAGGAAATAACTAGGAACATGTTGAGGTTGTAATAGACCTTCAAAGGCTTCTTGTACTGCACGAGCTAAATAGGGACTTTTAAAATAGCGCCCATTTACAAAGAAAAACTGCTCTCCTCTATTTTTTTTTGCGGCTTCGGGTTTTCCCACATAACCAGTCAGTTTTACCCAATCGGTTTCCTCCTTAATCGGAACTAAAAGGGGGTGCAAACGTCTGCCGAACACATCAATAATACGCTGTATCTCGGTGCTTTTTCGCAGATGAAATACAAGATTTTCGTTATTGTAGAACGTGAATTCTAAATGGGGGTGTGCCAATGCAATCCGTTGAAATTCATCCATGATATGCCGAAGTTCGACGCTATCCGATTTTAAAAATTTTCTTCTCGCAGGGACATTATAAAATAAATTCTTAACCGCAAAATTACTACCGTCACTACTCTGTATAAGCTCTTGTTCACTCAACTCTCCTCCATGGATCATAATGTGGGTACCACAGGAAGCATCGGTTTGTTTAGTCTTTAGGTCTACCTGGGCTACAGCAGCAATAGAGGCTAAAGCCTCTCCTCGAAACCCCTTAGTTGCGATACGGAAGATATCTTCTGTTTGTTTTATTTTTGAGGTCGCGTGGCGCTCAAAAGCCATACGAGCATCCGTGGGCGACATTCCAAGTCCATTATCCACTACCTGAACCAAAGTTCGGCCTCCGTCCTTCACCATTAATTCTATAGAGGAAGCATGTGCATCTATCGCATTTTCCAAGAGTTCTTTCACCACGGAAGCAGGTCTTTGTACCACTTCTCCGGCAGCAATCTGGTTGGCAACATGATCAGGAAGGAGTCTAATAATATCCGGCATTGTAGATTTATTGATTTTTTTCAATGTCAAAAATACACATAAGATTTTGGAAAAAAAATTTTAGTTTTTGGGAATGTAATATCTTAAAAAATTGAAAGAACTCTCTAAAAAACTTACTTTTGCATTTTAAATATTATTATGGCTAAACAGGAAGACGTTTTCAAGAAAGTAATTTCTCACGCTAAAGAGTATGGCTTTATTTTTCCATCAAGTGAAATCTACGATGGACTTTCTGCTATATATGATTATGGGCAGAACGGAGTCGAGCTAAAAAACAATATTAAGCAATATTGGTGGAAGGCTATGGTACAGATGAATGACAATATTGTGGGAATAGATTCTGCAATTTTCATGCACCCTACCGTTTGGAAAGCTTCTGGCCATGTGGATGCTTTTAATGATCCACTGATTGATAATAAAGATTCCAAGAAGCGTTTTCGTGCGGATGTTTTGCTTGAAGATTATTGTGCAAAACTGGAAGACAAGGCACAAAAAGAAATCGATAAAGCAGAAAAACGCTTTGGAGAGACTTTCGATAGAGTTCAGTTTGAAGAGACGAACTCCAAAGTGATCGCTTACAGGGAAAAACAAAAAGCAATTCTTTCCAGGATGGCCAAATCTTTAGAAAATAATGATTTGGCAGATGTAAAAAGTTTGATCGAAGAATTGGAAATTGCAGATCCCGATACGGGTTCAAAAAACTGGACAGAAGTTAGGCAGTTTAATCTTATGTTCGGGACCAAGCTAGGTGCTGCTGCTGAAAATGCAATGGATCTTTACCTCCGTCCCGAAACAGCACAAGGAATTTTCATCAATTATCTGAATGTGCAGAAAACCTCCCGACATAAACTTCCTTTTGGAATTGCGCAAATCGGAAAAGCTTTTCGGAATGAAATTGTTGCCCGACAGTTTATCTTTAGGATGCGTGAATTTGAACAAATGGAAATGCAGTTTTTCGTAGCGCCAGGTACCGAACTTGATTTCTATGAAAAATGGAAACAAACAAGGCTTAAATGGCACTTAGCATTGGGTCTTGGAGAAGAAAACTATAAATTTCACGATCACGAAAAACTGGCCCATTACGCCAATGCAGCAGCAGATATAGAATTTAAATTTCCATTTGGATTTAAAGAGCTTGAAGGGATTCATAGTAGAACAGATTTCGATCTCTCTGCGCATGAAAAATATTCGGGTAAAAAGCTTCAGTATTTTGATCCCGAGAGAAATGAGAGTTATGTTCCGTATGTGGTAGAAACCTCCGTAGGATTAGATCGTTTGTTTTTGGCTATTTTCTCAAATTGTTTGAAAGAGGAAGTATTAGAAGATGGCTCTCAACGTACAGTTCTTTCTTTACCACCGGCTTTAGCACCTGTAAAGGCAGCGATACTTCCCCTCGTAAAAAAAGATGGGCTTGGAGAATACGCACAAGATATATTCAATGATCTGAAATACGATTTTAATATTATTTATGAAGATAAAGATAGTATAGGTAGACGTTATAGAAGACAAGATGCGATAGGGACGCCTTTCTGTATTACCATTGATCACGACTCCTTGCAAGATCATATGGTAACACTCAGGGATCGAGATACCATGAAGCAAGAGCGGGTACCTACATCTAAATTGAGAAGTATTATTGATGAGAAAGTAAACTTTAGAACATTGTTAAGTAAAATATAAACTAATATTTTTAAAAAAAACTACGCATCTTCATTCATATGGAGATGTGTTTTTATTTATAGAATTATAGGTAAAAATAATTTCTTTATAAAAATGCTTCTAGGGAGAGTCGTTATTTTTGTTAGGGTAATAGCCTTTAAATTTTAAAGATTAACAGACTATATAATTCGTTAAAATATTATTGAACTAATGATTATAAGCTGATGAGTAAGGATAGTACCAAGCTTTTGTCAGGTCATCCAGATTAATATTTTCACAGAATGATAATATCTCCTATCTTTGCTAAAAGAAATAGTATGGTAAATTTAAGAGCGAGAGAAACGACAGAAGCTATCGAGCGTATCTATGTTTCCATGCGACACTTATTCTACAGGGGCTTTTTTAAGCCTGGAGGTGTTTCCGGAGAAGCATTACGGAAACTTTTAATGATTATCCAGCCCGAAATATACGGGAGCATGGGCAATCTTAACAAAGTAGAGCTCAACGGACTTCTTTATGTCTTAGATCGTTTGCCAGAGGGCATTGAGGAATGTGCCTTTATTCATTTAAAATCGGATGAAGGTTTTAAGAAGGGGAGTTTTGAGCCTATCGTACCTAAAAAACGCCGCAGAAATTGTTATCGCATTGATGAACACCAAATGAATATTGAGGTTCTTTTAGGGAGATCCGAAATCTACGATATTCTGACTCATCTTACATTTTTATATCTTGAAGCGGATAAAATTAGGAATATAGGTTTTGATATCAAGGAAGGTGGACGTCCTAAGAGAATCTGGAAAATCATTGAAGAAGTAGCATTAGGAGAAAAAAAGTTTTCACGAAAAGAAAAAGAAGTGGCTCTTATTCACCTTTCTTCTTTACTAGGACGAACCTTTGATGAGACTTTAGAAGCTTATAATAATTTTGGAGACGATGACAATCCAGATCGCTTATTTAAAATCGTATATTGGTTAGGACAGGTAAGTGTTGAAGATTGGAAAGGAAATAGAGAGCGCGAAATTTATTTTAGCGCCATTCTGCAGGAGCGTGTAGGACATCACTTTTTTGGAGAAAAATGGGCCAACAATGTAAAGAGGGTTTTAATCGAACATCATCTTCATGAGAGACCCTTACATATTATAAGTGCCAATATGCATAGTGTCCAGAATATGCTTTTTGCCCATGATGCTCTTAAGAAGAAAGCGCCAAAGGAGGTAGATTATCCTCTTTATCAGAAGATCAGTAATACAAAAGATTTACGAGATACCATCTCCGATTATGCCCAAAGCAAAAGTCTTATTTATATTGATGACGATAGCGGAAGTAATATTGATGTTCAGATTATCGATCTTGCTAAAACAGATTTAAAAAATACACCATGGAGTCATTACCCTTATACCGGAGATGATGTTATTATGGTATTTGACTACGCTTTTGGAGAGCAAGCTTTTGAAGTTATGGACGAATTATTGAGACCTTTTGAAACCGATAAAATCACATTCAAAATGAATGTAAAATCCATTTCCGTAATGGGAAAAGCCGGGATTCTTACTGGAGGTAAGGGAGATATTATGATTCCTACCTCTCATATATTTGAGGGGACTGCCGACAATTATGTATTTAAAAATGCATTGAGTAAAACAGACTTTGTCGACGATGAACTAAAGGCTTTTGAAGGGAGTATGGTGACGGTGTTGGGAACTTCTCTTCAGAACAAAGATATCCTCTCCTATTTTATGAATACTTCCTGGAAATCTATAGGACTGGAAATGGAAGGTGCTCATTATCAAAAAGCGATCCAGATTGCCTCAAAAATCAGGAATCATATAGAAGAAGACTTGTTCCTGTGTTATGCTTACTATGCTTCGGATAACCCTTTGGAAACAGGAAGTACCCTGTCCTCAGGAGGTTTAGGGCTCACCGGAGTAAAACCCACCTATCTGATTACCTTGCGTATTTTAGAGAAAATAATTGAAAATAACTCGGGTAGCAAAAATAATTAAAAAAAAGCAGCTGATTTAGAAAAAAATCAGCTGCTTTTTTTATTTTCCGGACCACTATGTAGGTCTTTAAAAAATTGATTCAATACTTTTAATTCTATTTATAATAGGCAAGGAAAATACGCCACTGGTTTGTAAATATTTCTGGTACATGACTTTTGATTTCTGGGCAAAATCTAGACCTCTCCCCTTCTGAAAATGAAAATAAAAAAGATTGCCCAGTAATTCATAATAATCCGCATGATCTTTGGTTTCTCTCTCCTCTACCAGTTCAATAAGTTCTTCGCTGGTTTTGGACGAAACTTCCTCGAATTTTATTTTAAAGATATCCTTCATAAGGGCATCAAAATCTAATTCTTTTTGCATTAAACTTTCTTCGGGCTTACCCAGAAGTAATTTTTCTAATGACTGCGTCAACTGTCTGATTAACCGCAGTGTAAAATCTTTATCCTGAATCATAATTCAAATTTACCCAAAAAACCAATAAGCCAACAATATAGAGGTAAAAATACCCACTAAATCGGCTAAAAGCATAGCTCCTACGGTGTAGCGTGTGTCTCGAATGGAAATGGCCCCAAAATAGACCGCTATAACGTAAAATGTGGTGTCAGAGCTGCCTTGTAATATAGCCGAAAGCCTTCCCTGAAAGCTATCGGGTCCAAAAGTCTGCATTGCATCAACCATCATTCCACGAGCTCCCGAACCACTTAAGGGTTTAATCAGGGCGGTGGGGATACCATCTACAAATCGGGTATCTATTTGCGAGAAGCTTGCTAAATACTTTATACCGTCGATCAGGGCATCAAATACTCCACTAGTCCTCAATAGAGAGATGGCGATGAGAATTCCAACCAAATAGGGAATGATTTTTATACAGGTATAGAACCCCTCTTTGGCCCCTTCAATAAAAGCGTCGAAAATGTTTATTTTTTTATAGATTCCCCCGATTATAATGAAAAGAAAAATGAGCAGAATCATACCGTTGCTTAAAAGTTTACTAAAATCATTTAACTCGTCTTTGTTTAATTGGACCAGAAACACAACTAAAAGGGCAATGATGACTGATATACTGCCGAGATAAGCCAGAATAATAGGTTGCAGAAGGTTAATTTTTTGTTTTAGAGAAACAATAAGCAGGGAGGCTATGGTCGCAAAAAAGGTAGCGATCATGCAGGGGAGAAAAATATCTGTTGGAGTTGCAGATTGCATAGATGCTCGAATAGCAATAATGCTTACGGGAATAAGGGTAAGGCCGCTGGCATGCAGACAGAGAAACATAATCTGGGCATTGCTGGCACGTTGTTTATTGGGATTGAGACTCTGTAAACTTTCCATAGCCTTAAGTCCAAAAGGGGTAGCAGCATTGTCGAGTCCCAGAAGATTTGCACTAAAGTTAAGCATCATATGTCCAAAAGAAGCATGGCCTTTTGGAACTTCGGGAAATAATTTAGAGAAAAAAGGTTGTATAAGGCGACTCATGAAATTAATGCCCCCCGCTTTTTCTGCTATGCTCATAAAGCCCATAAATAAGGTCATGATCCCTACTAATCCAATACAAATATCGACCGCAGCTTTACTACTGCTGATGACCCCGTCAGCGTTCTGAATACGGTATATATGAACCTGTTGTCCACGTTGGATATAGTGTATTCTATTTTCTTTATACTCCCCATATTTCTTAATAGAATCTTGAAGATGAGGTGTAAGCTGCACGATATTTTTTTTCTTTATTTGTATGGTATCACCACTCTTACCGACAATCATATCGTTAAATATCGAGTTATAATTGCTTGAAGTGCAGTATTTAATACTTGCTATTCCAATTGCAACAATAATAAAGGCACTCCATATTCTGCTTAAAGCCATATTCTGCTAAAATTTCAGTAAAAGTAAGGATTTGAAGGGAGATTTTTTTAAAAAGAGAATCAATTGGTTAATAAGAGACTAGATTTCAATAGCTTCATCACGTTAATCAATGTAAAGATTCAAATGCTATTGATGTGTTTTAGGACTCTCCTAACGCTGGATGTACATCAAATGATCTCCGGGGTCTTCGTCCACATGAGAAATAAATACAGCTTTTTCTGTTTCTCTGATCAAGCTATCTACAAAAAAAGAGGTTTCGAAAAATTGACGATGAACGCCGGGTAATAATTTTTCAAATAGTTGTATCCCTATAGCATTGTTATGAAGATCCATTTGCTTTTGAAGGGGTTCATTCGGAAAGATTTCTTCATGTAATGAGGTTAATTTTTTACACCACGCTATACTTTTTTTGGGAGAAGAAACTTTACAGCAATACATGAGAATCAGGCAGCACCATAAGGCGTGCCTAAAAGCATTTCCTTTGCCATCTGTACTATTGGTTTGAGGGAAGTATTGCGCTGAGATTTTGTAGGCTTTGTATGTAGCTATAAAGGAAAGTATAGAAAAAATAGGGTTGCCTAAAAATAATCTAAGCAACCTTATCAATTTATTAAATGTTAATTTTCTACAAGCATTAATAAAAACTTTCAGAGTCTTCATTAATCAGATTTTTAAACGTTTGTATTTCTTAAAAGTCGCATCGCTTGAGATACGGTTTCCTTAATTTGATTTCGTTTAACAATAAAATCTACAAAACCTTTCTCTAATAAGAATTCCGAAGTTTGAAATCCTTCAGGTAAATCTTTACCTATGGTTTCTCTGATTACACGCGGTCCCGCAAAACCGATAAGGGCTCCGGGTTCTGCCATGATAATATCCGCAGTCATAGCAAAAGAAGCTGTGATTCCACCAAAAGTAGGGTCTGTTAAATAGGCGATATAAGGTAACTCATGATCCGAAAGCTGGGCTAGCTTGGCCTGTACTTTTGCCATTTGCATCAATGAGTAAGCCGCCTCTTGCATTCTAGCGCCTCCTGACTGACAAATCATCATAAAAGGCAGTTCGTGATCGATTGCATAATCAATTGCTCGACTGATCTTCTCCCCCATCACGGATCCCAAAGAGCCACCTATAAAAGAAAAATCCATGCAAGAAACTACGATTTCTAAACCATTAGTTTTTCCTACAGCATTACGTACAGAGTCGGTTAATTTTGTTTTGCTTTTCACTTCTTTTAAACGATCAGCATAGGTTTTGGTATCCTTAAATTTAAGAATATCCACACTCTCTACTTTAGCATTTAGCTCTTTAAACTTGCCATTATCAAATAGAATTTCGAAATACTCTTTACTTCCAATTCTTACATGAAAACCGTCTTCAGGAGATACGAAGTTATTGTTTTTTAGCTCTTCTTGCTCTATAATTTTTCCTGTAGGAGTTTTATGCCACAGTCCCTTCGGTGAATCTTTCTTTTGATCCGTCGGCGTATTAATATTTTGTTTCTTTCTTCTAAACCAGTCAAATGCCATCTTCTAATCTATTTGTGAATAGCAACAGAGCCCATTTAGGATCTCTGTTGCTATCAATTTAATTATTTAAGGGTATTAATATTGTTTAAATCTTCGAATGCCTGAACTAAACGCTTGGAAAAAGTTTGCTCTCCTTTTCTTAGCCACACTCTAGGGTCATAGAACTTTTTGTTAGGGATCTCTGGACCCTCTGGATTTCCTATTTGTGTTTTTAAATACTCTATTTTATCGCTTACATAATCTCTTATACCTTCTGTATAGGCAAATTGGAGATCAGTATCAATATTCATTTTAATTACCCCATAACTTATGGCCTCACGAATTTCCTCAAGACTAGAACCAGAGCCACCATGGAACACAAAATTTACAGGCTTCTCCCCGGTTTTAAATTTTTCTTGTACAAAGTCCTGTGAGTTTTTCAATATTTCAGGAGTAAGCTTTACATTTCCGGGTTTATATACACCATGGACATTTCCAAATGCGGCAGCAATAGTAAAGTTTTCAGAAATAGCCTTTAGCCTCTCATAGGTATAAGCCACATCTTCGGGTTGTGTATAAAGTTTGGAGTTGTCTATATCCGTATTATCAACCCCATCTTCTTCACCACCGGTAACCCCGATTTCTACTTCTAAGGTCATCTGCATTTTTGCCATCCTTTCATAGTACTGAATGCTAAGATCTATATTTTCTTCTAATGTTTCTTCAGACAGATCCAGCATGTGAGAGGAGTACAATGACTTTCCATTTTGCTTATAAAAGGCCTCATTAGCCTCCAATAATCCATCCATCCAAGGGAGTAGCTTTTTAGCACAATGATCGGTATGTAGGATAACCGTAGCATTGTAAGCTTCTGCTAATGTATGAATGTGATGGGCGCCTGCAACAGCTCCTAAAATGGCTGATTTTTGCGCATCGTTAGAGAGGCCTTTTCCTGCATTGAAGCAGGCTCCCCCATTGGAAAATTGTATAATTACAGGAGCGTTTAGTTTGGCGGCTGTTTCCAGTGTCGCGTTCACGTTGCTGGAGCCGATAACGTTTACTGCCGGTAAGGCAAATTGGTTTTCTTTTGCATACTGAAAAATCTCGGTGACCATCGAACCCGTAGCCACACCCGCTGGAAACATTCTGCTCATTTTTTTATTTTATTTGATTTAGTTTGTCCTTCCAAATTTTATTGGGTAAAGATAAGAAAAATCTGCTTCTTTTTGTCTTATTATTCCGGATATCAAAGTTTAAAGCAGTCTGTTCTCCCTCTTCTTCTATAATCTGAAAGCTTTGTAATAAGATTTTATTCCTGTTAATAAAAAGTATTCCTGTGGCGGATTGTTTTAAGAGTTCATAGCCTTTCAGGGGTTTAGTTTCTCTTGTCGTTGCCCCAAAGTAATTTATGTCTTATCGTTTCAAAAAAACTAATATCTCTGGGTTGTACAAGAGAAAGGGTAAAAGGCGCTTTTTCAAGAGAGATTTCCTCTAGGGTATCGATATGATATAGTCGGGAATCTAGTGAAAGTGAGTATTGGGGGACCCTGCTTTCTACCTTAAGGCGTATTTTCACATCATCCTTTAGAATGAGAGGGCGTACATTCAGGTTATGCGGAGCGATAGGTGTTATCACAAAATTATCGTTCTCCGGAGAAATTATAGGCCCACCACAGCTTAAAGAATAGGCTGTAGATCCCGTAGGAGTAGAAACGATCAGCCCATCCCCCCAAAAAACATTTAGAAACTCATCGTTAATATAGGAATCTATAGTAATCATAGAGGTGGTTTCTTTCCTAGAGATGCTGACGTCATTTAAAGCAAAAGGGAAATCGATATTTACATTGTTAACTTTAATCACCGATCGTTGTGTAACCGAAAGTTCATGATCGAGGATTTTATCCAGATTGGTGAATATTTCTTCTTTGGTAAAGCAGGCCAGAAATCCAAGTCTTCCTGTGTTGACACCGATAACAGGAATACCCAGATCCTGAATAAAGATTAAGGCGTTAAGGATGGTACCATCACCTCCGAAACTAAAAAAATAATCGATTTCCTGTTTTTTAAGATCTTCTTTATTAGAAAAGGTGGCAAAAATTTTAGAAAATCGAAGCTCTTCGGCTGTATCTTTATGAAGTACAGCCGACACATTTTTGCTGTCGAGTTCTGAGATAAACTTACTTAGATATAAAAATGTATCTAAATCTCGTTTTTGTGTATATATCGCTGCCTTCATACGTCAAAAATCCATATATTTTTGTAAAAAAACAAAACGATTTTTTAATAAATTATCTTTTTGGTCATGGTAAAACTTGTAGACCACGATATAGTTATAGCGGGCGAAGGTTTCTCCAATGGAGCTCAGATTCTCATGGCTAATTTTAAGAGCTATTTGTATGATCTTGTCTGTCATATGGTAAATAAAAGCACCGTAGATTTTCCCATTATTACTTTCTATAATTTTTGCAATTTCAGTCATGGAATAATTTTGAGGCGAGGTTTCTATGATTAAGACGGCTCCATTTTCTGAGAATAAAGGAAATTTAGAAAAATCGGAAAAAACATCTTCATAGGTAATATAGCCTAAATATTTTTCATTTTTGCTAATAACAGGGATTATATTAGCATTAAAGGCACTCAGTAAGCGAATACTATCGAGTGAGGTACTGTTTTCAAGTAGAGCGAAACGTTCCAGATGCTCGCTTATCTCAGCTAGTGTTTTAGCATCGGTATTTGTGATGATTTCATAGCGAAGATTCCCGGCTAATATTCCATCTTTTTGGATAAAAATATGAGAATAGCCAGTATCACCTACTTTATTGCGTACTTGGTCTAGGGAATCTGATAGACTGAATATTGGGTAGTCTGTAGAAATATATTTTTTGATAAACATTACAGCTAATTTAGTGGTATATTAAATCCTTGGTGTAGGAAAATGTGCATAAGAAAACCCAGTACCCTCGATAAGATATCAAATTTCAGGCTATAAATTCACCTGCACAATTGGCAAATTACAAAAAGAATTTTACAAGTCTTCTAAAAATACTATAGTTTGCATGATTTTCCTTTCTTACACCCTGCTGTGATAGCTTTCGATTTCTACATCTAATCTATACTTTTATTCTGCTTTTTTAGTATAATGAATATTAAAAAGTTTCAAGTGAATAAGCGGTAAAACTGAATGAAACAGATGGATTTTTGTTGTGAATATACACGAAAAGAGTTTATTTTACGAAATTATAAGATTAGTGATGGAAAAAATTATCTAACCAAACTAGTAAATAATAGTAGCCTATAATGGTAAATAGATCCAAAATGTAACTCTTTCGGTGTGATCAACCGAATCATTGCAACATTATCTGTCTTGTTCAAATAGGAGGGAATTAAAATGAATGAAAGCGCTGTAGAGAATGTTCAAAAAAGCGATGATGCAGAGGGTACGCTACAGATTATGATCGGAATATTTATGTTAATGCACGAGGAGTCGAATCGGGAGTCGAATATAATTAGCTATTTTATCAGAAGAGGTTAAATACTCATAAGGTATCTCCGATGAGTTTATGAACATTTTATAATATTTTCTCTATAAAAGTAAAAATCCCGTATCACGGGATTTTTACTTTTATTAATAGAGGCTAATTAATTATGCTTCTGTTGTTTCTTCTTCATCATCATCAGCTGCGATTCCTCCCTTCATTGCATTTCTAGACATCTTAACTGCTGCAATAACGGCATTGTCTGGATGCATGAATGAGTAAATATCAGATTGAATGTCTCCTACATAAAACTTGTTACCAATATTTAGCTTTGTAACATCAATAACAATCTCATCAGGTAAATTCGCTGGAATAGCTTTTACCTTAAGTTTTCTGAAAGATTGACGTAAAACACCACCTCTGACAACTCCTTTTGAGCGACCTGTAATTCGTACAGGAACCTCCATAATGACAGGTTTGTCGTCGGATAGTTGATAGAAATCAGCATGTAAGATTTTGTCCGTAATTGGATGGAACTGAATATCCTGAAGAACAGCCGGAATGATCTGACCATCAATTTCAATAGATACCGTGTGTGCTTCAGGAGTGTAAACTAAACTTTTAAAGTGCTTTTCAGGTGTAGAAAAGTTTAAAGGCTCTGCTCCTCCGTAAACAACACAAGGAACTAATTCAGCATCACGTAAAGCTTTTGTAGACTTTTTGCCCACGCTTTCTCTTTTTGCACCTTGAATTGTAATAGATTTCATTATAAATTATTTAAGACATTTAAATTTTAAAGGTGTGCAAAGGTATTAAATATTTTTTAAATAATAAACTTGTCGCTGATCGATTGATGTTTGTGTACACTTCTCATAACATCAGCAAACAATGGAGCACAGGAAAGTACCTTTATTTTAGAGGATAATCCAGCCTTTACAGGGATGGTATCGGTAACAATTACCTCAAGCAGTTGTGATTTTTGGATGTTTTCATAAGCTTTTCCCGAAAGTACAGGGTGTGTAGCCATGGCGCGTACCGTTTTGGCTCCTTTTTCCATGAGTATATCAGCAGCTTTACATAATGTTCCAGCTGTATCTATCATATCGTCTATCAAAACCACATTTCTATCTTTTACATCCCCAATCAAGAACATTTCTTCTACCACGTTCGCTTTTTTTCTTTCCTTATAAGCAATTACCACTTCAGCACTCAGGTAGCCGGCGTAATTTCTAGCCCTTTTTGCTCCTCCCATATCTGGAGAGGCGATAGTTAGATTGTCGAGATTTAAAGACTTTATGTAATCTATAAAAATAGAAGAAGCATATAAATGGTCAACAGGGATTTCGAAAAAACCTTGGATTTGATCCGCATGAAGGTCCATTGTCATAATTCTTGTAGCGCCTGCAGCCGTTAAAAGGTTGGCTACTAGTTTGGCACCGATCGGGGCTCTAGGTTTATCCTTTCTATCTTGTCTGGCTAAGCCGTAATAAGGGATAACCACTGTAACACTTTTAGCAGAGGCTCTTTTAGAGGCGTCAATCATCAAGAGGAGTTCTAAAAGATTATCAGCAGGCGGGAAGGTCGACCCTATTAAAAATACGCGGCCACCTCTTACCGATTGTTCTAGAATAGGTTCAAATTCACCATCACTAAAATTTAAGATATTAATAGCACCCAGACTTTGACCATAATGGCTTGCAATTTTTTCTGCTAATTCTTTGCTGGTTCTTGTGGTGAAAAGATAAGTCGACTGTTTTTCAGACATCATTACATTTATTTGCTGCAAATTTAAAAAAAAAACCTCTCAACTGCTCAAGAGGTTTTTTAGGTATCTAAAATTAAGGGAATTTAATCCCGGAATAATCGTTCGGATTTACTTGGGGTAGTGTCGATTTGTATTGTGCGTTGATGGTTTTTATAAATTCATTGGCGATGGCCGCATAACCACGTCCCGTTAGGTGAATACCATCAAGTGAAAAGGCTCCCCCGGTAACAAATGTATTGGTGTATTTTACGCCATTATACTGAATGCCTGACAGGGTGTTCAGTTCTTTCATTTTAGCATACGCATCCACTAATCCGATTCCATATTTTTTGGCTAATGCCGAGATTGCAGTATTGTATGCGGTTACAGCATTTTGGATGAGTTTTTGCTCATTTGGAGTCAGAATATATTGATCTTCCATCGGAAAGGTTACTCCGTTGATTGCAAGCTGGCCGGCTTCATCATCAGAGAGGCCTAGTTTTTTAAAATTTTTATAGGCTTCAGTATTTACTTTTCCAATTTGGGAGGAGGCGGTGAGTAATACGAAATCTGAAGCTGTAGCCGGACGAGCCTGTCCGTAAAGTGATCCTAATAACTTGGCTTTTTGCGCACCTACGAAAGGTGTGAGAGCGAAGCTTAACAGAGGTCCTATATCTTTTATGTCTCTATCCTTTATAATGATTTCACTGGCTTTTGTATTAGAAAATGAAATGCTTCTTTCTGGCACTCCTAAGGCTGTAAATGCTTTATTTAGAGCTGAAAAATTTTCATTTAGTTTTGGAATCATCGGCCCAAATGAAGGATTGGCAGGAGAAAGTGGATTGTAAGGTACGGTTGTAAAAAACGGGATTGAGCCTATATCGGGGATATTGGCAATCACCCCTTTAGTGATACCTTCAGCTTTAAGTGAAGCGAGAACGCGATCGATAGACCCTGCGACCACTGATGGGTCGGATATATCGTACATATCGTATGTTTGTGCATTGGTATTGCCTTTTTGGTCCTTGCCTACCCCTCCGCTGGTCGCGTATAGCAATACATCATTGTTACCAATCCATAGCGAAAAAAAACTAGGTTTTTTTGCGATTACATCTTTAATGATACTTGTATTGGGAGAACTCGCAAATCTTACAAAATAAGGATTTGCTTTTTTACTAGGGAGATTTGCTGGGTTGCCATAGCCTTCTACCAATAAGTGATAAGACTTGGCGGCTGGAACCCCTACATTGTTATACAACTTCCCGGCTGGGGTGTGTTTCAGTTCGCTTCCTGCGGATTTTGGGATAGGAGACAAACTTCCGTTCACCAATTTTAGTTCTAGTTTTCCAGGGAAGCCTGGTAAATTCGAGAAACCACCATCATTGTTGGGCATTAAAGGTTGTTCAAAATCTCCCCCACCAGCACGTTTCATCTGCGTAGCAATAATAGAAGGATAGGATTCCTTTTGGCCGTCAAGATACAGAGCATTGTCTCTAAAACCTGAAGTAAGAGAGTTGCCAATGGCTACATAAGTGCTGAAATCTGCTTCACCACTAGTGGATTGCATATCTGCAACGTCCTGCTCGAACCCAGTATTGCAGCCTACTATAGAAACAAGCGAGATAGCAGCGAGTGATGTGAATAAGTATTTTTTCATTTTGTTACGTTTAAAAGGGATTATATGAAAGGCCTAGCCCAAATATTAAAGCATTACCTTTTATTTGACCATTTATACCGTAGAAGTCGTTGCTAACGTTTCTAGATTTAAAAAAGTTATAACTAGCAGCTAGGTCTATGCCAAAGTTTTTGAACTTAAAACCTATACCTCCGGTTATCGAATTATTGTTCATCGAGGGGGTCTCAGGGCTAAAATACTGATCGTCATAAGGAGACTCATCGTAATAATAGCCTAATCTACCGGCCACTATATTATTAAACCAATATTGGGTACCTATGCGATAAGATTTTGTGTTTTTAAAGTTTTTTGGACTAGAATAGACGTGGCTATTTGAGCTGGGATCCGGTCTCATGTTGGCGAAATGGATATCTAGTTTGCTGTACTGTTCCCAACCATAATAATTAAAATCGCCAGAAACCGACCATTGGGGAGTAAGCTTGTAAGTTAAGCCTATCGTATACTCGTCTACCAAAGGTAAGTTTGCGGTAAAGCTATCCGATCCTTGACTATTCAATCCTAAATTAGGATATAGTGCAGGAGAAACATTGGTGAGTTTTACGATGCCATTCGAGGCTTTCATGTTAACCGGTGAACGATAGGCCACAGAAATGTCCAAGTTTTCATTGGGACGAAAGTAAAATCCTAGTCCAAAGCCATTTCCTTTTGCCTTTTCATCTTTTAAGTTTGCCACGCCATTTACTTGAGTGGCGGTTTTAGTCCAATCAAGTTTCCCGGTTGCATGGATATAGCTTACCCCTACCGCAATCCAAGGGGCTAATTTTACAGAAACCATAGGTTGAAAGAAAAAGGATTGTAGATTGAGTTCTTGTACTATTTCTCTCCCGCTCCAATCCTTATCCCATATTAAATGGCTTCCATAGGGAGTAGTAAAGCTAAAACCAAGAGATACATTATCTACAATTTTATAGGCTACGGCAGCATAAACCGGTGTTCCTAACGGACTTTCGGTTTTATAAGATTGTAAAGTGGAAGGATTCTGGAAGGTCATAGAGGTTGATACTCCAAATCCTCCAGCGGCTACACTCAGTTTGGAGGGGATAAAGGCGATCCCTGCTGGATTGAAAAAAGCAATGCTGGCATCTTCTGCATGAGCACTTGTATGAGCCATGGCAAGCTGTTTTACCCCTTGTAGAGATATACGGAAGCCTCCTGCGTAGGTTGCCATACTGGCAAATAGCGTTATAGATAAAAAAACTTTTTTCATAATCAAGGGAATATTAATTTTGCCAAATATAAAATTATTTTATTTATAATTACTAATTTTTGTTAAAAATTAAGCATAATGTGGTAAGTTTAAACAGTGTTTGAATAAAATATCTCTGATATTCTTTTATAAATGGACGACTATGTAGTTAGTGTAATTATGTTTAATTTTTGTTTTTATGAAAATAAATAAATTTTACAAAACGCTTTCATTTTCATTATTTCATAAAAATATAAATTTAACCGCTAAAATGTCATTTAAATAGTGATTCATTTGCGTATTATTAAATATAGGTTGCATAAAAAAATATTATAACTTTGCAATAATTTTATAAGTAAAAAAAAATGAGTTGTGGATGTAAAACATCCGGCGATTCTTCCCATTCTTGTGGAACGAAGGTTTCCTCGAATGGCTGTGAGAATGTAGATACCTGCGGGAATAGTTATAAATTAAGTGTTTTTGACTGGCTATCTAATGTAGCCCAGCCTACATCGAATCAATGTAATTATATAGAAGTGAGGTTTAAAAATGACCGCAAGGCTTTCTATCATAATCTAAATCAACTGCCGCTTCGTATCGGTAGCATTGTCACAGTAGAGTCAAGTCCCGGATATGATATAGGTGTAGTGAGCCTCACCGGGGAACTGGTGAAAATTCAAATGAAAAAGAAAAAGTTTAACGAAGAGCAAACGCTCAAGGTATACCGCTTGGCCTCGCCAAAAGATATTAACCTCTGGCAGGAGCTTCGTAAAAAAGAGGAAACTATCAAATTACAGGCGCGGAAAATAGCCCGTAGGTTGAATCTTGAGATGAAAATCACCGATGTGGAATATCAAGGCGATGGTGCAAAAGTCACCTTTTACTATACAGCTGAAGGAAGAGTAGATTTCCGTCAATTGATTAAAGATTACGCAGCCGCTTTTCGTACTAAGATTGATATGAAGCAGATAGGTTATCGTCAGGAAGCAGCTAAAGTAGGGGGTGTTGGCTCTTGTGGAAGGGAGTTGTGCTGCTCTACATGGTTAACAGATTTTCGGTCTGTGAATACCCAAGCAGCTCGCTATCAGCAGTTAAGTATTAATCCCCAAAAACTGGCTGGACAATGCGGTAAATTGAAGTGTTGCCTTAATTATGAGCTGGATAGTTATGTAGACGCTTTGGCCGATTTTCCATCTTCTTCTACGGTTTTGGATACCGAAAAAGGGAGAGCTTTCTGCATAAAAATTGATGTTTTCAAAAAGAAGATGTGGTTTGCTTATGTGGAAAACTCAATGAGCTGGTATGATATTGATGTTCAGATAGTAAAAAAGTGCATTGAAATGAATAAAAGAGGAGAGAAAACGCCTCCTCTTGAAGATTATAAAAGCGACGATAAATCTGTAAAACCTGTAGATTTGATCCAGGAGAATAATGTGGACCGTTTCGAAAGGAAGAATAAAAATAATCGGAATAGAAATTCGCGTGAAAAACAGAAAAATCAGAGTATAAAAGCTCCAAAACAAGGGGAAAGGAATAAGCAAGTGAAAGCCAGGACAGGTCTTGCTGCTAAGCCTAAAGATGGGAACGGAGCCAAAAATCCCGCTAAAATAGAACAACATAGTGAGAAAAATCAAAATCAATCCCATAGAAAAATTACCCCTTCTAAAAATAAAAAACATTCGTCCAAGCCTGATGGGGAGATATAGTTTTGTTTGGATATTGGTATGGGTATCCATATTAATAGCCTGTATATCTCCACTTGAGCAGGTAAAGACGATAGCGCTTGATGGGCACTGGGCTTCCGAAAATCCGGCGCGTTTTGAGTTTGATATTCAAGATGCACAGAACCTAAAAAACATTATATTTGTTATACGTAATAATAACCAATATCCGTATATGAATCTACGTTTGCAAGTTTCCATTTCGGGTATGCAGGAAAAAAAGCAACATAAGGATATACTCAACTATACTCTGGCACGGTCCAACGGCCTATGGAAAGGATCTCAATTTGGAGGTACAAAGGAAATCCTAGGTTTATATAAAACCCATTATAGATTTCCAAGTAATGGTAAATATAAAATAGAGGTTATGCATTTAATGAATAGAAATCCATTAATTGGCTTGGAAGATATAGGAATAAAAATAGAAACGGTTAAACCATAACGATCAATGGGAAGTAACAATAAAAATAAAGGCAATATATTTCCGTTGGGGAGTAAAAAGAAAAAGCGATCCTCAGACAAAGGAGTTCAAAAGGTTATTCGGTGGGTATGGTTAGGTCTTTTGACTATAGTGTTAGGCATTGCAGGGCTTTTCTTTTTAGTTTCTGAGGGTTTCTTGGGAGAAATGCCCAATATGAAAGAGCTTGAAAATCCGGATATCTATGTAGCCTCTGAAATTATTTCCTCAGATGGAGTTTCACTAGGAAAATTTGAAAAGGAAAAAGTAATTCCCATTAAGTATAGCGACCTCCCCCCTCATCTTGTTTTTGCCTTGCAGGCAAAGGAAGATGAACGATTTAAAGAGCACTCAGGAATTGATATGAAATCCATTTTTCGTGCTATACGGTTTGGTGGGGGCAGAGGTGGAGGCTCTACCATTACGCAGCAGTTGGCAAAACTTCTTTTTACAAAGAATGTTTCTAAAAATAAACTACAGAGGATTGCTCAAAAGCTTAAGGAGTGGTCTGTAGCCATTAGCTTAGAAAAACGTTATACAAAGGACGAGATCATCACTTTATATTTTAATAAATTCGATTTTACTTATAATGCGAATGGAATTGAGATGGCTTCTCGTATTTATTTTAACAAACATACAAAAGATCTTACTTTACCAGAAGCCGCGATGTTTGTAGCGATGTTAGAAGCGCCTAATGCAAATAATCCTTTGAGAAATCCTGAGCGAGCAAAAATCCGCAGAGATGTGGTCTTAAAGCAGATGGTAGATATAGGCTATATTGATGATACCACTTATAGGCAAGCCATCGACACGCCTATTGTAACCGATTTCCATCCGGTTAAAAGTGTAAATGAAGGTTATTCTGCCTATTATAAATTCTATTTGAGAAAAGAAATCAATGCTTATCTTAAGGAATATGAAGAGAAGACGGGCAAATCGCTTAACTTATTTAGAGATGGGTTGAAAATTTATGTAACCTTAGATTCTAAAATGCAGCGATATGCGGAGGAAGCGATCAAGAGGCACTTAACTGAGTTGCAGAAAAATTTTGATGCTGAGCAGGCTCGAAATCCAAACCGTCCTTATTATCTTATTAGTAAAAAGATTGCTAATGATCTGATGATGGCAGCTGTAAGAAGAACAGGTCGTTATAAGCAGATGAAGGCAGAAGGGATGCCTGAAGACTCTATAATAAAGGATTTCAAAAAACCTATAAAGCTAAGTCGTTTCACTTGGAATGGAGAAGAGGAAGTGGTGATGTCACCTTGGGATTCTATACGTTATCATAAGCAAATAGCACAGGCGGGCTTAATGTCTATGGAGCCTATGACAGGGAATATCAAAGCTTGGGTAGGAGGAATCGATTGGCAGCATTACCAATATGATCACGTGAAGCAAGGAAAGCGGCAGGTGGGTTCTACGTTTAAACCTTTTGTATATGCTGCTGCTATTATGAATCTGGGGTATACTCCTTGCACGGTGGTCTCTAATGCGCCATTTGAAAAAGGTAATTACAGAGTTAAAGGACGAGGAGGCGATATAGCTATTAAAGATGCATTAGCTTATTCTCAAAATACAGTATCCCTCAGGTTGATAGAATCTACAGGAGTGGATAAGGTTATTCAGCTCGCGAGAGATCTTGGAGTAAAGAGTGATATTCCTCGGAATATTACCATAGCCCTAGGTTCATCAGATATCACCCTCTACGAAATGTTAGGTGCCTATAGTGCCTTTGCTAATTTTGGGACCTATACTAAACCTGAAATGGTTTGGAGAATTGAAGATACCAATGGACACGTGATTAAAGAAGTAAAAACCGAATCTAAGGAGATTATGAATGAAGTATATGCCTTTACGATGATTGACATGATGAAGGGAGTAGCTGAATATGGAACAGCTTCTGGAGGGCTTAAACGATTAGGGATTAATGCAGAAATCGCCGCGAAAACAGGTACCACCAATAACAACTCAGACGGTTGGTTTATGGGGGTTACTCCTAAATTAGCTACCGGGGTTTGGGTAGGATGGGAAGATCGAGCCACGCATTTCCGTAATACAGGAGAAGGTCAGGGGGCTAGAATCGCTTTGCCGATTTGGGGATATTTTATGCAAAAAGTATATAATGATAAATCTTTGGGAATCTCTCAGGAGGATAGATTTGTAAAACCAGCTAGCTATGATGGTTGCAACTCTCTCAAACGCATCGGGGGGTATGGAGACGAAAAAGGTCTTCGAACCATTGATGAAATTAGGAACCCCCGACCAGGTGTAAACAGAGAAGGAACCCTTGAAAACAAAATCCCTGGAGAGACCGACAAAAAAGAAGATATTAATAAGGATATCAATCAAACGGACGATATAGATTTTAATAAATAAAAACAAAGCTGGGGATCATCTCCAGCTTTTTTATGATGCCAGATTTACCTGAAATACGACAGCCTTTTAAAGAAGCCTTTCCTGGGGATTATTCTTTTAATAACTATCCAAGGCATACACCTCATGTTTTACATGCAGTAGTGGAGCCCATGAACTCCCCTCATCCTCAACTTATTTTATTTAATGATGAACTAGGCAAGGAATTGAAGATTTCTAGAGACCACTTAGATTTCTTCAGTGCTCAGCGCTTGCCCCAAAAATTACAGCTTTATGCTACTGTGTATGCAGGGCATCAGTTCGGAAATTGGGCAGGGCAACTCGGAGACGGGCGCGTGATGAATATTGGAGAAATGAGCTCATTAGAAGGGAAAGCACTAGAATTACAATATAAAGGAGCAGGGAGTACCCCTTATTCCCGTAATGCAGATGGCAGAGCCGTGTTCCGCTCTTCACTAAGAGAGTATCTTATGAGTGAAGCTATGCATTATTTAGGTGTTCCTACAACGAGGGCTTTAAGTTTAGTAAAAACAGGTGAAGAGATTCTGAGAGATATCCTTTACCAAGGGGATCCACAGATGGAGGAGGGCGCTATGATCATCCGAACGGCAGAAAGTTTTATACGTTTTGGGCATTTTGAACTCTTGGCAGCAAGGCAGGACTGGGATTTATTAAGACAATTGATCGATTGGACAATAAAAAGGTATTTTCCCCAAATAAAAGGATTTTCAAAACAGCAGACATATTTATTGTGGTTTCGTGAAGTATCCCAAAATATAGCAAATATGCTCGTGGAGTGGTACCGTGTAGGATTTGTGCATGGGGTAATGAATACCGATAACATGTCTATTCTTGGGCTTACTATTGATTACGGGCCCTTTAGTATGCTCGATGAATACGATCTTAATTTTACCCCTAATACCACGGATTTGCCTACCAGGAGATATGCTTTTGGGAAACAAGCTAATATAGCCCATTGGAATTTAGTTCAGCTGGCCCATGCTATTTTCCCTATTATTAATGAAGCGTCTGCTCTGGAAGGGATATTAGAAGAATTTTCAGAATACTTCTGGCAACAATATGATCAGATGATGGCTCGTAAATTAGGCTTGGATGAGTTAAAGCAGGACGATCAGCCTTTTCTGTTGGAATGTCAGAAATTGATGAGTGAGCTGAATTTAGATTACACCTTGTTTTTTTCACTTTTAGAAAAGGTAGATCAACAAACTCCAGTATTAACTCATTTTGCACCCTGCCTCTATGATCAGTTGGAGAAGAGTCAGAAAAAACAGCTTCAAGATTTTATTCAACGCTATATTACCAGGAAACAGGATAATAAAATTTCTAGGATCCAGTCTTTGGAAATGATGCAAAAAGCGAATCCCAAATTTATCTTACGAAATTATTTGTTGTTTGAAGCGATTAAGACTGCGGATGCTGGAGATTTCAAACTTTTAGATAAACTAGTCCAGGCGTTAAAGCTTCCCTACCAAGAACTTTATCCTGAATTTTCGGTCAGGCGTCCCGAGGGAGCGTCAGATCAACCAGGAGCATGTATGTTATCCTGTAGCTCATAAAAGCTTTTATAAAGTCTCGTGGGCTTGGCTTATGGGGGGAGGTAGCCAATTATACTAAAGAGTGATCTGTTTTGCGGCATAAAAATGATCCTAAGCCTCCCTAACTTGATCTTTTTTGTAAAAAACTTGCTGATTGAGATAAATCAGGTATTTAGATTGTACAGATGATGAAGTCTCTTTAAGGTTGGGGTATCCAGGGTTTTCATATGGGAATAGATATGAGTGTATTCATAGCTTTATAATATGAGTAACTAGAGATATAGTTGATAAAATGAAGTTCTAGATCAATATGATAGATTCACACTTCAAAATTTACTATAGATACCTAATAAGATTTGAATGAGCCTAAGGTTTATGGGATAGCAAATCAATTGCATGATAAACCTGAAGGTGCTTTCTTTTAGGGTTGAGCACTAAGCCAGGCATTTCATAAGAGAGATACTCAGGATGAGCACAGATCTTTAGTTAGATAACCGAATAAAGTCTTTTTAACCGTGGAGAATATAAGGAAACGGAGATTTTCCCAATCAATAAAGAGAAAAAGAGTGGTTTGAGAGAAGTTTCCAAAAAATAGAAGAAATAAAAGTTAAACAGTGTATTTTTACTAAAAACAAGTACAGGATCTCCTTCTCAAGCTGGAAGCAAAGATCTTAGTCCTGCATTTTAAAAAGTTTACGACAGTCTGTAAATATACAACTAAAATTAAGCCGACTCATCCATGCTAAATTTCTTATAGACAGGATAATGAATAAAGTTTATTGTTTTGTTTTTTTTAGAATCTTATTCAAAGTGTCCGATGTACAGTGTTTTGCCGATCAAATATCCAGAGAAGGCTTCTAAAGTGAGATCCCACAAAATCAATGCCAGTAGGCTCATAAATTTAAGTGATCCTCCATTTATAAGATTAATGACAGAAGGAAGATGAGCTCTTCTATGAGTTAAAAAGCATTTTGGTTATAAAATCTTTTTCCCCTTTTCCGCGTGCCGGAGAATATTCTCTTCCATAAAAAATAATTTGGAGGTGGAGCTTGTTCCATTTGTTTTTTGGGAAAAGTTTCTTGGCATCTGCTTCTACCTGTACTACGTTCTTACCTTCAGAGAGCTTCCATTGTTTCATGAGACGATGTATATGGGTATCCACGGGAAAAGCCGGGTGACCGAAAGCTTGAGACATTACTACAGAAGCAGTTTTATGGCCTACTCCAGGTAGGGCTTCTAAGGCTTCAAAGCTCTCCGGTACTACGCCCTGGTGGTTTTCAATAAGAAGTTCTGCCATTCGCTTCAGGTTTTTGGCCTTCGTATTGGATAAGCCAATTTCTTTTATTAATTCTTTAATCTCATATTCCTCTAATCTTGACATTTGTTGAGGGGTGCTCGCTTTCGAAAAAAGCTCAGGAGTGATTTGGTTTACTTTTTTATCCGTGGTTTGAGCAGAAAGGCTTACAGCAACTAATAAAGTATAGGAATCGAAATGATCTAAAGGAATGGGGACTTGCGGATAAAGCTTCTCCAATTCATTCATCACAAGGTTTGCTCTTTGCTTTTTGGTCATAGAATTAGTAATTTTAGAAACAAAAATAAAGAATATGTTAGGAATAGGAGATAAACTGCCCGATTTTAAAGCGATTAATCAGTATGGTGAACAGAAAGAGGCAAAAGATTATAGAGGAAAAAAGCTCATTGTTTTCTTTTATCCCAAAGCCAATACCCCAGGCTGTACTGCGGAAGCTTGTAATCTGAAAGATCATTATGAGACATTAAAGCAGCAAGGTTACTATTTATTGGGGGTGAGTGCAGACGATGAAAAAAGCCAAAGAAAATTTTCAGATAAATATAATTTTCCTTTTGAACTCTTAGCAGATACGGATCGGGTGCTGATTGATGCATTTGGCGTTTGGCAATTAAAGAAATTTATGGGAAGAGAATTTATGGGAATTCTTCGCACCACTTTTGTTTTTGATGAACATGGCGCATGTGAGAAGGTCATTAGCAAAGTTAAAACTAAAGAACATGCGCAGCAATTATTAGAAGATTAAGCGATTCCTAAACAGAAGATAGGATAATAAAATCTGGCATGTCAGATACACGGCATCAATTTTATTTGCAGTAATGCATTCTTATATCGGAGACAACTCTCCCGTTGGCGTAAGGGATGAGAGGTCTATTAAAGCGAGAAATACCTGAGTCATCAGTATTTTTAGGATATAGGATATTTCGCGAATAAAGATGTCCGGCTATAAAATGTCTCTGTCTTTAAGAATAATGATACAATATATGTTCCGATTTTTTTAAAGTATGCCATCACTTGGCGTTGTCGGAGATAAAAATTGCATGGATAATGTCTACATTACGAAGCGTTTAGGTGTTTTGAAATGATTAAGGATTCTGTACAAGACATTCTTCCTTGAAGGATGTTAAGACGTCAATTTAAAGATGTTATTATCCTAATGAATTGACTTGTATAAGGGTAATTGTTTAATTATCATAATATTAAGATGTGTTTTCCCAAGAAAATAACAAAACATCACCTTATATTTTGAGAAAATGTCCAAAATTAATAGAGATTTTGCACTATAGGTTCTCTATCAATGTAGGATTAATAGAAGCTACGCAAAACCTTTTTACGGTAATTCTACCTAAAAATAACAGCTCTAAACTGTATACAGCGGGTTAATAAAAAATAGGTGTTGCTAATCAAATATAGATAGTGTTTTATTACGATGGTGCATTAAAAGAAGTATAGATAATCTGGGCATTTCTATTTTTTTAGAATAGCATTTGGACTTTCTTCTCATTCTTGCTAAAAAATGCCCAAACAAACTATTATAAGCTTCTACGGTAAATGTTTCTGCCTTTGTCTGAAGATGCTTCTCTTTAGGAACAATGCCTTGGTAGCTTTTCCAGTGATCACTTGAGATCTTCTCCATTTTGTGTTGTTTTATTGTTTCCCAAAACTCTTCTGCAGTTTGATGACTTCTGTCACCAATAACGAAATTGATGAATCTTTTTCCAAATCTATCAACAGCAATCCAGATCCAACCG
>NZ_JAAABJ010000371.1 GCF_009904105.1 Elizabethkingia argenteiflava | reverse complement strand
CACACCTCGCGGGCTATATTCGTGATATAATTAAATAATTAAAAAAAAAAAAAATAAAATAGAATTAGTTAAAAAAAAAAATAAATAAAAAAAAAAAAAAATATTAAAAAAAAAATAAATAAAAAAAAAAATATAAATAAAAAAAAAAAATAATAATATAAATAAAATTATTAAAAAAAAATGGGCAATAACAAAAAAAAAAAAAAAATAAAAATTAAAATAATCCTTCTGCGACATTTCCTACAAAAATAGCGACACCTTCTACATTTTTTTAGGAACTGGAATATTTCCATCTTTATCTAGTTGAAGGTAATTTGTGGTGTTGTGATTGATTATTATCTTTGCTTT
>NZ_JAAABJ010000370.1 GCF_009904105.1 Elizabethkingia argenteiflava | reverse complement strand
CGACCTTCTTCTGCGGGTCGGCGAAGAGCTTGGCGACCGCGTCGCCGAGCAGGCCCGCCGGCGGGTCGTACTGCAGCGAGACCTCGACGCCTGTGGTGGCGCCGTGGTCGTCGAAGCGCACGGCGCCGGCGTTCTTCACGTCGAGCCCGCTGCTGTCCTCGGTCGCCCAGGCGATCCGCGTGTTCGGGACGTCCTCGACGATCGTGGCGTCCCACTCGACGGTCTTGCCGAGCGGTCCGTGCACCTTCCAGTGCGTCACCTCGGTGCTGCCGGACTGCGGCTGCACCGACTCCACGTCCGGCATGATCTGCGGCAGGTTCGTCAGGCCGCGCCACCAGGCGT
>NZ_JAAABJ010000369.1 GCF_009904105.1 Elizabethkingia argenteiflava | reverse complement strand
TATTTCCCATGGACATCTGATAAGTCGGTTAAGTACATCTATTTAAAGTTTTATCAAATCAATGAAAGTAAAACTAAACTTCTTTTAGAGGCCCTTATTATTTTTTTTTGGCTTAAATTTTAACATGCTCTATAAAATAGAAATATTAAAAACAGCTAAGAGGTGATGGTATCTAGGAAGGATTTTGTAATATTATAATCATTCTACATTTAGGAATAGATTATTATGATTTTTATAGGTAGGATCTTACTAAAATAATCATTAAAATTACTTACAGAATCTTCGAACTCATTCCAGCATAAGACAATGTAGAGAATAACACGCATACATAAAATGTGCTTCTACTACGAGCCTGTTTAAAAATAAGCGAAAAAAAAATAATAAGTGCCACTAAAAGAAGTTTAGTGTTACGTTCTTTGAAGGGATAAAACTTTAAAAACATGTGTTTTTAAAGTTTTATCACTTCAAAGAACGTAACACTAAACTTCTTTTAGAGGCCCTTATTATTTTTTTTTCGCTTATTTTTTAACAGGCTCTAAACAATATAAATATTAACAACTTAAAAAATCGTATTGCTTAAATGCACCACGGGTTTGTATATCTTATTTCTTTTTCAATAATGCAGGGCAGAGATAAATTTATAGATAAGTGTTTCTTGCAACATCAATACCCGTTGCTTTGGTCAATTGGGTA
>NZ_JAAABJ010000368.1 GCF_009904105.1 Elizabethkingia argenteiflava | reverse complement strand
TTATCACACAGAAAAATGCTGTTGGTGGTTTTTGCCTTTTTTCTACCCTGATAGCCTAGCTTTTCACCTCCCATTCGGCTTGGGGTGTGGCTTCCGTCCAACTGAAGGCTTGACATATCCAATTTTCCTTTATTAAGAAGCAAAAGACCTATCCAAACCTTTCTGAAAGAGCTGTCTTTGCTCCATTTATTGAAATAATAGTAACTGCTTTGCCAGCAGATTTTCGCTTTGCCAAAATATTCTTTCAAACTTAATTCACGCTACTGACAGCCTGTTTTCAGGCGTTTTATAATAAGCTGAATTATTTTTACCAGATCATATCTCGTCGAAAAGCCTCTTTTTCCTTTGCTTAAATGAGGTAAAATCCATCTTTCTATTTTATCTTTGCT
>NZ_JAAABJ010000367.1 GCF_009904105.1 Elizabethkingia argenteiflava | reverse complement strand
TTTGATGCTGTATGGGATTGAGGCTGTGCGCCGTCGGCCAGCGAATGCAGCGGTTCAGGAATGGGCGTTTCGGGCCGGGTTCGCGGTTCTTGCGGCATTCATGCTGATGGTGACATTCAACGACCTTGCGTCCTTTGGCCTGTTTGGGACTGGTTGAGCATCTGGGGATAACACGAGCCGAACAGGTCGAGATGACTTGATAGTAAGCGCCCGTTGGGGCAAAGGGCGCTTCAAATCTATGCGGGGCCGCAAGGAAGGTCGAGAGTTTATGAAAATCAAGATGGTCGCTACGGCGTTTGCCACTGTTTCCGCT
>NZ_JAAABJ010000366.1 GCF_009904105.1 Elizabethkingia argenteiflava | reverse complement strand
CTTGGGGAAGCATACGCCATTGACAACCTGTTTTAACAAGGTAAAGAATACTGTTCCAAATAATCCGTAGATTATGTTTTCGTTTTCTATCATCAAGTTGTAACGTTTTTTTATATATTTCCAATGGACATCTGATAAGTCGGTTAAGTACATGTTTTTAAAGTTTTATCACTTCAAAGAACGTAACACTAAACTTCTTTTAGAGGCCCTTATTATTTTTTTTTCGCTTATTTTTAAACAGGCTCTAAACAATAGAAATATTAACAACTTAAAAACTCGTATTGCTTAAATGCACCACGGGTTTGTATATCTTATTTCTTTTTCAATAATGCAGGGCAGAGATAAATTTATAGATAAGTGTTTCTTGCAACATCAATACCCGTTGCTTTGGTCAATTGGGTATAATTTGTTTCTACCAATGAGTGGGGACGCTCCCAGACCAATATAATGGACTCCTTCTTAGATATTGCCCAAGCTTTTTTTAATAGGCGGTCATCATAGACCAGCTTGGGGACAAGAGCATCAACCTAATTTACACAATCAAAAAGTATAGAAAGAGTAGCCTGTATTCAGTAGTTTGAATAGATTGGTTCTGCATATATTAACATCCTAAAAATTAATCTGATTTTATAATACACTCCGCATTTTTTTATTATATTTACAAGGATGATTAAATGAAGTGACTGAAGCACTCCAAAAATTCAGAAAAACAAAGTCTTTATTCTTTAAAAACACAACACAAATGAAAACAACAATCCTTTTTGCCGCTACTTTGGGGCTTTTAGTATCATGTAGTGATAGAAGTTCAGGAGAAATATTCGAGGGTACATCTGCTAAACAAACAGATGCACTAAGTCGTAAAAACACGACTTCTACCCATGAAATAAAATATGCGGATCCGGCTCAAAAAGAGAAATCTGAAAAGAAAAATTCAATCAATTCAACCACTCATAAAAACACAAAATATGGAGCAGCAAAAGCGGCAATTGATCCGGAAAAGTTTGTCCGCGTCGAACATTAAGTATCTTAAAGTTTTTTTTGTTTTTATATCCTCTGGAATAATGATACTTAGTGGTCTACTCCCATTTCTTGACAATATTCTTCTAAAATTTTATCCTGATCATGTGAGTAAACCATTCGGAGGATTCCCTACCAGATATATTGCAATTTTTTATTTCACATTATTCGTTTTACCCATAATGATTTTAGTCGCAAGCAAATTAAAGCCTTATAAGTACACTTATATTTTTCCCATTTTTTCTTACTCTGTACTAATATTTGGATATCTCGCCCAAATATTTAATTACATTTTTGACTTTAACATAGTCGCCTATATTAGTTTTTTCATTGTCTCCATTTTTATATTTATAATATTTGAAAAAACATTAAAATACATAAGGACCATCTTTGAACTGGATGAATACAAAACAACTGTGATAAAAAGAACTGCTCAGTATTTTGATGAGGAAGCAAAAATTAAATCAAAATAATTTTATTTTTAGTCAAAACGTTGATCCTTAAACTTCAAAATTCACCATGACAATATGATCCTTAAAGTACTCATAGAACTTGATAAAAAATATAAAAATGAATACCTAAATGGGAAAATATCTCATTTGGACTTCATTAGATGTTCTTTATATTTAGCCAGTAAATATGAGGATTACGTTATATTCGAAAAGAAAGAAAAGTATCTGTCCCGCTTTATAATTGAAGGAACTATAGACTGCGACGATCCCATTAACCAATTAAAGAAAATACTCTCTAATTAATCTGATCATTAAAGACGCAACTATTTATTCAGATTCATCAAATCCCAATCATCTATTTTAAATCCTCATTTCATCCTCTTTATCAATCTTATTTATTTTTTTCTCATCTATATCCAGTTGAAGTAAAACTATTCTTAATAATTTATTGGTAGACAAAGTTCCTGCGATAATCTTACTCTCAATTAATTTCAGTTTCTCATTTGTGATACTATCTATGTTTTGTTCTAAATAATTTAATCTTTCCAATACTTGTTTTTCATTTAATTTATCAATATTTCCTTCATCACTTAAAGCTTTCTCGGAAGTTTCTTTTGTTGTTGTATTAGAAAGGTTGACCAGCCAGTCAATAGAAACATTAAACTTGGAGGCAATTTCGATTAATTGCGCTAAGGTTGGCATTAGTTTTCCTTGCTCAATCTTACTCAACTGACTGTTATCGATACCTATTCTATGAGAAAACTGAATTTGTGTGAGCTTTTCTCTCTTCCTTAATTCTTTTATATGAATCCCTATAATTTTATTCATCTGAACTGGATTTGAAATTATTTCCAATAATATTTGCTATTTGGAACTAATTGCCATATATTTATCTCATCAAAGATAGCACTAATATAATTAGAATAACTGAGAATTGAATTTATTCATCCATGGTAAAAAGAAGAATTAATCATTATGTGTTGTTTCGCGTTTCGTGTGTATATGGGTAGTACCTGGTAAGATGTTAAAAAATTTTTGGTTTTTAACACAAACTTAGAGGAGAAGATGATGTTAATGTGAAATGGAATGCTCCCATATTGGGAGCATTTTTTGTTAGTAAACAATACTATACTACTGATTAGTTTCACTTAACTCAACACAAACTGTTAACTGTTGTGCATTTAGAAATTAAAAAATCACATATATAATTGATTAAAAAAATCAGTTATATACGCAAGCAATCTTTTTTTCTTTTTTAATCCTAAATGGCGATATCCCCTAAATCACAACAGGTTTCCTCTATATTTTTATATTCCAGAGTTATCAAAGCTTGGTTAGTTTTGCGAATTTCAAAATCAAATTTTTCTCACCCTCATACTGGAACATAACTTTAGCTTTAATATTATGCGGATCCGTCCCATCTAAGAAAACGACTTCACCCATTCCAAACCTATCATGCCTCACCCTGTCTCCCACTTCAATATGATCCACGCCTCCTCCAGAGGGGGTATTAATTTTAGCAGAGGCAACCGGTTTTAGGTTTTTAGGGGTTAGAGCGGGTTGCACCTTTAGTTTTTTAGGCGCTTCTTTCTTAACCAAACGCGGAGTCGAAATACTATCGAAAAGATCAGATTTTAAACCCGAAGTATTAATAAACCTCTTCTCCATAACAGGATTAATAAAATCTAAATAGGCTGGATCTACTTCGCTAAGAAATCGACTGGGTTCGGCATCTGTAATTTTTCCCCACTGAAAACGTGAAACCGCATAAGACAATACCGCTTGCTTTTCCGCCCTTGTTAAGGCTACATAAAAGAGTCTACGCTCCTCTTCCAACTCCTCACGGGTATTACTGCTCATAAACGATGGAAAGAGATTCTCTTCTAGACCTACTAGATGGACCACCGGAAATTCCAATCCCTTGGAAAGGTGAATCGTCATTAAAGACACTTTATTGGGATCGTTTTCTTTATCTTGGGTATCCGTAGAGAGGGCTATGTTTTCTAAAAAATTGGAAAGACTGGCGTCCCCACCTTCCAACTGCTGCTGTTCTTCCATAAACCCCTGGAGAGAATTCAGTAATTCCTGTATATTTTCCATTCGGGAGACCCCTTCCGGCGTTTGATCAGACTTCAACAGCTTGATCAAACCGCTTCGCTGCGCCACCTCCATAGCTGTTTGATAAAGCGTTTCGGTCTTCATCATCACCTGAAAAGCTTTAATCATACTCCAGAACTCCATGAGCTTATTCACAACTCCTGCATTGAGTCCAACCTGAGAAGCATAGAGGGGAAGATTATTGAGCAATTCGGCTATAGAAATATTCAACTGGTCGGCCGCCACAATTAATTTATTCTGAGTTGTCTCTCCTATACCTCGGGTAGGATAGTTAATAATACGCAATAAAGCTTCCTGATCATTCTCGTTGATCAAAAGTCTTAAATAGGCAATAAAATCTTTTATTTCCTTTCTCTGATAAAAAGAAAGTCCTCCGTAAACCTTATAAGGAATATTTTTTCGCCTTAAGGCATCTTCAAAAGCACGGGTTTGAGAATTGGTTCTATATAGAATAGCAAAATCACTGTATTGACGTTGATTTCGCAAGCTATTTTCCAAAATTTGAGCGGCTACAAAGTTAGCTTCATCTGCATCCGAAAGGCTTCGGTATACCTTTATTTTATCTCCCTGCTCATTTTCGCTGAAAACGTTTTTCTTAAACTGCTGTTGATTTTTAGCAATTACATCATTGGCAGCATTCACTATATTTTGGGTAGAGCGATAATTCTGTTCGAGAGAAACCGTTACCGCATCGGGGTAATCCTTTTTAAAATTTAGTATATTATAAATATTTGCTCCTCGAAATGCATAAATAGACTGAGCATCGTCGCCTACCACACATAGATTTTCAAATTTAGAAGCTAGGGCCTTTACAATAAGATACTGGGAGTGGTTGGTATCTTGGTACTCATCCACTAATATATAGCGAAACCTATCTTGATATTTGGCTAATATTTCTGGAAACCGAGTCAACAATTCATTGGTACGCAACAATAAATCGTCGAAATCCATGGCTCCCGACTTAAAACAGGTTTCCACATACTTGCGGTAAATCTCCCCTAACAACTTCATATTAGCCATCTCATCAGCCTCTCTTAATTCGGGTCTGTTGAAGTAGGCGTTTACTGTAATCAGGTTATTTTTATATTGAGAAATCCTTCCCAATACCTTTTTAGGTTTATAAAGATCTGAATCTATGGACATTTCCTTTAGCACTTTTTTGATAACATTCAATGCGTCCTGGCTGTCATAGATGGTAAAATTGGAAGGAAAACCTAAACAATGAGCCTCTATACGCAGAATTCTAGCAAATATAGAGTGAAAAGTACCCATCCATATACTTCTGGCATCGCTATCTCCCACTACTTTAGCGATACGATCTTTCATCTCGCGGGCCGCTTTATTCGTAAAGGTAAGGGCTAAAATATTAAAAGGATCTACACCATTTTGGATAAGATGCGCAATACGCATCGTGAGTACCCTTGTCTTTCCTGAACCAGCTCCTGCGAGTACCATTAAAGGTCCTTTAATCGTAGTTACAGCTTGATATTGTGCTTCATTAAGTCCTTTTAAATAATCCATTCTTTATCCCAAATTTAGAGAACAAATTTAAGGAAAAAAGACAGAATCTTTTACGTTTCCTTACTTTTAGATAACCCCTCACTCCAGTTTATTTTTAAGTCTCAACATGAAAACAGAGGTTTATGAGGTCTATTAAGAAGGTCATTGTCATTTACAACATAGCAGCCTTATACAGGAGTGCTTACTCGAGTAAGCAATTCTCGTTTGAAATGGCTGATCATTCTACAAAAAATGAGGAGCTTAAATGTTCCTCATTTTTTTATATTGGTTTAAATTAAACCGCTTATCGCGCTATATTGACCGCTCTGGTCTCCCGAATTACAGTAACTTTTACCTGACCAGGATAAGTTAATTCATTCTGGATTTTTTCCGAAATATCGTAAGAGAGTTGTGCCGCGATGTCATCATTTACTTTTCCGCTTTCTACCATTACGCGCAATTCTCTACCTGCCTGGATAGCATAAGCACTGGAGACTCCATCAAAACTAAGAGCCGCAGATTCCAAATCCTTAAGTCTTTGCATATAAGACTCTAGTATCTGGCGTCTGGCCCCCGGACGCGCACCAGAAATTGCATCTGCTACCTGAATAATCGGTGATAACAATGAGGTCATTTCAATTTCATCATGGTGTGCTCCTATGGCATTAATGACTTCGGGATTTTCTCCAAATTTTTCAGCCCATTGCATACCTAAAAGGGCATGAGGCAGTTCGGATTCCTGCTCTGGAACTTTTCCTATATCGTGAAGAAGCCCTGCTCTTTTAGCCAACTTGACATTCAAACCTAATTCAGCAGCCATCGTAGCCGCTATGTTTGCCACCTCACGCGAATGCTGGAGTAAGTTTTGTCCATATGAAGAGCGGTATTTCATTCTTCCCACAATTTTCACCAATTCAGGGTGCAGGCCATGAATCCCTAAATCAAGAATGGTTCTCTTACCGATTTCAATGATCTCTTCTTCAATTTGCTTCGTGGTTTTGTTTACCACTTCTTCAATTCTAGCAGGATGAATACGGCCATCTGTAACCAAACGGTGTAAAGATAGTCTTGCGATTTCTCTTCTTACAGGATCAAAACAAGAAAGCAAAATAGCTTCTGGAGTATCATCTACAATAATTTCAACTCCCGTAGCCGCTTCTAAAGCTCTAATATTTCGACCTTCTCTTCCGATAATGCGCCCTTTGATTTCATCCGACTCTATATTGAATACAGATACCGAATTTTCAATCGCTTGCTCTGTTCCAATACGCTGAATGGTTTGGATTACAATTTTTCGGGCTTCACTCTTGGCATTCATTTTAGCCTCATCCATCACATTGGTGACATATGCCTGTGCTTTAGACTTTGCTTCACTCTTGAGCGCTTCCACCAGTTCAGATTTTGCTTCTTCTGCGGAATAGCCAGAAATTTTCTGTAGCAATTCAACTTTCTGAGCCGTAGCAATGGCTAACTCCTGCTGACGAACTTCCATTTGTCCAATCTTCTTTTCCAGGTCGAGATGCTGGCGAGCTAAATCTTTCTCTAGTTTTACCACTTTGGAAAGTTCATCATTCAGCCTACTTTCTTTATCTTTTACTCTCTTTTCTATCTCCAGCATTTTTCTTTCCCTTTGCTGAATATTATGATCATGCTCCGCTTTGAGTTCTAAAAATTTCTCTTTTGCCTGTACAATACGCTCCTTTTTAATACTTTCTGCTTGGACTTTCGATTTTTCTAAAATATTTTCAGCACTCTTTTTAGCATCTTCAATAATAAATCTACCTTTGGAATTCAACGCGCTTTTGGAGAATAAAAAACCCGCTGAAACTCCTATAATGAGGCATATAATGCCGACAATAATAATGGTTATCATATATAGTTTAATTTTACTTTATTTGCTCTATTGTTCATTTCTATAAAAAAAACCTACATTAGCTCTGTGATTAGAGTAAACTCCGAATCTACACGATTTGAGCTGATTTTTACTGTCTGTAATCCGAATATCTCGGCACGCCATTCAGCAAACTTTTGCTCGGTAAATTGTTTGCGTTGAGTTTACCTGCTTGTGTTAGAACTAATGTAGGCAATCGTTAAAAAGAAGAATTTTACAATTCCCCCAATTCTTTTTGCAATAAGTCGTTCAAATAGATTAACATTTTATTTGAACTATTGATATGCTTTTCGCTATTCAGTTTATTAATCTCAGCATCCGTTCCCAATCTAAGGGCACACATCGCTAATGCATCTTGTTTATCGTTAACGGCGAAATTCGCTTCAAATTCTTTTATCATCTCCTCAATCTGCTTTCCTACCTTACGCAAAGTTTCCTCCTCGGCTGCAGGAACATTCAAAGGATAATTTCTCCCAGCTATAGTGATGGTAATTCTTCTAAACTCCATTATAAACCTGTATTTTGAAGTTGAGATATACAGGCATCTATTTCCTTCACTAATCTATTAATATGTCCTTTCATCAAACGATTATGCTCTGGATTTCCCGATACCGCTGATATTAATTTTACTCTTCTACATTCCTCCCGCAATTCTTCATTTTTGGCGTTCTCCTCTTCATATTTAGCTTTCAAGCCTTCATATTTACTTGAAAGCACTGCATATTTATCTAAAAGATTCTTATAATTAGAGGTTAATTTAAGTATCCTTTTCTCGAGCGATGCAAAATTGCTTTCTAAGTTCTCCAGCATTGTCGAAGTTTATAATTCTAACCTAAAGCAAAAATAACAAATTAATTTCATATTCCTAATCTACAGCTTCACTTTTATTGCATATCCTATTCTCATCATATCCCACTAGTTTTATACTATTGGTTATTTTGTTGCTTTATAAAGAGTTGCTATTCCCAGGCTTAGCTTTCTATATTCCACTTTAGAAAAACCCAACTCCAACAATATATTTTTCATTTTTTCGCCATAAGGGAAAGCATTCACTGAATCAGGCAAATAAGTATAGGCGCAATTATCTTTGGAAATGATTTTCCCTATAACGGGTAAAATCTGCTTAAAATAAAACATATATAGAGGAGACATCCAACCTTCTACTTTTGAGAATTCAAGAATGAAAACATTTCCCTGATGCTTGACCACCCGCTTCATTTCAGCAAGACCTTGTTGCAAATTTTCAAAATTTCTAACCCCAAAGGCAGCGGTGATGGCATCGAATTCGTTATCCTTAAAGGGCATCTTCTCGGCATCACCCTTCATCATTTGTATTTGATCTTCTAAACCTGCTTTTTTTATTTTTTCAATACCTACATTCAGCATTTGCTGGGCCAAATCGTAACCCACCACCTGAGCATGTGTTCCTTTGTTTATTGCCAGGGCCAGATCTCCGGTACCTGTCGCTACATCTAATACCCTTTTCGGGTGATCCATCTTCAACCAATGCACCAGCTTCTTGCGCCAACTGACATCAATCTTCATAGAAAGGACATGATTAAGTAAATCGTATTTAGGTGCGATATTATCAAACATCTCCTCTACCTGATTCTTTTTACTTCCAGCTGATTTATATGGCTTTACAGTGTTATGTTCCAAGGAATTCACTTTATTCGTTATAATAATTTTTATAATAGTTCAAAAAATCTTGTTTCCTGAATATTTTTGTTCTGGATTCTAATTTCTGCATATTTTTAATGACGGCATCATAATCTTCGTTTACATTATAGTAAAAATCTTCAGTATATAATTTATTAACCTTTTGGGCATCGGTGAAAAGTGTTTCCCCATCTACCTTCAACGCGTGCTGAGCCCGAAGAGAATCCTTATCAATATTGTAACCATAGTACTGTCTGTTGATATAATAATCCTGATGGGTAATATTCAGCAGTCCTCGTACTTTACTCACTGTAAAGAGAGAATCATAGAGTAGTTTTTTATTCCGATCAAATACTTTTATATTGTTTTCACCTGTGGAAAGCGCCACATTCACATACTGGCCAGACGCAATAATTTTCTCAGCATCATCATTAATTTTAAAATAATAGACATCGGGCGTAGGATTGTCTACCAAATATTGATTCTCTTTTTTCAGATAGTTATAATAAATAGCAAAAGCCCCTATAACAGCTAAAAAAGAAAAAATAAGTCCTTTTACAGATGGTGTGAGTTTCCTCATAGTGATGTATCAAAAATAAGCCCTGCAAAGTTAAGAATAATTTTGTTCTTAGTGTTATAACTCTGTAGTTGTTTAAAGAATGGTGTTGACTTACTCTGGACTGATGGATACTTTGATTAAATACAGATGCTAAGTTCGATACAGAGGACTTTATAGACACCAATATTAGAAACAAAATTTGCCCGTAAAGATTTCGCAATGGAAAAGTATCACCGGTAACACGTATATTTTTGAAGAAAGTTTATAGAAAATAAAATTGGTTGTAGAAAAAAATGTTGGGATATACGTTTTCAAAACCCTACTGATAAGGTTTAATCATGAATATTTACATTAAAGAAACGGTTATTTAATTGACTTTTACACAATACTCATTCGGAAATCTTAAACAACTTCAATATTTAATTCTTACCTTTGCGGACTATATAATACTTATTTATAATATAATACTTATTTATAATTAATAACTAATGCTTAAAACTGTAATTACCGGTTCTGGCCACTATCTTCCTGAAAGAATTATTGATGGTTCCTATTTTAACGATGCTGTTTTTTATGATGAAAATGGTGATAAAATTGAAAAAACTAACCATCAAATCATAGAAAAATTTGTTGAAATTACAGAAATTGAGAGGCGCCGCTATATTACGGATGATCTTTTAAATAGTGATATTGGAGCGAAAGCTGCTGAAGAAGCCATAGCCGAAGCAGGGATAGATCGGGAAAATATAGATTATATTATTTTAGCGAGTAACTTCGGAGAGGTGAACCCTAACGGTTCAGCCAATTTTATGCCCTCAATGTCTGCAAGGATAAAGAATAAATTAAAGATTAAAAATCGAAAGTGTGTTAATTACGATATGATTTTCGGTTGCCCTGGCTGGGTAGAGGGTGTGATTCTGGCGAATGATCTTATTCAGGCGAAAAGAGCCAAAACTATTTTAGTAGTGGGCAGCGAAACTTTAAGCCGCGTCGTGGACCCTCATGATCGTGACAGACTCATCTTTGCCGATGGAGCGGGAGCCGTTATTGTTGAGGCTAAGGAAAATACAGAAGAGGGTTTTATTACCTCAAACACGATCTGTGATAATGAGGTAGAATTAGACTATCTAAGCAATGACCGCTCTTTAAATCCTTCTTTAGAATCAGATAGATTATTTATACGTATGCGGGGTCGTAAGATTTATGAATATGCCTTAAAAAACGTCCCGATTGCTATAAAAGAAACTATTGATAAAGCAGGTTTAGATTTGGACGATATGGACAAAATTCTCATCCATCAAGCCAACGCCAAGATGGATCACGCCATTATCCACAGGCTATTTAAACTATATGGAAAAGTGGATAGAGAAGATATCGCTCCGATGACCATTCAAGAATTTGGAAATTCCTCTGTAGCAACAATCCCTACCATGTATGATATGATTAAAAAAAATCAAATGCCAAGGCATTGTTTTAAAAAAGGGGGCTATATTGCAATGGCCTCAGTAGGAGCAGGAATGAACATCAATTGTATCATCTATAAAAACAAATGATTAACAAGCTATTTCCCTATATTTTTTGTGGTATCCTGATCTTAGAATTTTATGTTTATCAGGCTATTAAGAATATAGTTGAAAGTAAAAAAATACGCCGAGCTTACTGGTGTTTTACTCTACTGCTCTACATTGTGGTGATAGTTCTTATGCTCAGCTATGATAAAGGGAGCCGGGACTTACATCGAATACACTGGCTCGCCAGCCTGTTTACATTATTTTTTGTTCCCAAAGTTCTCGCTGCACTGGTTCTGTTATTGGGGGACTTCTTCCGCCTGGCGGAGTTTGGTGTCCAAAAGTTTAGACATCCCAAAAAAAACTTCCCTGGAAGGCGAAAATTTATAAGCCTTACAGCTCTAGGCTTAGGTGGTATGCTGTCTTACGCTTTTCTAGATGGCATTATATGGGGAAAGTATAGACACTTTGTAAGAAAAGTAAAAATCAAATTTCCCCAACTTCCTGCCAGCTTCAAAGGCTACAAAATATTACAGATTTCCGATGTCCATTGCGGGAGTTTCTCTCACCCTGAAAAGCTACAGCATGCCATTGATATGATAAATGCACAAGGTGCAGATCTTATTCTCTTCACAGGTGATATGGTGAACGCCTATGCTGAGGAATTTATACCCTTTGTTTCTCTATTTTCTAGCATCCGCTCTAAAGATGGTAAATACGCCGTGCTGGGCAATCACGACTATGGCGGCTATGGAAAATGGAAAAGCAAGGCAGAACACGATCAGAATATCCCTAAACTCATCGAATTGGAGAAGCAAGCTGGATTTCAAATACTTAGAAATGAATTTACAACGATAGAGAAAAATGGGGAAAAACTTTATATTGTAGGTGTCGAAAACTGGGGACTTCCTCCCTTCCCTCAGTATGGAGATTTAGATCGAGCAACCCGTAATATTCCTATAGAGGCTCCAAAGATACTCATGTCTCACGATCCTACACATTTTGACGAGATCGTAAAAAAACATCCTTCTAATATCCACCTGACCCTTTCCGGACATACGCATGGTATGCAATTTGGGCTCGATCTAAAAAATATAAAATGGTCTCCTGTACAATATAAATATCCGAAATGGGCAGATCTTTATGAATCCATGGGGAAAGTTTTATATGTCAACCGAGGGTTTGGTGTCATCGGATATCCAGGAAGAGTCGGAATAAATCCCGAAATAACTGTTTTTGAACTGATTTAAGATTTTTTTAGATGTTTTTCTCTCGAAAACATCTAAAAAAAGAATGTGCTCCGAAATTCGGAGCACATTCTTTTTTATTTAAAGGCTAAAACTAAAAGAAGAAAATGATATACTGCCATATTTAATTTATCTCAACTTCTTTTTTAGATTTAGCAGCATGTCCTTGGTCATCGCTGTGATATCAAAATCATATTGTAAGCCCCAGTCTTTTTTCGCCACTGAATCATTGATACTTGAAGGCCAACTCTCTGCAATAGCCTGCCTAAAATCGGGCTCATAGTCTATCTTAAATTCGGATATTTCCTTTTTAATCTCTGCAGCTAGCTCTTGGGGTGTAAAAGACATGCCTCCGAGGTTATAAGAAGTTCTTACTGAAATTTGATCTTGGGAAACCTCCATCAATTTCAATGTAGCGCTTATCGCATCCTCCATATACAACATAGGCAAGGCCGTATTTTCTTTAATAAAGCTGGTATACCTCTGTTCCTGTATGGCCTTGTAAAAAATATCTACCGCATAATCTGTAGTCCCTCCTCCTGCTGGGGCCTTCCAGGATATTAAGCCCGGATAACGAATACTACGAACATCTACTTGATACTTATTAAAATAATACTCACACCATTTTTCTCCCGCTAGCTTAGAAATCCCATATACCGTGGTAGGGTTCAAAGGCACTTCTTGCCCCACGTTTGTTTTAGGAATTCCACCCCCAAATACGGCTATGCTGCTGGGCCAAAAAAGCTTTTTAATCTTTTTCTCTTTTGCCCTTTCTAAAAAAAAAATTAATGGGTCTACATTAATATGCCAGGCCAAAGGAGGATTGCTCTCTGAAGTCCCGGATAATAAGGATGCCAAATGATAGACTGTTGTAATTTCGTGCTCCTCTATAACTTTCTGAAGCGCCACCGAATCCGTGACATCCATGCTAATATAAGTCCCTAGTGCAATATCTGCCGCTTTACTTTCCTCTTCTAATCCTAAACCAACAATATTGTTAGTACCATACAAGGCCGACAGCCTACCACACAACTCTGTACCTATTTGCCCTAAAGCACCAGTAATTAGTATTTTCTCCACTTTCAAACGATTAAACTTGACAAAGTTAATTATTTATTGTATATCTATGTCAGATATCTTTTATTTTTGTTTAGAGAATGATATTTTGAGAAATGTACTTTCTATCATAGGAAGTATGGCTAGACAAATTGCACTTATGCACTATATCCACATTTGCAAATATTCTTGAATTTTTATACACCATAAGCATGATACAAGACTATATGATGATTGCAAAAAAAAGCGCTTTATGGATAGATGTACTGTTTACGGAGGAAGACATTATTTATAAAGGACTTCTAAACCCAACTTATACCTATTTTTGCATAAATAAATTTATTATGGGAATAAGGTTAATATTACAATAAGAATGAGTCGCAATGCGGAACATAAACCCTAAAATTTTGTTATAAAATTAAAAATATGGAAACCCCATAACAGGATCACTTCATAAAAGTGTGCCCACCTGATGGTTTATGCTGTACTCAAAAATCAAATGCCTTACAATGTGATAGCCATTACCAGATGACCATCAACTCAGATTGTGCTAAGCTTTATTCCGAATCCCTTAGGAGATCACATCAAGTATATATGATGACCTACTCTCCCCCTCCTCTATTGATGAAAGAGAAATTAAAGTTTAAAGAATGTAAAACAATCGTTCACGAATATCGATTCTTTTAACTATATAAAAATAAATTCTTTGCGTAATTTTGAAACTAAAATCAATAATAAGAAAGCGAAGAAGTCTCAAATTTAAATAAAGATCTTCAATATTATTAATTATTTTTGCACCATGATAGATTGGAACTATTTATTTACAGAAGATGGCCAGGGCATTGTATATTCCTGGGCCATTCCTTTAAATCTTGCCGTAATTTTAGGCGAGATGACCTATAGTCATTTTAATAAGCAAAAACTGTATGAAACTAAAGATACAGCTACTAATGTTTATTTAGCCTTACTTAATTATGGTTTGGACCTATTGATGAAGGCTTTTGCAATGGGTTTCATGTTTTTCTTCTACCATTATAGGCTTTTCACCTGGGAAGAAAATATATGGTATTGGATCGCTGTGTTCCTGCTACAAGATTTCGCCTATTATGTGTTACATTTGGTAGACCATAAGTCTCGGCTATTTTGGGCTATACATATCACCCATCATAATTCAGAATTTTTCAATATTTCAACAGGTTTCAGATCCTCAGTATTTGAACCTCTTTACCGATATCTATTCTTTTCTCCTTTAGCTTTTTTAGGCTTTAATCCTTGGCATATTATGGTCGTTTATGCTATTGTACAAGTCTATGGAACACTGGTACATACCAAGACGATTAAAAATATGGGGATCTTGGAGCATATACTGGTCACGCCTTCCCACCATCGCGTACACCATGCATGTAATATTCGATACCTAGATAAAAATATGGGGATGATGCTTATTATCTGGGATAAATTATTTGGCACCTTCGAAAAAGAAGACCCTGAAACACCTGTAAAATACGGGATCTATCCGAAACCTAAAGATCGCGGCCCTATTAATGTTATATTCTATGAATGGAAAAAGCTGGGCAAGGACTTAGCTCAACCTAATCTGAGCTTAACAGACCGCCTTAAGTATATCTTCTATCCTCCGGGCTGGCGTCATGATGGCACGGGAAAAACGGTGAAAGATTATCAACGTGCAGAACGTATAAAGAAACAAAGAAATATGAACATATCTCCAGTATATCATAAAGCAGCTGATACCTCCAAATAAATACATTAACCTTAAAATAAAAAACTATATTCATGGTCTTATTTTTTTAATTACCGATTTTGGTACACTAATTGCCAGAATAATTGAATATAATAATTTCAAGTTTATCATGCTAAAAAAAATTATGTCTACCACCAGTGTTTTAGGACTGAGTTTAATCTCTACATCACTCATGGCTCAATCTATTTATAAGGTAGGATTAGAAGCGTTTCCTCCACCTCAAAAAGGACAAAAACAAATGGTTATCGAGGTACCCCATTCTGCAAATGATATCAATAAAAAGATAGAAATTTTTGTAGGAAAAACCATGCAAACAGATGGATGTAACAAAACATTTCTAAGTGGAGAATTTAAAAATACCCCTTTAGAAGGATGGGGCTATACTTATCTAACTTTCACCACCAAGGGTGATATAGGTTCTACACGAAAAGCTTGTCGAGATGCTCATCCCAAAATGGAATTTGTAACTTCTTCAGGCTATTTAACGGATTACAATGGCAGAATGCCTATTGTTCTGTATATACCTGAAGGGTATGATGCCAAATATAAAATATATCAGGCCGATCCCGATTTTTATAGTGCTACTGAGATTTTAGAAAAGAAAAAATAAATAATCTCTAATTTAAAAGTTCTCGTTTCGAGAACTTTTTTATTTTTTTAACACTTAGTATATTTCATGAAACTTACTTATTTTTACCTCTCTCTAGCCATTATACTGGAAACCATCGGAACATCTACCCTTAAAGCCTCTACACAGTTTACCAAGATAATTCCCAGTATTATTAGTATAGGCTCGTATTCGGCTGCTTTTTATCTTTTAAGCCTCTCATTAAAGAACATCCCTGTAGGCGTTGCCTATGCGATATGGTCGGCTGCAGGAATCGTCCTCGTTACCATTATAAGTGCTATTGTGTATAAACAAATCCCTGATATGGCTGCTATTATAGGTTTTATATTCATTATAGCAGGTGTCGTGATTATTAATCTTTTTTCTAAAATATCTTCGCATTAAAAAACTTATAAGAGAGCTCGCCTAACTTCATTTCAGCAGATTTTCATCGACCAGGTTGGGTAAGGTTACTTTTAGAAGGGGATCCTCTTGCATAGCTCTTTTAATGGCAAAAATAGCCTCTTGATTTCGGGACCAGGCGCGTCGCGCAATGCCATTGTTCACATCCCAATGCAACATAGATGTTAAACGTTGTTCCGCTGCTAGTGTCCCATCGAGTAACATTCCAAATCCACCGTTAATCGCCTCTCCCCAACCTACGCCCCCTCCATTATGGATGGAGACCCAAGTCGCTCCCCGAAAGCTATCGCCAATCACATTTTGTATGGCCATATCTGCTGTAAACCGGGAACCATCATAAATATTTGAGGTTTCCCGAAACGGAGAGTCTGTACCCGAGACATCATGATGATCCCGTCCCAAAACGATGCTCCCCATATTCCCTTTAGCTATAGCATCATTAAAAGCTTTTGCTATTTTAATCCGTCCTTCTGCATCTGCATATAAAATACGCGCCTGTGAACCCACCACTAAGTTATGCTGTTGAGCGCCCTTAATCCAGGTTATATTATCTTGCATTTGCTGTTGAATTTCCTTGGGAGAATGAGCGATAATAGACTCTAAAACCTCACAAGCAATAGCATCTGTTTTTTGCAGATCTTCGGGTTTTCCAGAGGTGCAAACCCAACGAAAAGGTCCAAACCCGTAATCAAAACACATGGGTCCCATAATATCCTGTACATACGAGGGATACTTAAAGTCTACCCCATTTTCGGCCAGGATATCAGCACCTGCCCGGGCCGACTCCAACAAGAAAGCATTTCCATAATCAAAAAAATATGTGCCTTTTTCTGTATGTCTGTTAATGGCTGCTACATGGCGCCTTAAGGATTCCTGCACTTTAATTTTAAATAACTCCGGATCTTCTGCCATCATGATATTTGCTTCTTCTAGGGAGAGTCCTACCGGATAATAGCCTCCCGACCAAGGATTATGGAGAGAGGTTTGGTCTGATCCCAGATGAATATAAATATTCTCCTGGTCAAATTTTTCCCATACCTCCACTATATTCCCGTTATAAGCAATGGAAACCACTTCTTTATTTTCTTTGGCTCTTCTCACCCGATTGACCAATTCATCTAAGTCCAAAATCACTTCATCCACCCAGCCTTGTTCATGTCTTTTGAAGGTTGCCGAAGGGTTGACTTCTGCGGTAACAGAAATTAGCCCGGCTATATTTCCAGCTTTAGGCTGTGCGCCACTCATTCCACCGAGCCCAGCCGTTACAAATAATTTTCCTGTAGTACCACTGTCATCAATTTTCCTACAGGCATTTAAAACCGTAATCGTTGTTCCATGTACAATTCCTTGAGGTCCTATATACATGTAACTCCCCGCTGTCATCTGTCCGTATTGTGAGACGCCCAAGGCGTTGAACTTTTCCCAATCATCCGGCTGAGAGTAGTTGGGAATGACCATACCATTGGTTACAACCATTCTTGGGGCATTCTTATGAGAGGGAAATAAGCCTATAGGATGTCCGGAATACATAACCAAAGTTTGTTCATCGGTCATGGATGATAAATATTTCATCGTCAATAAATACTGAGCCCAATTCTGGAATACAGCTCCATTGCCACCATAGGTAATCAGCTCATGTGGATGTTGGGCTATGGCTTTATCCAGATTATTTTGTATCATTAACTGTATGGCTCTTGCCTGCTGTGATTTTCCAGGATACTCGTCTATAGATCTGGCAAACATTTCATAATCAGGACGAAAACGATACATGTAAATACGACCATATTTTTCCAGTTCTTCTCTAAATTCTGGAAGAAGGGTTTTATGATGAATCGCTTTAAAATAACGCAAAGCATTTTTCAAGGCTAATTTTTTTTCATCTCGGGATAAGATTTCTTTGCGCTTGGGTGCATGGCTCACGCTGGTATCATAAGCCTTTAAAGGGGGCAGAATATTGGATATGCCTTGTTGTATCTGTTCTTTGAAAGTCATCCTGTAATTTTTGTGATTAAAAAAGCTGTCTATAAAAATAAGTATTCCACTTGCATTAAAAAAAATTTCAACTGTTTTTTATTAAAATTATTAAATAATACCCAATATGCAGACAAACCTTGACAAAAAGAGGAAAGTGTCAACATATTGATGATTTTATAAGGTACAAATTAGACATAAAAAGCCATAAAACAGCCATTGAGCGCCAAAGATGACGCTCTAAATCGTACCCCCCCCTTATATGCAGTCAAAAGGAGGACACAAAAAGAGCTAAAATGGCAGTATTTGACTTATAACCGACAGATATTGCCCGCCCTGCAAATCGCTCATTTTTAGAGGTTGAATTTAATTTTACAACTATAAAAATGAAACGTATGAGAAGTACATTCAAAGTCCTTTTCTTTTTGAAAAGAGACAAGCAAAAAAAGACGAAAGCTTACCTGTATATTGCAGGATTACGATTGACCGAAAAGAAGCCCATTTCGGAATGAAGAAAAACATTAATCCGAAACTCTGGAACGTCAAAGAAGGAAAAGCAACAGGAAAGAGTGCGGAATCTTCAGAAATCAATGTACGTAGGTTTAAAAACAATTCTCTTTTTCAGCAGCTTCTGTCGGAATTCATTGATGTTAAAAGAGAAGAAGAAAATTCTGAACTTATTCGTCCAAACAAAATCAGTAAAGAATATAAAATTGAGCAGAATGACCTTACCGAAGAACAGTACGATCTACTGACCGAAAGCTTCAATGGAGGTGAAAAAGGAGCCATTCTTACTCATATTTTGAATGCAAGAAAAATTGCCATATCACCCCTATCTTTCTCCTTATTATGATGGTGAAGCCCCGACTTTAAAAGAGTTTGTAGAAAATTCTCCGAAATTAAATGAAACAATGAATTTAATCCGGCAGAATAAAAAAGACATTCCCGAATCGGGGCAGCTGATTTATTCCGAACTGGCAGTAGAAGAATTTCCAAAGCTGAAAGAATATCTCTTGCAGGAAGTTGGCTACAAGCTTGATGAAGTTGGGATTATTACCGGAGCAACAAGTAAACCGAACCGTTTAAAGATTCAGGATGAATTATTCGGGAAAAATAAAAGTGGTCATCGGAAGTGAAGCCATTCAGGAGGGAATGAATCTTCAGGAGAATACCTCAGATGAATATTTACTGACGTTACCGTATAATTTCACATCATTAAGACAAGTAGAAGGAAGATTTTGGAGACAGGGAAATAAGCACTAAAATATCAGAGCAAACTTTATGCTGACCAATGACAGCATTGATGTTTTTATGCTTCAGAAACTACAAGTCAAACAAGCAAGATATTTGGAAGCGATGAAGAAAGGTGCATATGTAATCGATGTTTCGGACATCAATACGCAGGAACTAAAAACTGCGATTATCACCAATCCCGAAACCAGAGCTAATATCGAAGTTGAACTGATGAAAAAGCGGATTGAAAGCGAAAAGAATAAATTTCTTGCGGACAGTGCTTTTGTGCTGAGAAAGTATGAGGATTATAGAAAAGGGGAAATTACGAGGTCGGAACTGGCTGAAAAAGGCGTAAATGTTATCTAAATAGAAAAGCAAACTGAAATGACCGAATCCAAAATCAAAGAGCTGGACTTACAGATAGAAAACCTTCCGGAGCTAAGAAAAGAATTAATTACTCAATTACAGATTAGAGAAGGAAGAATCCCAGAAAATCGCTAAGAACCGGGATTATGTGAAAGAAAAAGAAACGGAGAATAAAGTGCGGTTTTCACGAGAATTGACACAAGAAAGTCCAGAGTACTCGGGGAGACGATCCGGAAGATGAGTTTTTTTAAACTAAAACATAAAAATATTCAAATAGAGAAATTGGAGAGAATCTAATCAATAAAATTGCTCAACTGTCAGATTAAGTATTGACTAATTCACCTAAAAACAGGCTGTCAGTGGCGAGAATTAAGTTTGAAAGAATATTTTGGCAAAGAGAAAATCTGCTGGCAAAGCATTTACTATTATTTCAATAAATGGATCAAAGATGGATCTTTCAGAAAGGTTTGGATAGGTCTTTTGCTTCTTAATAAAAGAAAATTGGATATGTCAAGCGTTCAGTTGGACGGCAGCCACACCCCAAGCCTAATGGGAGGTGAAAAGCTAGGCTATCAGGGTAGAAAAAGGCAAAAACCACCAACAGCATTTTTCTGTGTGATAACCAGGGACAAATGTTGGCAATGGGAAGTCCAAAAAGTGGCCATCATCACGAT
>NZ_JAAABJ010000365.1 GCF_009904105.1 Elizabethkingia argenteiflava | reverse complement strand
TATAGAGAAAGCCGATAAGCTTTATTCCTATCTGATAAAAGTAGTAAGCAGGGACAAAGAAAAGCTGGCAAAAAAGGAGTTTAAACCTGTAAGTAAACGATGGGTAATAGAAAGAACCTTTTCATGATTTGATAATGATAGAAGGCTTTGCAGGAATTATCAACTCTTACATGAATCCTCCGAAAATATGACCAAATTATCTGCTATAAAATTATTAATCAATAAAATTTAAACAGGATCTAAATAAACCAATAAATTTTAAAATATTATTTATGGGATATCATATTATAAACATTACTGAAGGAAAAATAGAGCACACCTATGTAGAAAGTTATGAGCGTTTGTGCTATGTGGATACGATTACTGATGATTCAATTATTTATCCGAGAGAAGAACATTGGAAGCCTTTCAAGGTAGCAGGTCATGAAAACTATAAAAACCTATTCTAAGATTGGTACCGTGCAGGAATAAAGGCACAAGAGCTTTTTAAAAAACAAGCTAGTGATAAAGGACTTATTATTGAAGAAGT
>NZ_JAAABJ010000364.1 GCF_009904105.1 Elizabethkingia argenteiflava | reverse complement strand
ATTTTTTTCAATTGAAAAGAAAAATCCTTATTTTTGAGAATAAGAAAAGGTGTTCTTTATCAAAAGGTTGCGTTCGCGCGAGCAATTTGTTGAGTAGATGTGGTTGTCTACTGACCCACTGGCAGAGCAAATGCCCAACTGGTCGCCGTACCTCTATACCTTTAATAATCCAGTAAGGTTAATAGATCCTACGGGGATGGTGCCGGAAGATTGGATTAAACAAGGGAATCGTATCTTTTACGATGCTGCCGTAAATGGAACTTTTGAAGCACGGTCAAAATATGGGAGTAGTGCTCAATCGATTACAGGGTATCATGTTTCTCGCAATGGACTTACTGCAGATTATGATTTGGGTAAAGATGGGTCGATTGGTATTTCCAGAGGTGCTCTTGCGTTTTTGAATCATACCACGAGTGTTTATTCTACTGGGAATATAGAGACAGGAGGCGCTACTATAGAAGGTTGGGGAGGACAAAGAGGTTCGCAAGGTGCGACTATAACTTCTCCAAATCCTATGTATGGGAAAAGTCATTTTGATTATGTAATGGTAGAAACGAATCCTTTAATGCCTTTAATAGCTGGAGTTGTATCGCCTCCACTAGGTTTCCTGTCAGGGGTAGCACAAACATTTAATGATTTTTCTGAAGGAAATTATGTTGGAGGGGTAATAGGAGGATTTGCTTTGGGGGCTTCTTCAAAGTTTGGATCAAAATTCGTTCATGGAGAGTATAAGATTATGACAAACGGATTACCTAAAGATGGAAAGTTTCAATATGGTATTAGAAATACAGAAACGAATTTCCAATTTAGATTAGAGAGACATAGACTTCAAACTGCAGGAGGAGGAGAAAAAGCTGTACATTTTAATTATGGCACTGAAGGGAGCAAACATTTTTTTCCTGTAAATGCTTCAAAATATCGACCCTATGTTAGACAATAAATATGAATAAGGAATATATTGTATTAAAATTAGAAGATTTTATTCAAAATGCCAAAAATCATAGTTGGATAGAATTAAGTTTGATAGCCACTCTAATAAAAAAATATTTATTAAAATTAGACAGTAGTGATTATAAAGTTATAGGAGAATTTTCCGAAAATAGTTTTGAGTTGGAAATACAAACAAATAGTTCTGAAATATTATTTATAGATTTATCCTTGACTTTTTTGGATGTGAGATTCAACTATTTTGAGAATAATTTTTTTATAGATGAATTTGAAGATATAGAAAAATATTTTGAAAACTTTTTTCAAGGAGATTACGAAGTAGTATCTTTTTATGATAGAATGAGTAAAAAAGTGTATAAAACTAGGGTTTTGTGGAAATCAGCAGATATGTCAAAATACAATAAAGAATATACGTATAAATCTATTAAAGATTTTTTTACAAAAGAAAAATATTTAATAGAAAATACGAAAAGTGGATATAAGTGGAAATTATCAAATAATATGTAGTACAAAAAAAATACCGCCAAAAGCCCGTATTTTGCTTTTTCATTTGAAAAAGCAAGATTCTCTTTGAGAAGTGAGCCAGTGCAGACGAAGAAAAAGGATAAGCTTCCGCGAGGGAAAAATGGTGTAGTTGGTTAAATGTTGATCCTCTAGCGGAGAACATGCCAAGTTGGTCGCCATATGCTTTTTCATTCAATAATCCAGTAAGATATGTCGATCGGGGTGGACGAGAATCTTTCGATTGGGGAAGAAGGGTTAATCAATGGGAATGGAATGATAAGGTTACGGCAGATAATTATCAATCGATGGGATATGATGCTTATTCCAATGGAAAAGATGCTAATTCTATTTACAAAACAGAAAGTGGGCATTGGGTTTCATTAAGTCCCTTCGGAAATAGTTGGAGTTATGCAAGTGATCCGAATAAAGCTAGCGCTCCTACTGATTTAGAAGGTTACAGAGCTTGGAGAGATAATCCTAATTATAATCCCAGAGAATCTAAGATGAATAGAATCTTCAGGGGAATTAACAGTGCACATATAAGCATAATGCAGGATGAAGGAAGTGGGGCTGGATTGATGTTTGGAGGTTTTGGGAGAGCTGTGAAAGCGGTAGAAGCAGCTGAAGAGATGACCACTGTGGGACGTTGGATGTCAAATCTGAATATACAACCATGTCAACAACAGGGTAAATGGTAGAAGGAGCGGGAGGTCAAACTTTCGTTGGAATAGGTGGTCCAGGGGCTTTCACATCAGCGCCTAAAGGTTCTGTATTTGCAGAATTCCAAGTTCCAACAAATAGTTTATTACAAGGAGGTAAGCCAAATTGGTTTAAAACAATTGGGCCAAATGCAAAACCCAGTCAATTATATATGTTACAAAAACAAGGCGGTCAGTTACAACCTAAGGTTAAGAATCTTACACCCGTTTTAAAAACAAAATAATAATGGAAAAGGTAAAAAGTTTAGATTGGTTTAAAGAAGAAATAGCTCCTAATTTAATCCCTTATGAATTAAATTATAGATTTTATGAAGAAGGAGATTTTGGATCCCTAAATCAAGTTATATTTGAATCTTCAGGCAAAGGAGGGGGAATCGACTTTTGGAGTACAGGTTGGTTAGGGGTTCATTTAGTAGATTATATAAGAGGAGAAGAATTATTAAATGTTCTTTTAGAGCCGCATCAGGAACAGGAAAAAACAGAAATATTTAAAAGATTACAAGAATTATTATAATAACAATAAAGCCCTAAAAATTGGGGCTTTATTGTTTTAAGAGTCCAGAATAGATTTGATAATTTTCATCATCAAAGCAGACAAATATTACTCGCTTGATTTTAGTAGTCATGGTTAAAAAATCAGCTATAGTTTGAATCGCAATTTTATCAGCTTTTTCTTTTGGAAATCTGTAAATACCCGTGCTGATATTAGGGAATGAGATTGATGTTACATTATTGTCTAGTGCAAGTTTAAGGCTGTTGAAGTACGCTAATGACAATAAGTTTTCTTCATTGTTTTTGAGGTTGTATCTCGAACTGTGTCATACACATTATCTTTAAATATAATATCTTATGGCACAAGAAGAATTTGACTTTGAGTCTTTTAAGAAGGAGGCTATTGCCGGCCTTTATTCTGGAAAAAAAATGACTGGCACCGATGGGGTTCTGTCTCCAATGGTGAATCACTTTCTGGAATCTATGATGTGCGGTGAGCTTGAATACCACCTTGCTCAGGATAAACTTAACGAGCAAATTAACCGTAAGAACGGTAAAACGAAGAAGACCGTGCGTAGTCTAAGTGCTGGCTCAT
>NZ_JAAABJ010000363.1 GCF_009904105.1 Elizabethkingia argenteiflava | reverse complement strand
TACGTTTTGCGCCCTCAGGATTTGCCCGTAAAATTGATCCTAAAAAAGTAGAAAACTTACTTGAAACTTCTTCCATTAAAAAGCTGCCTATTATGGTTTTTGTAGGGAACCGGGGGGTGATTCAGATTCATACAGGCTTTATAGATAAAGTATTGTGGTACAACAGCTGGATTAATGTAATGGACCCCGATTTTAGTTTACATTTAAACACTGAAAAGATACATGAAATATGGATTGTAAAAAAACCAACCCAAGATGGGGGAGTACATTCCGTGGAGGTTTTTAACAAAAAAGGAGACATGATCGTACAATTTTTTGGAAAACGAAAACCAGGTATTCCCGAACTACAAGAGTGGAGGGATCTGCTTGAGGATTTATCAAAATAAAAAATTTAGATTATAAGGGCTTTACAAAATCTAAATCATACATTTGCTGGGACTATAAGAGGTGTAAAAGATGAAAAAATTATTTCTGCTGATTGCTCTATCGGTTTTTTGTCCGTTTTTTAGTCAGCAATTCAAGGCTTATCAGTTTTACAATAAAAAAGGGAAACCCATAAAATCTGAAAAAATGATCAAGCAGCTGGCGAATTACCAAGTGGTTTTATTTGGCGAATTGCATAATAATGCAATCGTTCACTGGTTGCAACTAAAACTTACCCAAGCGCTGTATAAAAAGAACAACAAGCAAATTACTCTGGGAGGCGAAATGTTCGAAAGAGATAACCAATATCAGTTGGATCAATATTTGGCGGGGAGATTCCCCTCTTCTGCCTTAGGAGACTCTGTACGATTATGGCCCAACTACACTACCGATTATAAACCTTTATTAGATTTTGCTAAAAACCATCAGCTAAAATTTATAGCGACGAATATTCCCCGAAAATATGCTTCGCAGGTGGCAAAAAAGGGGCTGGACTACTTAGAAAATCTAAGTGTAGAGGAAAAAGCTTATATGGTAAAATTGCCAATTAAAATTACGATGGATACTCCCGGTTATCAGGAAATGAAAACTTTATTTGAGAAGCATGATGCCCATTTTAATGTGACGAATTTTATCGCAGCACAGGCGATAAAAGACGCAAGTATGGCTGAATCTATATTTAAAAATTTAAAACCCGGATATCTCTTTATACACTACAATGGAAATTATCATACTCAAGCCTATGGCGGGATTTTCTGGTATATAAAGCAAATGTATCCCAATCTTAAGGTTGCTGTAATTTCTGTTTTTGAGTCTGAAAATCCAAAACTACCGATTCCTAAGACAGATTATATTCCCACCGATTTTAATTTGATCATTCCTACAGATATGGCTAAAACTTATTAGACAAATGAGAAACCATTTTTATCAGAACCTCAGTGTAAAATCATCTTATTCATCTTAAATATTATTTTTTCATGATCTATTTTTGGAACATTATAATTAATGTTCCAAAAATAGATAAACATGGTGATTATACTCTTCAATTATGAAATTCATGACTTAGACTGGGGATTTATAAATAATTAATAAATTGAAAATCAATTTCAGATATACGTATAAAATTAAAAGTTCTCCATTA
>NZ_JAAABJ010000362.1 GCF_009904105.1 Elizabethkingia argenteiflava | reverse complement strand
TTGAAGTTGTTTAAACTTATTTAGGATAACTCTGCAGAATGGATCACTTTTGATCTGGCGATTTTATCCATTGGAGCAATAACGGTTCCCGTTTATGCTACCAATAATGCAGAGCAAACCGAATATATTATTTGGTTTACAAACTTCATAATTGTCAGACTCAGAACTTTTTCAATATATACTATAAAAGAAAGGTGCATTCATTCAATATAAAAATTCTATTATTAACTGTAACACTTGCTCTAAAAATTCACCTCGCCCCTATTGAAAGTCTTTATTTTTTTATTTTTGATATTGAAGTTGTTTAAACTTATTTACACAAAAAGAGTTCCGAGAAAAATAGC
>NZ_JAAABJ010000361.1 GCF_009904105.1 Elizabethkingia argenteiflava | reverse complement strand
TTTCTCTATGTAGCAGAAAAGTTTTCTTTTTCTTCTATTGTATACACTTCTTTCTATTTTATCTTCCAAATCTGTTCCCGAAATACATATAAATAGTTGTAATTCAAAGCTAATAAACCTATATTCTACAGTAATATTAAGGGCCACAAGCTCCAGATCAGACCATTTATAAACCCTAATTTGCCTGGCAGAATCAATATCTGTACAGATATTGGTAATTCTTTTAAAATAATTTTTTCGTATTGAATGAAAATACCATGTATTTAATCACTAATAATCAGTAAAATACACTACTCTTTAATCAATTAAACAATCTTTGTTTTTTTCTAATTCCTAAATGCACAACAGCCTCATATTAGTGTTTCATAGACTTTATTTAAAATAGTTTTTTATAAAATATCACAGGTCGATTATAGATTAATTTTTAAAATGAGTATTTTTGTAAAACTTTTTTTCAATGTACAAAAGTATCATTAGACCTGTTCTTTTCAATTTTGACCCGGAAGATGTTCATCATTTTACATTTTCGGTGCTCAAGAATTTTGGATTTCTCACCAAATTATTTTTCCCTAAGCCTATTGAAGACAAGCGTCTGGAAAGAGAAGTTTTCGGATTGAAATTTAAAAATCCTGTAGGATTGGCAGCCGGTTTTGATAAAAATGCAGTTTTGTTCAATGAATTATGCGATCTAGGCTTCGGATTTGTAGAAATTGGAACGGTGACACCAAGAGCTCAGGCAGGAAATCCCAGAAAAAGATTATTCCGTTTGGTAGAAGATAATGGGATCATCAATAGAATGGGATTCAATAACGATGGTCTTGAAGCGGCCATTGAAAAACTTAAATCCAGCAAAGGAAAAATAATTATCGGAGGAAATATTGGCAAAAATACAGATACAAGCCCTGAAAACTATACTCAGGATTATCTGGACTGTTTCGAAGGTCTTCATCCATACGTAGATTATTTTGTACTGAACGTAAGCTGCCCAAATGTGGGAAGCCACGCTAAACTTGAAGATGTAGACTATCTGCATGAGCTGATTACGGAAGTAAAGAAAATCAATCAGTCAAAATCTGTACAAAAACCCATATTACTAAAAATTGCCCCAGATCTTAATCACAATCAATTAGATGAAATTGTAGAGCTGATTGCCGAAACAAAAATTGATGGAGTAATTGCTTCAAATACTTCTGTAAACAGAGAAGGACTGAAAACCTCTCCTGATATTTTAGAGCAAATAGGAAACGGAGGTTTAAGTGGAAAACCTATTCGAGAGAGAAGTACAAAAATGATCAAATATCTTTCAGATAAAAGCAACAAATCATTCCCAATCATTGGAGTAGGAGGAATTCACTCGGCAAAAGATGCTATGGAAAAGCTGGATGCAGGAGCAAGTCTGGTTCAGTTATATACCGGATTTATCTATGAAGGTCCGGGACTGATTAATGAAATCAGTAAAGAAATTCTAAAAAGGACCAGCAGATTATCCAGATAAAATAACAAAAGAGGGCAATTAAGCTCTTTTTTGTTTTATAGGACTCTAACTTCACCTGATAACAGATGTGTTTTTTGTATCAACCGTAAGTATATAACCGGAAAAAGAGTATGATTTGGGAACTTTGAACTGAAGTATCTTTGTATCCTTGGGCTTTACTTTTTGGGTTTCAGATATTCTTTCCCGGCAGCTTTCTATTAAATATTCATCATAGCTGTTATCATTCCAGCCTTTGGTAAAATATAATACCCGATATGCTTTTTATCCATCACTCGGGCCACACATTCCACAGAAATTAAAATTGGAAACTTCTTTAAAATAAAGCAACACTCTGTGTCCGGAATGATCAGAAGCTGTCGAAAAAAGACTACTTACACCTGCACGGCTGATCATATCAAAAGTATTGATCTTTTTATGTTTGAGAAGGATTAGATAATTGTTGTACCGGTAAATCATATCATCACCTGTAAAAAAATTTGCAGCAAACGTCTTTTTATTCCTATAAAAAGAGACTCCTAAGGGGATAATTCTGTGTTATTTCATTATTTAGCATTCTGTTTCTGTTTAGATCATAGATTCATTTTTTCTTATACTTGTCGTAATCATACCAGCCGTCTACATAATGTTGATATTGATCACAATCAATTATTCCAGTATAATTGAGCCCAATAGTGACAGGAGCTCCCACTATTTATCCTTTGAAAACCTGAGAAGAATCTGTCACTGATTTTAGTTCAATCTTTTGACCCCAGCAAAAGATAAAAAAGCCTAGAAGGAATAAAATATTAGCAATCATGAAAACTCCCACATTTATAAAACATAACTCCTTCTTTATATCTTTGTTCCTTAAAATGAAGCTACAATCATTTGCTTCACCAAAATAGGCCGTAAAATTGCATAAATTCTTCTATCTTAGAATTTTAATCCCATAATTTAAGCATTTTAGGTGACTTTGCGAATATTTTCAAATAGTTATTTGATAAGCTGAATTAGCATCAGTACAACTCACTCATAATTAACAACATTTGGTTAAAGGTCCTAAAATACGCTCTTCTCTTAGCTATTTAGCGATATTTTACGACTGCAACCCTCTCGTGGTGTATGTCCATATTCAATTAATTGAATATTTATCTATAAAAAATACACTATATTTTATTTTTTTTTATCTTTACATACAAGATCGAATTAAATTTACTGAATAAGCACAAAATTCAGTAATATGTATATTTGGTTAAATTAAAAAACAACACAAATGAAAACAACATTGATTTTTTCCGCAGCCTTGGCAATTATTTTATCCTCCAAGGAAAGAAGTACAAACGAAGTACTCAGTATAAAATCCAAACAAACCCACTCCAATACTTCTTTGATAACTCCGAAAAATTATATTGCGAGTGCTATTCAAAAAACACAATCGCAAGATGAAAGAAAATTTAACGCTTCAATTCAATCAGTACCCACAATTATTGATCCAGAGAAAATTGTACGACCTTGGTAATAAAGTTAAGAAGCCTACCATCGTATTTATTGGCTCAGTTACCATGATTATTGGTGGATTGTTACCCTTTATTAACAATCTTATCCCTCGTACTGTTATTTCTCAATTCTTTATTCCAAGGTTTTCAGATATTGAAACTTTGATATGGAGCATCAGTATAACACTCTCTCCCCTTGTGCTTTTATTTGCTAGTCAGATGAAAGCGCACTGGGTTACCTATATTGTACCCATATATACCTATACCTATCAACTCTTAACCTTCATCTGCTTTGCTAAAGGATCAAAGCTCTCTGCTTCTTCTTATTTTATCTATTACGCAATTGGGATAAGCATTATATTATTTGTGATCTTCAAAGTTTTATCCTTATATATACAAACCATTTTTTTAAAAGATGATGCAAAAGATGAATTATTAAATCAAATGTTTAATTCCCATTCAGATGATGACGAAAAGATCGGATAGAATCAAGAGGCTTCATTTAATTTCGATTTTACAAAAAAAAACGAAAGCCCAATATTACCAAGGTATAATCTCAAAAGAGGATTATATCTATACTTTAAAATATATCTATGATAATCTGTGTCGTTTTGAAGACTACACCCATTCTATAGATGTTATTTTTAATTTAATTGAAGCTCCTATTTATACACTGAATATCGTTGACCTAGTGGACTTAGCTACGTACAAAAATTTAAATTAACCCGTGGTGCATTTAGGATAAAAAAAAGGGAGCTGCTCATTATTAAATAAATACCTAAAGTTAATAGTCTAACAAACGATTAAATATGAACAGCTTTACCGCAAATTATGAAAAAATATTAGAGATACTGATAACAATTGAAAGTAAAATGAATTTTTTAAATCAAATCCGCAATCCCCACTTGTCAGATCTTGAGTTAATCTCCATAGACTTAACTTCAGAATTTATGAGTATTGATTCAGAGCGGGATTTATTCAGAAAATTACCTT
>NZ_JAAABJ010000360.1 GCF_009904105.1 Elizabethkingia argenteiflava | reverse complement strand
TACGGCGACCAGCTTGGCATTTTCTCCGCTAGAGGATCCACATTTAACCACAGGGATACCCTAGGGTTGTAATACCTTGCGCCGTAGTAGTAATAACCTGTTTCATCATCCAGCTCCTTAGCATTAAACTTATACGGTGTGTTGTATGCGTTTTTATGGTTTTCTACAAAGACCTCTCCACTTGGAAAATACTCTATATTCTGGTTGACTTCTCCATCCAGACCTGTAATGTACGAAGAACTTCCCAGATGATCACTATGGTACCAGTAAAAATCGCGCTCAGGAGTTCCCACATAAGTCTTCACACAACTGCTGTCCATAGGCTGGGCATCCGTATAACCTGGGTACAGGTAAATACCCTGACTGCGGATTAAGGAGGCATTCACAGAGCTCGCCCTCTTAAGTATGGTTTGAGCCGTATCCCTCTCATCTATCGTGGAGGAGGATACAGGATTCACCTGCCATCCACAATTCCACCTGCCCACATCCTTACCTGCGCCCAGCTTAGTGCTAACGCGCTGGCTACCCGAATAATAATGCTTCGTATAGCTAAGATCGTACTGACCTGTAGACTTATTCAGAATCAGACGCGCAGAGAGCATTCCACTCGGATAAAGCATATGCCGGCTATCGTTCAGCGTCTTAGTCCTAAATCCTCCTAGGAAAATCCGCGTAGTGGGACCCATCAGGTTTTTCACCACACGCTCGCCACCATCGTCATAGGTATACAGCGCCAGACCCTCGGCACTGCGCGAAGATGGCTGGGTATTAACCAGGCGAAGGCGGTTTTCTGCATCCCATATATATCGGGTTTTTGATTCCGTAACATAGCACGTCTGCTGGTCGATCCTAACGGGATTCCCCTTTTTGTCATAGCGATATTGCTGGAACTTCACAGAAGCATCGTTACCGTTGCAGCAAAGCTTGCCCACCACGTTAGGTTCATCGACAATCTGCTTAGGCGCATGAGGCTGTAAACCCGAGTAACCCGAGTAGTGAAGGCGATATGAACTCGGAGTACGCGTAATCCAGCTGTTCCCCTGCCCTACTTCATGAAGCTGCTCCTTGCTCAGCACATTGTGCATCTGGTCATACGTCATACTCACGCTATAGCGGTGGCGCTCCTGCTCACCCTGGCTGTTCATGCCCCGCCAGTTCCCAGAGGCTGACGTTAGACGGTAGAGGTCGTCATATCCATAGGCGTAGTTCGTACCTCCTCCCAGAAGACCTTCTCGTGCATAAGGCGCATGGTTCTGGATCTGCGTGATATTACTTACCACATCATACTGGTAAACGTTTTTCATAAAACTACGGGGTGAAGGTGTATCCGCCTGAACGCTGAGCAACCTGCGGCGACGATGCTCATATTCGTAATACGTCTCGGTATTGTTACCGTAACGAAGGTAGATCCGCTGATCGAATTTATCGTATCCCAACCTGCGGATAATACTCTCTCCGCGGTTAGGGTCTTCTCCCTTATTGGTGTTCATGCGGACCAGGTTACCCGCCTTGTTGTAGTGGTAGAAAAGGTTCTCCCCATCAGGATAACGAATCTTCTTAATACGGTTCCACGTGTCGTAATCCCAGGTGGTGGTAAACCAGTAAACCCCCACAGAAGGAACCACCACCGAGCGACGGTTGTATGTAAGCTCTCCAAGCCTGCCATAACCATAGTACTGCGTTCCCGTAGCATCTGTCTGGTACCACAACCTACCTATGCTATTCTGAGATAAGGCCGAAGCATCCCCAGCCCCTCCATAGTAGTAGCGAACATTGTTCTCCGGAGATTGTCCATAACGGATTTGAGACAGACGGTTATACTCGTAGTCGTAATCTATTCTTTCTTCTTCTGATGTTGTACGAGAGCTCATGTTCCCAGCAGGGTCATAGCTAAAGCGCGTCACACCCGTATCCGGATGGCGTAGAGAAATCCTGCGACCTAAGCCATCATAAACCGATTGCGTAAGGTTGCCCTGTACATCGCGAACCTCCAATACATCCCCTAAGGCATTATGTGTATAGTTCGTCAACAGATCTCCGCTGTTGGAGACTTCATGTAAGGTCGTTGTGCGCTGTTTGATGTCGGTATAAACCTTCTTCTCTCGACCCAACTCATCGGTAAAGGTGCTTCGGAACATCTTCCTGCCCAAGCGGTCCACACCAAATCCATAAGCGGTATGCGATAACAGATCTTCTCCCGGCTGGCGAAGGCCCACCACTCGGTCTAATACATCATAACGCGTCTGGGTAGGTGGAGCGCTATCAACAGCAGCATTGTATCGATGGTTGCTGCCCCCCAGGTCTTCCAGGGTCGGATAGTAGGTGCTCAGGGTTCTGCCAAAGGCATCCTGTTCTGTTTTCCCTGATACGATATATTGAATCGCATCCATGTGGGATTTATCTTTGTATAGGGAGCCTGTTTTTTTAACCTGAATAATGCTCCCCAGGCCATCGCTAATGCTAATCGTATTAATGCTATTGCCTCCCTGATGCTGATATTCCGGATCATAGTGACGCGTTAGGGCGTAAGATTCTGAATCCGTACGGTTCTGGGGAGCATGCGTTACAGGATGGTAGTCAAAATGCAAAGTCCACGGTATACGGTTCGCCAACTCATAAGGTCCCGTAATGCTCTGCAAACGACCCCTGGAATCATAACTGTAGTGCATCGACTGACGGTTGATGTCTTGGGTAAGCAATGGAACTCCAAAACGGTAGTCGTAATGCGTACTACTAATGTAACCAAAGGCATCTTTGACCTGCGTGATATAGGTATGTACCTGATCGTCGTAGGTGTAGTTGCGCGTAAAACGCTGGCCCTTGGCATTTTGAGGCTCGTAACTCAGAATCATGTTCCCGTAAACGTCGTAGAAGAAGTTGTACGCAGGATTGCCAGGGCCTATCAGCATCAGTGATGTAAGATTACCCTGGACATCGTAGGTAGCTGTCCTTTCTCTCTGAACATCCCTTCCTAAGGTTCTTATACGCGTAGGATGCATCATGTAACGAGAACCACTATTAATCGTCTGATAGTCGATATACGTGGTCAGCAATTCTGATGAGCCTATCTGCATATCGCCATGGTCCCGATACTGCTTGAGGTTGCCGTAGCTGTCGTAGCTGATATTTTCTGTAAACGTCGTTTTTCCAGGAGTTTCCCCTCCTTCATAGAAGTGACTATACGTCTGGGTAGGCGCCACAAAGTAGGCATAGTTGATGAGATTTTTTTCCATATCTCCCTCTGGAAGAGTGACCGCTTCATTGGTGGAACTCACAGGGCGAAGTGAGAAGCGGTTCTCTTGGGAACGCCACTTCTTGCCCTGGGAATCGTAGAGCGTTTCGCTCAGCAACAGACCCTTGAGAAAGTATGAGGTGTTGTTATAGCGCTGAAGGCTGTAGCGGTATATGCTGCCCGATCCAGACCCCCCAACACGCGTGTCGATATGGTTGATCTTTATCTGATCAAAACCATAGAAACTACGCTCCCTGCGACTGTAGTAACCCTTGCCATATTCTATCGTGATTTTTGTATAATCCGGCTTAAAACGACTGTCGCCGCTAAAGCCATCGTGAGTCATAACCGAAGACATAACCCACTTGCTCTGGGGATGATCGTAAGTGTTGGGCGTACGAGCATAGCTCACCTCCCAGCTCCCTCCCATCGGAAGGGTCACTTTTTTCAAAAGATTGCTCATACCCATATTCGAGAGCTGGTAGTCGATGTTTTTGCTCCCGTCCCCCAACAACAGGTCCGGTAGTCCATCTCCGTCGATGTCCTGGATTTGAGCTACCGTATTGGAAGTACTCTTACCATTATTGTAAGAGGGGTTGAGACACAGTTTAAAGAAGGCCTTGGGTGGAGACGGAGGTAAAGGAATCTCAGGACATACCGATACTGCAAAGTTTAGTGATTTACCCTCTGTGCTACTGCTATTGACAAAGGAAAAAGATCCATAGTCGATAAAGCCATTACCCGTGTTGATCTTAATCCTGCCGTTTTCTATCTTGTCGATCAGACCATCTCCATTGAGATCCACCATTTGTTCTAATTGGCGGGAGTCCGTGCGAGAGCCATTGCCGCCAAAAGAGAGACTTGCGTTTTTTATCACTTTCCCCCCTAAGCCCGCATTCATACTCACAGATGTGCTTTCTCCACGACGAAAGTCCTTACCGTAGTTCCAATGCTCCGAACGGCTAAAGCTGTAGCCCAGGTTTAAAGAGACTTTGCCATCGCGAAAAACACGATCTGCAAGTCCATCTCCATTGATGTCGATCAGGTCGTAGTCGCTGTAGTCACTCTGGGTCGTAAGCCCCGCACCCATGTTATAGCCCGCCTGAGATAAGCGTATCGATAACTGAGACTGGCTATCCGATTTGAAAGGCAAACTCGCATTGTTTCCAGCACTAAATCCTTTTGTCTTACTCCTGTCATCACTTATCACTGGGCTGTTTTCTATATTCATATCGCCTCGATGTACACCATAGCCCCCCAGCATATGCGTATACTGTATCTGACTGCCTTGAACAACATCCGGATAACCGTCGCCATTGAGGTCTATATAGTTGGAGAGGTTTTTGATGTGACCCTCGCCACTGCTCAATCCATAGTTCGAATATTCCATACCTATACCCCCTCCTAAGGACTGAATTTTGCTCTTGGAGACTTTAAGAGGCGCAAAATGACCCCCTCCGCTGTTGCTCCCCTGACCCAACATCTCCGAGATATCATCGCCTCCTAAGCGAGATGTACTCAGCATATTCGAGTCCACGTAGATATTCGGCTTGCTGCCCTGGTAACGGGATACCAACGTCGAGGAATCGCTATGCTCAGGATCTACCCCTCGGTAAGCCAGAAGCTGAAACCAACGCTGCCGATAAACGGGAACAGACGTACTTGTATTCGGATCGCTTTTGCTATGATCACTCGTATCTATGGTCAGAACACCCTCATCTATCGGACGGCTGTCCCAATGAGGATTTTCTGAAGAAGAGTAGTTCCCCCAGCCTCCATTGTAGATAAACTGTCCCCAGTTACGGTACATGGGACCAAAGCGACCGTCATCTTTTTTATTCGTAATCTGCTTGTTGCTATCTGAAGGATCCTGTTCAAGCAGAGCATCGCTATCGGAAACGAAAATGTTCGCCGGAAATAAACCTCCAGAGGTCTTGAATTTTGCATGGTCTATTTGTTCCTGCTGAAGGCTATCCTCCAGCATATAGCCTACAAAGGTGTAGTAGTCATTCGAAACTGCAGGTAAGTTCAGCGTCTTACCCTGGATCTCACCATCGAAAACAGGCTGCGTGTAACCGTTTAAGTCCAGACGCATATCCTGGGCGTTGAGCAAGACCCCCTGACGCGTGTATTTTTTGATCGTTACCAGGATGTCCCCCCGGAAAGGATGCTTATCATCTATATTTTTAAAGGTCAGATAGGGCTTGAGCTGTGTAACGCCACCCCCTATATGGGGCTTGTCAGGAATGATTCCACTGCTCTTGGTCCAGTTGTAAAATCTTTTGTCGATTAGGGGATAAAGAGTCGTGGTGGTGGAACTCCCCTCTAGCGTGCCACTGAAAATCGCCGTCAGATCATCAATATCTACGTCACTCCATTCTATATTGGACGTGGAACTCAACGAGACCTTATAAACATCTCCTTCTTTTGATGAATCGCTAATGTTGAGTGAGAGACTGCTCGCTGGGGTGCCTACCTGCTTGGTATATAAAGGCTTGAAAATATGACTCCCCGCAGTTTTTTTTTCTACACGTAGAATCACCACGCCTGAGGTCGCTTTTTTGATAAAGTGACCACTCAGACGTAAGCTAGATGCAAAGGGTGCCGAAAATCCCGTCTTCGAACTGAGTAGATAGTCGTTCTTTAGATCGAAACTGTAGTAACTCTTGAAGTTTTCATCATATGGAGGTTCAATAGATCCCCCAGAGAGACTAAGGTAATCGATCTTGGCATCCAGATTTAAGCGGTCTTTGACGCCATTGTCTACAGAGGATATTCTAAAATAAAGGTAGTCCCCTTTTTGTACCCGCCGGCTCCCTACAGAGAGTGGAAGAACTCCCCCAGAAGAGATACGGTTCCTCTGAAGCTCTGCACCACCATGTTGGAGCATGAATGTTATACCATCTTTACTACCAGAATCTAAGGCTGCCCGACCCTGAATACGGATCTCTCCCGTATAAGGCGCTTTCCATACTTTTACCAAATCCATTAAGGGGCTCTGCTCACGGGATTCTTTTTCTTCCGTGGCATCTACTGTCGAGTGGTAGGGACCCGTAGTTATCGGATTGCGTGTTAGTTTACTATCTTCGGTATATTTCAGAATACCATTTTCGAGATATCCGAATTTTACTTTTCCGTTATCGATTAAGTCAGGTATGCCGTCGTTGTTTACATCTTCGATGTAATTAAGGGTTATGTTTTTTTCCGACGAATGCAAATAGTTGATGTTGCCAGAAAAGGCCACTTTCCCGGCCGTAGCTTCAACGCCAAAATTATTGCTCATCGATTTGACATGGCTAAAGCTACTGCTGTTTTCTATGTTCTGCTGACCGCCCATAAAATGTACGACGCCGCCAGGAACAAAATGGTTTTTAAGATAGTTTAAGCGTCCTTTGCCCCCTGGGAGATATACATTATCCGCTAGACCATCTCCATCTAAATCCAACATAAGGGTCTGACCCAGAGATTGACCCGTAGAGTACTGGCTGTTTGGACCTATCGTACCACTCTTGGCTGTGGGAAGGGCATCCTCAGGAGGTACAATACCCACCGTAAAGGCCATTCCAAAGGAGTTGTTTTTTCCCACAGTGTTGTAAAGAGGACTCGCCTTATCTACAGGAACGGATGAACGCGTCTTTTGAACACTCCTGAAAAGACTCTTGCCTCCCTGGAGAGGATCGTGATAATCCAGCTTATGGGTATAGAAGGCTTTTCCTTCGCTATCGTTCTCCGTAACAGATGATAAGAGACTCTTTTGGAAATTACCCGCTTTGTAGTTTAAATCGTAACTCCTTATAGAGGTCTCGCCATAGTAAAGCAATATTTTGCTTAAACGCTTGGAGAACACTTGCAAAAAACCTAAACGAGCGTTGAGCTGAACGTCTTTGCGTCCAGAGTCTGTTATAAATTGTACACGGTAGCTCTGGGAAGGAGACTGACTCGTGTGAAGCGTGTAATGAATGCTGCGCAAAACATGCTCCTGACCACCATGACCCGGACTACCTCCATACGACGTGGTGTCATAATCGTATTCTATATAGTTCCCATGGGAATCTACACTCCTGTAAAGAGACCAATGACCGATATTGCCCGTGACAGGCTGGCGTAGTACAGCCGTTTCAACGACACTACGTCCATCTCCCCCAAAGTAATGGTGAGTCCCTCCCTTGGTGATCACCTCCCACCAGTAATTGCTAGGATGGTCACCATGACGAAGAATTTTATTATATGAACCTTCTACACGAGGCCAAAATTGACGCTCTGAAAGACGAGGGGTATTGAAGCCTTCGATTTTATTGGGCAAGGTATAGCGATCACCCGAGCGGAAGCTCAGCTGATCTCCCGAAAAATTGTAAATCTCCGTCTCTTTAGATGCATCGTAAATGGGAACACCCCAACGAGTGTCTATGCTGATACTCGGTACGGAAAGGTCCCAGCCTAAGCCTAGCCAACCATTGCCTCCTTCGCTGTTGTACGAAATGCTTAAGTCCGGTGAAAGACCCTGACGACCAGAAGGTAGTTTTAAGGGTAAACTACTGCTAACTGTACCCTGAGAGTTCGCTACAGGAGCTGGCATCTGAACGATCCCACTACCCGGATCTCCAGCTTTGATATCTTTAAGTGTCGTAGGGGCGTATGCAGAGGTCTCCGCAGATTCCGGAAGTGTGATGATCCCATTGATCATATCCGTGAAGTGAGTCGTGCGAGAGATGATGAGATGACGAGAGACGTCTACGGAGTCCCTTTCTAAGGCTATCCATTTTTTTTCTATGCGGTTGAAGTAAAAGGTGCGTATGTCTTGCTCGCTATAACCTTCGGGTATTTTGCCAGGATCGTAGGTTAAAGAAACTCGCGCGGCAATGCTAAAGTGATCCCCGTGAGGAAGTAAACGATAACCCGAAGCGCCTAAACTCAGGTTGTGAAGCTCAGAAGGTAAGGCCGCTAGATCTAAGACCCCTAAGGGCGTAACGGAGAATACTGTACTCGATTTTAAGGAGTGTGACGGAATGTCTAATTGTATGTCGTCACTAAAGGATAGATGATGGGAGACACCGGATTCTGCAGATCGATAATGCGTATTCACTACTCTCGGAGTATGAGTGTGAACAACGCCATGAGGTAAAGATCTTCCCAGTTTTATTTGTAGGTGCCTGATCTTATAGGTGTAATGGGCTTCTGGAGATATCGTGAACAGAATGGTGTTGGTACCCGATTTTAGTAAGGACGCGTCTACAACTTCACGCTGTAAACTCCAGGTAGGCGCGTGCTTTATTGAGCCCCCTCCATAAGAGAGTCCATCGTTGATGGATTTGCTAATGCCGCCGGCATCTTGTACTCCATAGAGCTCGTATTCTAACCAGGCTACGCCACTGAAATTTTCTTGCTTGTCGATCTCTACCGTGAAGATGTTGTCGTTAACCTGATCGATGGGGTGGTGGCTGTCTTTGCCTATGATGCCTTCAACGAGATCCGAGCTATAGCTGCGAAGAGGAAGTGAGCCTACATCCGCAGCAAACCCCGAAGGAGAAGGAGGTTCAGTAGATGTATATGCCGATAATGCCGGAGACTCAGGAACGAAGGAACGCTCGTTTTTGTCCGGGGCAACTGACTCTCTAGTCACAGGAACTGAAGAGGGCGAGAACACGCGACCCGACAAGAATCCTAATAGGCCGGAGGGCGAAACACTTCCTAAAGAAAAGGATGAATGGTATGAATCAACTTGAGAGGATTTGAGTAGATATTGTTGGTAGCTGTGTCCGTACAACTGACTCCAGGTGATCAGAAACAACAGACTGTATAGAAGTTTTTTTTGTCTTCGGAAAATACTTAGTAGTGATGGCTTCATAGAGGTTTTTTTATAGTGTATAGAAATCTGATTCTATTTTGAAGGTTTATAATAATAGACCTAGTTGGTTGGGGTATAAAGAGGATAATGTAGGGCCTGAAACCCATTTTAACCATACGTCAGCTCCACTGACACCTCCTGGAGACTGACCATAGAGAACGAAACTGAGTAACATGAAGAGAATAGAGAGTTTTTCCATAGCATAGGGGTTGGTAGGGTTAATTTCGCAAAAACTTTCCTAAATCTATGT
>NZ_JAAABJ010000359.1 GCF_009904105.1 Elizabethkingia argenteiflava | reverse complement strand
CAGCCTTATATTTTTAGAAAATCCCGAAAGCCCATCGAAACCTTATTTTCGCAATTATGTGATCAGTTTATGATTAGAAGAAACTATGCGAAATCCTTTGATGTCTTTAAGAACAGAATATTATCTAAGATAATGGCAATGACTGTTATACAATGCATTAATAAAATAAACAATAGAAATATTAACAACTTAAAAACTCGTATTGCTTAAATGAACCACGGGTTAAAAAAATCACTTTTTATCTTGAAAATACTTTATATACATCTTTTAATGTCCTAGTAAATGGGATTGAACGGAAGCCTGAATGATGAAGAGAACTTCCATATATCTTTCAATCGCAGGGTTTTAATATTATTTCAAAAGAAAATAACTCATGAATGATCAGTATCAAGAACTTTTAAACAAAATTATTTCTAAAGGGTAAAAAAAACAACAGATTTGCATATATTTCAGGGACATTCAATAGAGAGAAGTGAGCTAAAATCTGAACTCAATTTATTTCAAAGGTGACGCCTCATAGATAAATATCGGGGGTTAAGGTATAAAGTAGTGGGATTATTTTGACCCTATTTCATTCCTAGGTTTGCCTGCAGATATATAGATTATATCATTGCTTTAATAAGCAAACAGGTTAATTTACCATTAAAAAATATTCGTATCTTCCAGACAATGTTCCTCTATGAAAATAATTTAAGTGCAACAAAGGGTTTGTTAATAGGTGAAGCTGTAAGATTCAATTGTAAATAAACGATAAGCATACAAGTCTTTCAATTGAAAGTTTTTTTACTTTTAAGTTGGGTACACTTAAAATCAAAACTAAAGTGTGCTTTGTTAATGTAATTGATTATTAAGGTAATTTGTAGCCCCGCCAAGAATCGAACTTGGATCTAAAGTTTAGGAAACTTCTATTCTATCCGTTGAACTACGGGGCCCGAAAATTTTTGCAAATATAAAACTTTTGTTATAAATTAAGAAAAATAATGGTTTTAATGTGTATTAACCTTACGAACGTATAATATTTACAGGGATTAAAAAGATAAAAATATATTTATAAAAACTTGATTTACAAGGCTTTAATCTAGGTGGAAATTAACGTTGGTAGTGCTCGCTTACTAAAAATAGCGGAGGTCTATATTTTTTGTTTTTTTGAATATAAAATTAGCTTTATACTACTAAGATATGCCTGAAAATTCCGTATTTTGCATTCTGAAAATATAGAAATTTAGCAATTATGATCATACAACCGAGAGTTAGAGGTTTTATTTGTCTTACAGCCCATCCTCAGGGAGCATTGCAAAATGTTAAAAATCAAATTGATTATGTAAAGTCTAAAACTGAGATTAAAAAAGGACCTCAGAAAGTATTGGTAATCGGTGCATCTACTGGGTTTGGATTGTCTTCAAGAATTTCTGCGGCTTTTGGATCGGGAGCGGCAACGATTGGTGTATTCTTCGAAAAGGCCCCATCCGAAGGTAAGCTGGCAACTGCAGGCTGGTATAATACCGCTGCTTTTGAAACAGAAGCACATAAGGCTGGTATGTATGCCAAGAGTATTAATGGAGATGCTTTTTCTGATGAGGTAAAGCAACAGACTATAGACCTCATTAAAAGAGATTTAGGTCAGGTAGATTTGGTGGTTTATAGCTTAGCTTCTCCCCGGCGCACCCACCCTAAAACAGGGATAGCTTATGCTTCGGTACTTAAACCTATAGAGGATGCTTTTACCAATAAAACCGTAGATTTCCATACAGGGGTAGTATCTGATATCAGTATTCAGCCTGTAGAAAAAGAGGAAGAAATTCAGAATACCATAGCGGTGATGGGAGGAGAGGACTGGAAGTTCTGGATAGAGGATTTAAAAAATGCGGGTGTATTGGCAGAAGGTGTTAAGACAGTAGCCTATTCTTATATTGGTCCCGAATTAACTTTTCCAATCTACAGAAATGGGACGATCGGTCAGGCTAAAAATGATTTAGAAGCTACCGTACCTATTCTCAATAAGCTATTAGAAGATTTAGGAGGAAGTTCTTATGTATCAGTTAATAAAGCTTTGGTAACACAATCTAGTTCAGCAATTCCTGTTGTACCATTGTATATCTCCATTTTGTATAAAGTAATGAAGGAAAAAGGCATTCATGAAGGCACCATAGAGCAGATGCAGCGACTTTTCGCCGATAGGCTTTATGCTGAGAGTGGTCAGGTTTTATTAGATTCAAAAGGACGAATTCGTATAGACGATTGGGAGATGCGGGAAGATGTACAGCAAGAAGTCGCAAAAATATGGGATTCAATCTCTACAGATAATCTCGGACAAGTGAGTGACATAGGAGGTTATCGCCGAGATTTCTTCCAATTATTTGGTTTTGAAGTCGAGGGTGTAGATTACACAAAGGAAACCAATGAAGTGGTTTCTATTCCTAGTATAACCGATTAAAATAAAAGTAACAAAAAACGACCTTTTAAGGTCGTTTTTTGTTGATCCAAGTGTAGATTTCAAAAAACATTCTTATTAAAACACATAAAAACATAGAATCAGAAAACTTCTTTTACTTATAAATTTTAAAATAAAACTAGGCGTATAAAACCCTTATTCTAGTTGAACACAATACGATTATATTGCATACAGTCTTAAAGTAGGGGTAGGAGTGTTTTATTGTTAATCCTTCTTAAAAAACAAATTTATTTTAAAAGGATATCAATCTAATCAGCAGCATTAAGCCAGGTAGCAATAATTCTGGAGACTTTTAGGAAGAAGTTTTTTATTATAGAATCTCTATATTTAAAACAGTCGAAAACCGGCATGCCAATTGAGGGTTGTTTTTTAAAGGGATAAATGATTTTAATCACCATAAATTTAGTAACCCCAGAGAGTATATACCCTCTTTTACGATGAATACGTTTTGCGCCCTCAGGATTTGCCCGTAAAATTGATCCTAAAAAAGTAGAAAACTTACTTGAAACTTCTTCCATTAAAAAGCTGCCTATTATGGTTTTTGTAGGGAACCGGGGGGTGATTCAGAT
>NZ_JAAABJ010000358.1 GCF_009904105.1 Elizabethkingia argenteiflava | reverse complement strand
TTTTTTATTACAATTTTTAATTTGAATGTTATATTATCTGTAATTGAAATTAATTAATATGACGTTAAGTGTTAAAATAATTATCAGTTATTCAATATTATCCTTACTTATAGAAGTAATGATTTTTTGTTCCACTGGGGATTGTCACACTAACTGTGTAATGTTCTAAATTAATTCTCCTCAAAAGCTGTTTTTTTCCTTGATAATTCTCTCTCCAAATTTAACATAAAGTTGTGATAATGCGATACCCCAGTTATGTATAGGCATTGTCCATTTTTTACTGATATTCTGTATGACCAGATACATTAGCTTCATCAGTGCCTGTTCTGAAGGAAAAGCACCTTTAGTTTTGGTGATTTTGCGTATCTGGCGATGTACCCCTTCACTTGGATTGGTAGTATATCTGATTTTTCTTACTACCTCATCGTACTCGAAGAATGCTGAGAGATTTAACCAATTTTACAGACAGGAATTGAATTTCAGTGAATAATTTTTTGCCCACTTCTCTACAAAGGAAAGCAGCCTTTGATAT
>NZ_JAAABJ010000357.1 GCF_009904105.1 Elizabethkingia argenteiflava | reverse complement strand
TTTAATATTGGCGATTATTTTTTCTTTTTCTAAAAAATGTCTTAAAATTTCACTGTAAAATCATTCATCAGCATTCAGAAAAAATCCTTTATGATCTATTTCTGCTTCGATTAGAGGTGACAGGATTTCTTTCAAACTACCTTCTATATGGTATAAATCGTGATGAAGGCCACTTTTTGGACATCCCATTTCCAACATTTGACCCTGGTTATCACACAGAAAAATGCTGTTGGTGGTTTTTGCCTTTTTTCTAGCTTGATAGCCTAGCTTTTCACCTCCCATACGGCTTGGGGTGTGGCTGCCGTCCAACTGAACGTTTGACATCTCCAATTTTCTTTTATTAAGGAGCGAAAGACCTATCCATGCCTTTCTGATAGAGCCATCTTTGCTACATTTATTGAAATAATAGTATATGCTTTGCCAGCAGATTTTCTCTTTGTCATTATATTCTTTCAAACTTAATTCTCGCCACTGTCAGCCTGTTTTCAGGCGTTTTACAA
>NZ_JAAABJ010000038.1 GCF_009904105.1 Elizabethkingia argenteiflava | reverse complement strand
GCCTTTTTTCTACCCTGATAGCCTAGCTTTTCACCTCCCATTCGGCTTGGGGTGTGGCTTCCGTCCAACTGAACGCTTGACATATCCAATTTTCTTTTATTAAGAATCAAAAGACCTATCAAAACCTTTCTGAAAGATCCATCTTTGATCCATTTATTGAAATAATAGTAAATGCTTTGCCAGCAGATTTTCTCTTTGCCAAAAGATTATTTCAAACTTAATTCACGCCACTGACAGCCTGTTGTCAGGCGTTTGACAATAAGCTGAATTATTTTTACCAGATCATATCTCGTCGAAAAGCCTCTTTTTCCTTTGCTTAAATGAGGTAAAATCCATTGTT
>NZ_JAAABJ010000356.1 GCF_009904105.1 Elizabethkingia argenteiflava | reverse complement strand
ATGGGAACATTTGCTTTTTCACAAACTGGTCCAAAATTCGGGATTAAGGCAGGAATGAACGTATCTTCAATCTCCAAAGACCAAAATCTCAGCGATACAAAATCTAAAGTAGGTTTTAACGCGGGGGTGGTCCTTAATGCTCCTATATCTACCACTTTAAGCCTTCAGCCAGAAGTTATTTACAATGACTTGGGTTCTAAAGTAACCTTTGGGAATGATCATAAAAATTCATATAGCACTAATTTAGGTTATATT
>NZ_JAAABJ010000355.1 GCF_009904105.1 Elizabethkingia argenteiflava | reverse complement strand
CCCCATATTCATTCCAATTTTCTTTTATTAAGGAGCTAAAGAACTATACAAAACTTTCTGAAAGAGCCGTCTTTGCTCCATTTATTGAAATAATAGTAAATGCTTTGTCAGTAGATTTTCTCTTTGACAAAATATTCTTTCAAACAAAATTCCCTCCAGAAAGACTCATATCAGGCGTATTACAATAAGCTGAATTATTATTACCAGATCATCTATTTTCGAAAATACTATTTTTCCTTTAAATAAAATAAGTAAAATCCACTTTTTTATTTTATCTTTAATTATGATTTCCAGATTATTAGTTATTTGATTCGCAATTCAAATTTGCTATTTTTAT
>NZ_JAAABJ010000354.1 GCF_009904105.1 Elizabethkingia argenteiflava | reverse complement strand
TTCGTTTTCTATCATCAAGTTGTAACGTTTTTTTTATATATTTCCAATGGGCATCTGATAAGTCGGTTAAGTACATGGTTTTAAAGTTTTATCACTTCAAAGAACGTAACACTAAACTTCTTTTAGAGGCCCTTATTATTTTTTTTTCGCTTATTTTTAAACAGGCTCTAAGGCATTTTTGCAAACTCCTTACGACGAACACACCTTTGAACCTCTTTTAGAACAAATGGAATCAAATGGTCAGAATCTTCCCAAAGAGTTGATTTATGACCGTGGAGGGAGAGGGAAATCGTAAATCAAGGGAGTTAAAATCTCAATTCTGGGTAC
>NZ_JAAABJ010000353.1 GCF_009904105.1 Elizabethkingia argenteiflava | reverse complement strand
TTCTCACTGATCTGAAGAAACGCGGTGTGGAAGATATTATGATTGCCTGCATAGACGGCCTGAAAGGTTTCCCCGAAGCGGTTGAGGCTGTATTTCCTAAAACCAGGGTACAACTTAGCGTGGTTCATCAAATCCGCTGCACCAAACGCTATCTTCCAAACAGGGATAAAAAAGAGGTTATGTAGGCTATGAAGCCAATCTACAAGGCTAATAATGAAGAGCAGGTAAATCTAAGGCTGCTTGCCTTTGAAGAGAAGTGGGCAAAAAAATATACCCTGACCTCAAAATCCTCGCTGGACAATTGGTTAAAACTATCATCATTCTTCGAGTAAGATGAGGTAGTA
>NZ_JAAABJ010000037.1 GCF_009904105.1 Elizabethkingia argenteiflava | reverse complement strand
CGTTCTTTAAGATCATTTTCCGAGAATTTCCAGTTTTTATCCGCTTAGTTAATACGGGCTAAAAGTCGTTTTTTTTGTTATTTTTTGGAGAAGTGAAGAAAAAATTTAAAAATATGTGTTGCGTTTTGTAACAGGTGTTTTTCGAAGTTCCGAATGCTTTAATATCGGTTTTGACAAAAAGTAGTATCAATTTGATTAATATCTTTCCATACATGTTCATGTATATTAAATTCATGGTGAACTTTACAGATTATGACGCTTTCTTAATGAGATCGATTTAAAATCACAATTTTACCTTTATCGGGTAAAGCT
>NZ_JAAABJ010000002.1 GCF_009904105.1 Elizabethkingia argenteiflava | reverse complement strand
TTTCTTTGTATCACCAGGTGGAGTCAGAAGTATTTGGTTAAGACACGATCTAAATACGTTTAAACTAAGATTAAAAGCCCTAGAAGCCAAATCTGCTCAAGATGGTGTAGTTCTTACTGAATCTCACCTTTCAGCACTAGACATGGCTAAGGAAGAGATAAAAGCTCATGGAGAAAATGAAACTCATCATCCTGGATATTTAGGAGCTCAAGACACTTATTACGTAGGCAATATCAAAGGAGTTGGACATATTTATCAACAAACTTTTATTGACACGTATTCCAAAGTAGTATTAGCAAAACT
>NZ_JAAABJ010000352.1 GCF_009904105.1 Elizabethkingia argenteiflava | reverse complement strand
TTCAAAAGTACCCAGGCGGTCACGACCAGTTTCTAACTCAAATGAGCCAGCACTTAGACTACGCACGGGCTTCTTCGTTTTACCGTTCTTACGGTTAATTTGCTCGTTAAGTTTATCTTGAGCAAGGAGGTATTCAAGCTAACCGGACATCATAGATTCCAGAAAGTGCTTCACCATGGGAGACAGAACCCCATCGGTGCAAGTCATTTTTTTTTCCAGAATAAAGGCCGGCAATAGCCTCATTCTTAAAAGACTCAAAGTCAAATTCTTCTTGTGCCATAAGATATTATATTTAAAGATAATGTGTATGACACAGTTCGAGATACAACCTCAGGCTTGGATTTTTATAATCTGAGC
>NZ_JAAABJ010000351.1 GCF_009904105.1 Elizabethkingia argenteiflava | reverse complement strand
GACGGCCTGAAAGGTTTCCCCGAAGCGGTTGAGGCTGTATTTCCTAAAACCAGGGTACAACTTTGCGTGGTTCATCAAATCCGCTCCTCCATGCGCTATGTTCCAGACAGGGATAAAAAAGCGGTTATGGAGGATATGAAGCCAATCTACAAGGCAAATAATGAAGAGCAGGGAAATCAAAGGCTGCTTGCCTTTGAAGAGAAGTGGGCAACAAAATATCCCCTGACCTGCAAATCCTGGCTGGACAATTGGTTAAATCTCTCTGCATTCTTCGAGTACGATGAGGTAGTACGAAAAATCATATATACTACCAATCCAATTCAAGGGG
>NZ_JAAABJ010000350.1 GCF_009904105.1 Elizabethkingia argenteiflava | reverse complement strand
GGACGGGGGAGGTCCCCGGGACCGACCGGCACCTGCTGGGCCTGCCCGGTCGGGTCGAGGAGCGTGACGGTGACCGGGCGCGCGGGACCGGCGCTGCGCCACCCGTCGAGCGCCTCCCACGGTCCGGGCCCCGCGACCAGGTGCTCGTCGGCCCAGGACCGGGCGGCGAGCGCGGCGGCGGACCCGGGCACGGTCGGGGCGGTCAGCAGCTCGTCGGCGGCGGACCCGTCGAGCCAGGAGGTGTGCACCTCGCCGGTGCCGAACGCGGTGCTGGCGACCAGTCGCCGCAGGAAGCCGGTGTTGGTGACCACGCCGAG
>NZ_JAAABJ010000349.1 GCF_009904105.1 Elizabethkingia argenteiflava | reverse complement strand
GAGTGTCACCCGAACTGTTTCAGGTTATAAATTAATGATCCTCAAAAGCTTTTTTTTTCCTTGAGAATTCTCTCTCAAAATTTAACATAAAGTAGTGATAATTACATACCCCAGTTATGGATAGGCATTGTCCATATTTTACTGATATTCTGTATTCCCAGATACATTAGCTTCATCAGTGGCTGTTCTGAAGGAAAAGCACATTTAGTTTTGGTGATTTTGCGTATCTGGCGATGTACCCCTTGAATTGGATTGGTAGTATATATGATTTTTCGTACTACCTCATCGTACTCGAAGAATGATGAGAGATTTAACCAAT
>NZ_JAAABJ010000348.1 GCF_009904105.1 Elizabethkingia argenteiflava | reverse complement strand
GTACCCAGAATTGAGATTTTAACTCCCTTGATTTACGATTTCCCTCTCCCTCCACGGTCATAAATCAACTCTTTGGGAAGATTCTGACCATTTGATTCCATTTGTTCTAAAAGAGGTTCAAAGGTGTTTTTGTCGTAAGGAGTTTGCAAAAATGCCTTAATACCGAGAATAATTTTCTTGCCTTTATTTGATGTCATTATCAAGCCCACTTTATTGCCAAACTCATATTGTTTATGGGCTTTCCCTTTTGCAATACATCGGGTGCAAGGTTTGTGAAGACTG
>NZ_JAAABJ010000347.1 GCF_009904105.1 Elizabethkingia argenteiflava | reverse complement strand
CGATAACCACCATCAGCCAGAATAACTTTAATGCCACAAAGCATTTCTTTTAACACGCGCATAAGTAAAATAACAGCCTTACTATCATGTATATTATCAATTGTAACCATGATTGAAATTAAAATTACATTTTTTTAAAAGAGCACATGAAGTTTTATTGACTTAATATTTTTATTGCCATCAAAAACTTTTAATTACCGGTTATTGCCCCAGCGAATACACTGGCTGTCCATAATACCAAGCGATTGCTCTGATTTTTGTCCTATTTTTACTCGAAATATGCCTCGTAAATCATCCAACACTAGTTCGAATTGCACCCATATCTGAACACTTTTTATAATAATAGTACACCCGTTGCCACTTGGGGAAATCTTGGGGAAGGATACGCCATTGACTACCTGTTTTAACAAGGTAAAGTATTCTGTTCCAATTAATCCGTAGATTATGTTTTCGTTT
>NZ_JAAABJ010000346.1 GCF_009904105.1 Elizabethkingia argenteiflava | reverse complement strand
GGCGGCGACCTCGCCGATCGGGAGGAGATCGTGCTGGTCCATCTCCTGAGCGTACGACTTGATCTCAAGCACCCTTGAGATATCAGGATGCCTCCGTGCCCACACCCCCCGCCGCCGCAGCCGCAGCCGCAGCCGCAGCCGCCGCCGCTGCACCCACCCCCGCGCCGAATGTAGAGGCAACCGCGCCAGAAAAAACATCAATCGAAACTGTCACTGTCAATTCGTAATCCGTTAATCAGAAAAAAGGGAATAAAAAATGAAAATTGCTGTCATGAATTTTTCAGGCAATGTCGGCAAATCGACCATCGCCAGG
>NZ_JAAABJ010000345.1 GCF_009904105.1 Elizabethkingia argenteiflava | reverse complement strand
GAATTCTTTGCTAATATATCCTCTATCTCCTATTAATAAACAATTTTTAAAATTATTTTTCACATCATTCAAGTCGTTCACATCATGGACATTTGCAGGGGAAAAATCATACGAATGAAAGATCCCGTTTTTGTCACATACGGCATGAAGTTTATAGCCAAAATACCGTGTTTTCTGTGCTGCACAATAGCCAAAAGTGG
>NZ_JAAABJ010000344.1 GCF_009904105.1 Elizabethkingia argenteiflava | reverse complement strand
GTTGTAACGTTTTTTTATATATTTCCAATGGGCATCTGATAAGTCGGTTAAGTACATGTTTTTAAAGTTTTATCACTTCAAAGAACGTAACACTAAACTTCTTTTAGATGCCCTTATTATTTTTTTTCGCTTATTTTTAAACAGGCTCTAAGTAATAATTAATCTTTTAACAACTGATCTATACGATGCATCCGATGGATTCCAAAGTTTTCATTCAATAAAAAAAAACAAGCTATCCGCTAAGCCCTCAATCTTAGCCACCAGACAGGTAATCACCGGCAATTACAGCCAGAACCCTTTTGGTTATAAAGAGACTAAGCAATGGTATGAAAAACTGAAAAACTGAAAAATTAGAATATAAATAATTCATGAAAAAATATTACAGATCTCCCCTTCCTTTTCAAGGACAAAAACGCAATTTTTCAAAAGAATTTAAACAAGCTCTTAAATCATTTCCCTCAAATGCTACTTATGTCGATCTCTTCGGTGGGTCGGGCTTACTGAGCCATACCATTAAGCAACACTATACTGATGCTAAGGTGGTTTTCAACGACTACGACAATTATACTAAGAGATTAAAAAACATGGAGAAGACAAATAAATTAATTTCCGATTTACGAGATATCTGCTCAGCGGAGGGAAAAAAATCAAAATTCCACAGCCTATTAAGGATAAAATTTTAAACCGTCTTGAACAAGAAAAAGGCTACGTTGATTACATGAGTATCTCTCAGAATATTCTCTATCCGATGCACTATTTAAAGGACTTAGAACAATTCAAGAAAGAAACACTATACAACCTAATAACTAAAAAAAAAAATACGAAAATGAAGGCTATCTTCAAGGAGTAGAGATTGTTCATAATTGTGATTATCTGTCTTTATTTGAAAAATACAAGCATCTTGATAATGTCGTCTATGTAGTGGATCCTCCCTATCTTTCTACAGATATATGTACCTAGTCGAATAAAAATTACTGGAAATTGACAAACTATTTAAACGTGCTGAACGTTTTAACCAAAACTTCATATATCTACTTCACGTCTAATAAATCTTCAATACTCGAATTGTTGCAATGGATCGAGTATAATTATGATGTTGAGACGCCCTTCACTGGAGCAACAAAGATCGTAAAGCAGGTCTCAAGTACCCCTACATCAAGCTATCAGGATATTATGATATATAAAAGTATTTAATAGCG
>NZ_JAAABJ010000343.1 GCF_009904105.1 Elizabethkingia argenteiflava | reverse complement strand
TGATTCAATATGGGTGTATCGACCATAATCCTTGTAGAGAGATTATCAAAAAGAAAATTACCAAGACCATACGGGAGACCCTCTCGGATGAAAAATATCAAATAGTACATGATTATATCCAAGAGAAATACCCCGATTTCTTCCGATATTTTAAAATATTCTTCCTTTCCGGAGCCAGAACCTCAGAATTATTTAGGCTACAAAAGAAAGATGTTAATTTACTCGATCAGGAATACAAAGTAACCATTCAAAAAGGAAGGGAATATATTGAAACTATAAAAATTATTTTACCTCAAGCCATTCCCTATTGGAGGGAGATCTTAGACATGTGCAAATCACAAAAGGATTATTTATTTTCTAAAGGATTAAAGCCCGGAGATAAGCCTATACAGCCCTACCAGATTACAAAGCGTTGGCACAGATTAATTAAGAGCTCTAACAAAATAAAAGACAAGGACGGCAAAATAATAAAAGTTACGGAAGATTTTTACTCTTTGAAGC
>NZ_JAAABJ010000342.1 GCF_009904105.1 Elizabethkingia argenteiflava | reverse complement strand
CCTGATAAGGGCAGGTTGCACACGTGTTCCGCACCCGTTCGCCGCTCTCTAGATCCCGAAGAATCTATACCGCTCGGCTTGCATGTGTTAGGCCTCCCGCTAGCGTTCATCCTGAGCCAGGATCAATCTCTCCATTGTATGTTTGTTTCCCTTATACTCAACTCTATTTAAAATTGACGCTTTGGTTTTTCCTTACTTGGTTGTTATTTCTTTATTTCAATGATCTTATACTCTTTTAGCTTCAAACAAAAACTCTCTGTCTTTGTTACTGTTTTGCGAGTGCAAATATAAAAACTATTTTCGAATTAGCAAAAATTTTTTTAAAGTTTTTTTTTCAAGCAAAACTCTCTTATCAATATCTATTAAAGCTTATTAATAAACTTTAAAAAAAAAAAAAAAAATTAATTATTCAAAATAAGATAATATTAATAAGAAAAAATGATCTATTCTAATACT
>NZ_JAAABJ010000341.1 GCF_009904105.1 Elizabethkingia argenteiflava | reverse complement strand
TCTGCAGGAGAAATCTCCATAGCATACATTTCCTGAACATAATCCCCCATTGCTCGGGTACTCACTCCCATAGCGTACATCGATAAGATAGTACCTTCCAGCTCATCGGTAATGATTAGCTGGCGTTGGGGACAATCTTAGGTTCAAAAGTACCCAGGCGGTCACGACCAGTTTCTAACTCAAATGAGCCAGCACTTAGACTACGCACAGTCTTCTTCGTTTTACCGTTCTTACGGTTAATCTGCTCTTAAGTTTATCCTGAGCAAGGTGGTATTCAAGCTCACCGGACATCATAGATTCCAGAAAGTGCTTCACCATGGGAGCCAGAACCCCATCGGTGCCAGTCATTTTTTTTCCAGAATAAAGACCCGCAATAGCCTCATTCTTAAAAGACTCAAAGTCAAATTCTTCTTGTGCCATAAGATATTATATTTAAAGATAATGTGTATGACACAGTTCGAGATACAACCTCAGGCTTGGATTTTTATAATCTGAGC
>NZ_JAAABJ010000340.1 GCF_009904105.1 Elizabethkingia argenteiflava | reverse complement strand
TTATTAGCTTTGAATTACAACTATTTATATGTATTTCGGGAACAGATTTGGAAGATAAAATAGAAAGAAGTGTATACAATAGAAGAAAAAGAAAACTTTTCTGCTACATAGAGAAAATAAGAGAGACCCTAAGTTGTAAATTTTCAGTTTTCACAGCTGTTTTTGTAGTGGATTCCATCCCTGTTTCAAGTTGTAAATCAGTCGTGAAAAACCCTCATTAATTTGTTCCATCGAGCCAATAAAGCCCGAATTTGGATATGCTACGGCATAGAAAACAGGGTACTTTGGCTTTAAACTTCATGCAGTTTGCGATAAATGGCATCTTGTATTCGTTTGATTTTTCACCAGCAAATGTTCATGATATAAATGACCTGCACGATATAAAGGAAACTTTCCAAAACAGCCTTTGAATAGGAGACAGGGCTTATATAAGCAAAACTCTTCAGGTTGATTTATTCCATCATTCCAACATCAGTCTTTCAGTGCCTAGGGGCAAAAAACAACAGCATTTTTCCCGGTTTTCCACCACAAAAGCAAAGATTAGAAAACGAATTGAAACCAATATTTCACAACTATGTGGACAATTTTCAACTCATATCAATTTTGCAAAAACATTTCAGGGTTTAGCCACTAGAATAGCTTCAGAAATAACTGCTTTTACCATGATTCAATATCTCATTTTTTGTATTTATATAATCGAAGTTGTTTAAACTTTTAAAAAAGTAAAAGAGTTCCGAGAAAATCAGCAATTTTGTATTGCAAATCAAATAACTAATAATCTGGAACTCATCAGCAAAGATAAAATAGAACAATGGATTTTACCTCATTTAAGCAAAGGAAAAAGAGAATTTTCGACGAGATATGATCTGGTAAAAATAATTCAGCTTAT
>NZ_JAAABJ010000339.1 GCF_009904105.1 Elizabethkingia argenteiflava | reverse complement strand
CATTGTGAATGCGATGATTTTGGCTCATGAATATGGGCACCAATTGCAATTTAGATATAATCTTCCGTCTGTTAGAGAATATACCGCTCGTTCTATTGAGCTAGAAGCAGATGGTTTTGCGGGTTAATATCTGAGGAATCCTAAAGGGTTTAATAATAGAGAATTTTCCGAAATAGCGGCGGCGTATAACTTTGCTGCTCAGATAGGTGATATGGATATTACAAATATAGGTCATCACGTAACTCCCCCTCAAAGGAAAACAGAGGTACTTTTAGGTTTTCTTTTGGGTGAATTTTCTTTCACTCCTAGACAATTTTATAAACAGTTATTTTACTATTATTAAAGCGTTTTAGGAGGTGAATACACTAATTTTCAAACCAAATCAAGCAGTCCGAGTATAAATCCTGAAATCTATAGAAAAAT
>NZ_JAAABJ010000338.1 GCF_009904105.1 Elizabethkingia argenteiflava | reverse complement strand
TGTCTTAAATTCTCACTGTCAAATCCTGCTTCAGCATTGAGAAACAATCCTTTATGATCTATTTCTGCTTCGCTTAGAAGGGACAGAATTTCTTTCAAACTACCTTCTATTTGGTATAAATCGTGATGATGCCCACTTTTTGGACTTCCCATTGCCAACATTTGTCCCTGGTTATCACACAGAAAAATGCTGTTGGTGGTTTTTGCCTTTTTTCTACCCTGATAGCCTAGCTTTTCACCTCCCATT
>NZ_JAAABJ010000337.1 GCF_009904105.1 Elizabethkingia argenteiflava | reverse complement strand
GAGCAAGGAGGTATTCAAGCTAACCGGACATCATAGATTCCAGAAAGTGCTTCACCATGGGAGACAGAACCCCATCGGTGCAAGTCATTTTTTTTTACAGAATAAAGGACGGCAATAGCCTCATGCAAAAAAGACTCAAAGACAAATTATACTTGTGCCAAAAGATATAATAATTAAAGAAAATAAATTGTGTACAATATGAAAAATTGTCTAATTTTAATTCGTACTAAAAAAGGGAAGACTACACCTACTGATGATGCGGTTTTGAAATCTGTTTATTTGGCATTAAACGAAGCCGCTAAGAAATCGACAATGCCCATCCAAAATTGGAGATTAAT